>CALWQR010000028.1 GCA_944383705.1 uncultured Clostridia bacterium
TGTGGGGGCCTTCTTGCAAGAAGCGCCCCCACGCCCCCCAAGAACCTTTCGCAGAGGGTATGGGCGGAACGCGACACAACGGCAGGGCAGCGCAGCGGCACGACGGTTGTGTCGGGATACGCACGGCGGCCTTGTTTCCTGTCTCCATGTGTGGCTGCGGCCGCCGTTTTTATCGTTTCAGCAGCGCCAACAGCAGCTCGCGCACCACCTTGCAGGCCGTGGCCGTGGACATTCCGCTCGCGTCCAGCATGGGAGAAAGCTCGTTGACGTCCGCCCCCACAATGCGGCAGGAGGCCGCGATGCGGATGGCCTCCAGAAGCTGGGGGAAGCTCACGCCGCCGGCCTCAGGGGTCCCGGTACCGGGCAGCACCGCGCTGTCCAGGCAATCCAGGTCCACCGTCAGATAAACCGGCGCCTTTGCGGCGCGCAGCCGCGCAACGATGTCCTCCAGCCCCTCAAAGCCAAAGCGGTGCAGCTCGGTGTGTGCCCCGGCAAATCGGAATTCCTCCCGGTCTCCGCTGCGGATGCAGAACTGGTGAATGCGCCCGTCCCCCAGCAGCTCGTGGCAGCGCCGCATGACGCAGGCATGGCTCAGGCGCGCGCCGAGATAGTCCTCCCGCAGGTCGGCGTGCGCGTCAAAATGCAGGATATGCAGATCGGGGTAACGGACGGCTGTTGCCCGGACGCTGCCCAGCGTCACCAGGTGCTCCCCGCCCAGCATCAGGGGCAGCTTGCCGTCCCCCAAAATTTCCTCGGTACGGGCCGCGATGCCGCCCAGCGCCAGGCCCGAATCTCCGAAGCAAAGCTCGAGGTTGCCCGCGTCAAACACCGCATAGTCGCAGAGATCGGCGTCCTGATAGGGACTGTAGGTCTCCAGCCCGTAGCTCTCATGCCGGATGGCCGCCGGGCCGAAGCGCGCGCCGGGACGATAGGAGGTGGTGGAGTCAAACGGCGCGCCGAACAGTACGATCTCCGCCTCCTCATAGGCCGCGTCGCAGCCCAGAAAGGCTTCCACATTGCGTTCCAGCGGCATTACTCCTCCACCTCCTGCAGCATATCCTCAAGAAAGGCCGGCAGCGCAAAGGCCCCCACATGCAGCCGGGGCGTGTAATAGCGGGTGCGCAGATTGAGCGCCCGCCAGGCCTCCACGTTCAGGTCGTCCACCGGGTGGTATTTTTTGCTGGCAAAGCCGAACAGCCAGTATCCCGCCGCGTAGGTGGGAATGTGCGCCTGATACACCCGGCTGATGGGGAAGGTGTTGACAATGCGCTTGTGGCTGCGCTGCATGGCCTCGGCGTCGTGCGCGTAAAACGGGCTGCCCTGCTGGTTGACCATAATGCCGTCCTCGCGGAGCGCGTTGTAGCAGATGCCGTAAAACTCCCGGGTGAACAGCCCCTCGGAGGGGCCGAAGGGATCGTTGGAGTCCACAATGATCAGGTCATACTCCGCCTCGCAGCGGCGGATAAAGCGCAGGGCGTTCTCAAAATAAATCTTCACCCGCGCATCGTCCAGCCGGCAGGCGTTGCCGGGCAGGAAGATGCGGCAGGCCTCCACCACCTGGGGGTCCATTTCCACCAGGTCAATCCGCTGCACCCGGTCATACCGGGTCAGCTCGCGCACCACGCCGCCGTCCCCCGCGCCGATGACCAGAATGTCCCGGATGCCCGGGTGCACCGCCATGGGCACGTGCGTGATCATCTCGTCATAGATGAATTCGTCCCGCTCGGTCAGCATCACGTTGCCGTCCAGCGCCAGCACCCGGCCGAACTCCGGGCTCTCGAAAATGTCGATGCGCTGGTAATCGCTCTGCTTGGAGTAGAGCTGACGCTCCACCCGGATCGAATGCTTGACGTCGGGGGTATGGAATTCGCTGAACCACAGCTCCATCTGTCTGCCTCCCTTCTATTTCAGCACGTTCAGGCGCAGGATGTCGGGGTCTTCGGGACCGGTCATGCTGCAGCCCTTGCTTTTTGCGTACTCGATGTAATCCAGAATTTCGCCAGTCACCCGCTCGCCCGGCGCCAGAATCGGGATGCCCGGTGGATAGCACATCACAAACTCGCTGCACACCCTGCCCTCGGCCTGGCGCAGGGGCAGACTGATTTTGTCGGCGTAAAAAGCCTGCTGCGGGCTGGTAACCACCTCGGGGTCAATGTACTCCTGGCTGAGCAGGCCGGTGCCGTCGGTGTGGTAGCGGCGGCGGATCTCTGCCAGCGCGCTGACCAGCCGCTCGACCTCCTGCGAACGGTCGCCCATCGAAAGATAGGCCAGAATGTTGCCGATGTCGCCGAACTCGATCTGAATATCGTATTCGTCCCGCAGAATGTCGTAAACCTCAATGCCGGCCAGGCCGATATCCAGCGTATGCACCGAGAGCTTGGTGGTGTCAAAATCAAACACGGCGTTGCCGTTGATCAGCTCCCGCCCGAAGGCATAATAGCCCCCCACGGCATTGATTTCCCCGCGGGCGTACTCGGCCATGGCAACCACCTGCCGGAAGACCTCCCGCCCGCGCAGCGCAAGGTTGCGCCGGGAGATATCCAGACTGCTCATCAGCAGATAGCTGCCCGAGGTGGTCTGGGTGAGGTTGATGATCTGCCGCACGTAGCCCGCATGTACCCCGGGACCGGTGAGCAGCAGGCTGGACTGGGTCAGGCTCCCGCCGCTTTTGTGCATCGAAACCGCGGCCATATCGGCCCCTGCCTGCATGGCCGAAACCGGCAGCCCGTCCCCGAAGTAGAAGTGGGTGCCGTGGGCCTCGTCGGCCAGGCACAGCATTCCGGCCTCGTGCGCCATGCGCACAATTGCGCGCAGGTCGGAGCACACCCCATAGTAGGTGGGGTTATTGACCAGCACGGCCACCGCGCCGGGGTGCTCGCGGATGGCCTTTTGCACCTGCTCCCGCTTCATCCCGAGAGAGATGCCCAGGCGCTGGTCCACCTCCGGGTTGACATAAACCGGCACCGCGCCGCAGAGCACCAGCGCGTTGATGACGCTGCGGTGCACGTTGCGGGGCAGAATGATCTCGTCCCCCCGCTTGCAGGCCGTGAGCACCATGCTCTGCACCGAGCTGGTGGTGCCCCCCACCATCAGAAAGGCGTTTGCCGCGCCAAAGGCGGCTGCCGCCAGCCGCTCGGCGTCCCGGATGACCGAGATGGGGTGGCAGAGGTTGTCCAGCGGCTTCATGCTGTTGACGTCCACCCCCACGCACTGCTGCCCCAGGAAGGCCGCCAGCTCCGGGTTCCCCCTCCCCCGCTTGTGGCCCGGCACATCAAACGGGACCACCCGCATCTGCCGGAAGCGCTCCAGCGCCTCGTATATCGGCGCGCGGTTCTGGTCGAGCTCTGTTTTCGTTGTGCTGTCGTTCTGCATCAATCGTCCTCCTTCCCGTGGTTCCGTAAAAAAACAAGCTATGCTCCAGGCATAGCTTGCGTGCTTGATTCGTCGCGTCCATTGCCGCCGGCGGCAGCGCGGACACTGCCGGGGGAGGACGCATATTCGGACATCATACGGGATGATTCAGAGTCTATATAGCAATCATACTTTTACTACTCTTATTGACCGTTTCACAAGTTTTGCTTCTCGCATATGGTTATGAAGGAACCAACTTATAAAATTTGATTTTCAATCAATAAGGCAGCGCACGGCTGCCAGCGGCATTGGACCCGGCTGTCCGTCTGGCCTGGACTCCCCTGCCTGCGGCCGGGAGTGGTCCGGTAAGCATTGCCTTTGAAAAGACTCTGTGGCTCCGCGCGCCGCGGACGGCGCCTGATTCCGGATTCCCTTTTCAAATTGCTGTTAGTATACCATATTTCGCGCCCGGTGTCAATATCTTTCGGTAAAAAATGTCGGAATCCGGGCAAAAAACCTCCCGCGCCGGCCTTCTGCCGCCCTGCGGCGCGGGAGGGCTGCGGCGCACGGGGCGCTCCCCGCTACTCCCCGGCTGCCGGAAAGGGGTAGGACGCCGCCTCAAAGGCGAAAAAGAGCTTGCCGATGACGTATTTGTTGCAGGCCGATTCAAAGCTGACAATGACCCTGTCGCCCTGCACGTCCAGGTCCTCGCTGAAGGCCGGCAGCGCCAGCTGCCGCAGCAGATTGGCCTGCCCCACATAATACAGCGGCACCTCCCCGCCCGGACAGGTCACGGTTTTGCCGGCGTCCAGCATTCCGTCGTAAAACTCCAGCGAGGAGGAACTGAGCCCATACGACCGCGAGAGCGCAATGACCCCGTCATGCACGGCAAAGCCCTGCACCAGCCCCGGGACCGACAGATGCCAGTCCGGCGTCCCGGCCAGCGAGCCGTCCTCCAGGACGGTGTAGCAGGAGACAATCGCGCGGTGCTCCTCCCCCTCTGGGGTGCGGAAGGCGTGAGAGGCGTCGGTCTCGTAATTGCCGGCGCGGTAGAACTCCCCCACGTACAGCTTGCCGTCCGCGGCCGAGCAGAAGGAGGCGGCGTTGTCCACCGGAATGCGCATCACCAGCGGCAGGCTCTCCCCGTCGCCGGCCGCCAGCAGCCCGGGCAGGCTGTAAACCAGCAGCGCGTGGTCGTCGGCAATGTAGACATAATCGCCGGCGGTCGTCACGCCTCCGCCGTGCCCCAGGGCGGGGGTTCCCTCCCCGTCCAGCGGGACAAAGCGGCGCACGTCCTCTCCCCTGACATAGTACAGCGCCAGGTCCTCCCCGTTGTAGCCCGAGTGCAGGTAGGCGTCCTCCCCGGCCAGATACGTGATGCCCTGCGGGGTAAAGCCGCGGTTGAGGTCGGGAATGGTGCAGACGTCCTGCTTTTCCTCCAGATAGTCCTCATACAGAATATACTTTGCCACGCTCAGCCCCACCCAGGCCAGCGCCAGCAGCAACAGCAGAATCCCCAGCAACGAAAAAACCACCCTGAGAACGGTTTTCATGCGGTGCGCCTCCTTTTCTTCTTGGATGGCTTCATTATACCACCGAATTGTGACCTGCGTATGAACGCCCGGCGACCGCCGCCGGATTGTCCGCCGCCGGGAGCGGCACGCCGGAGCCCGCGCCGTCCCGGGGAGCGCCCGGGGAGCGCCCGGCGGAGATCCGGGGCGGCATTTTACATGATTTTTACACACTCCAGACCTTTCGCTGGTGGTTGCCCGCCTGCCGGATGCGGTATAATAGAGGCACAACCGAAAGAAAAGGAGAGAACACACATGAAGAGAGTCAAGAGAATGATTGCCCTGCTGCTGGCGGCCCTGGCGCCCCTCCCCGCCCTTGCGGGCTGCGGGACGGAGGAAAAGAGCATTACCGTAGTGGTGCGGGAGCAGGGCAGTGGCACACGGGAGGCATTTGACAGGGTGGTCACCGACGGCGCCCACTGCCTGGAGGAGACCGGCGCCGACGGCAAAAAGGTCTACCACACCGCCGGGGGCGCCGTGCAGTACACCAAAACCGGCGCGGTGCTCTCGGCGGTGGCCTCGGACAAAAACGCCATTGGCTACATCTCGCTCGGGTCGGTGAATGACAGCATCCGGGTTGTCAGCGTCAACGGCGTGGCGCCGACGGCCGAGGCCGTGCTCGCGGGCGACTACAAAATTCAGCGCCCGTTCGTGCTGATGACCCGCGCCGGGCAGCCCCTGACGGCCCGCGCGGCCGATTTCATGCGCTATCTGCAAAGCGACGCCGCCCGGGCGCACGCCGGGGAGGCCGGCTGCATCTTCCTCGAGGACGCCGACCGGCGCGCCAACACCGGCCGTGCGCCGATTCCCGTAACCGCCTTTGAAAAGCAGGAGAGCCTGCCCGGGGGAGACAAAATCGTCATCCGCGGCTCGACCTCGATGGAGCAGTTCATCAACTCGGCCGTCAAGGGCTATGCGGACCTCTACGGCGCGGCGCCCGAGGACGTCTTTGACATTCAGCTGGAGGGCTCCTCGGTCGGACGCAAGGCAGTGGAGAATGACGGCAAGGGCAACGTCATCGGCCTTTCCTCGGCGGCGGTGGATCAGGACGGCATTGACAGCTTCAACGTCTGCCTGGATGCGGTTGCCGTGATTGTCAACCGCGGGAACACCGGCGTCACCGACCTGACCCTGGCACAGCTCTATGCCATCTTCTCTGGAGAAATCACCCGGTTCAGCGAGCTGAACCGGGCCGGGTGAGGCCGGCATGAAGGCGTCCCGAATCAGGGAAACGGCCGGGCGGGCGGTCTTCGCAGCGGCGGCGGTTGTCTGCGTGGCCGCCGTGGTTGCGGTCTTCGTGTTTCTGATTGGAAAGAGCCTGCCCGCCTATGGTAAGCTGGGGGTGTGGGAATTTGTCACCGGCGAGGTCTGGTCGCCCGACCGCCTCGACACCTACGACGCCCCGCTCTCGGGCACCTACGGCGTGCGCACCATGATTGCCGGCACGCTGACAGCCACGGCGGGCGCGCTGCTGGTGGGCGGGGTGCTGGGCTACTTTACGGCGGTCTTTCTTGCCTTTTACTGCCCGCGCAGGCTGCGCCGGCCGCTCTCGGCAGCGGTCAGCCTGCTGGCCGGCATCCCCTCGGTGGTATACGGCTTTTTCGGAATCGTGTTCCTGCTCCCCCTGCTCTCGCACATCGCCCCCAACAACGGCAGCGGGCCTCTGGCCACCGCGCTGATTCTCGGCCTGATGATTCTGCCAACCGTGGTATCGCTCTGCCGGGTCAGCATGGAGGCCGTGCCGCAGGCATACTATCAGGGCTCGGTCGCCATGGGGGCCACCCACAGCGAGACCGTCTTCCGCATCGTGATCCCCGCCGCCCGGCCCGGCATCACGGCCGCCCTGATTCTCGGGGTCGGCCGGGCGCTGGGCGAGACCATGGCGGTGGTGATGGTGGCGGGCAACGCCCCGGCCTACCCGGAGGGGCTGTTCGGCTCCTTCCGGGTGCTCACTGCCAACATCGTCATGGAAATGGGATATGCCGGCGAGGTGCAGGAGGGGGCGCTGGTGGCCACCGGCGTGGTGCTGCTGGCGTTTGTGCTGCTGGTCAACCTCCTGTTCGGCGCGGTCTCGGGCCGGGCGGTGCGGGCGGCAGTGGCGCGGGAAGGCCGCGGACGGGCCGCAAAGCCCGGGCACCGGGCCGCAAAACGCCGGGCGGAAGCCTCCCCGGCCGGCGCCCCGGCAGGTACCTCTTCCGCCGCCGCTTCCTCCGCCGGCGTTCCTTCCGCCGGCGTTCCCTTTGCCGGGGCTCTCTCTGCCGGCGCTTCCTCCGCCGGCATTCCTTCCGCCAGTGCTTCCTCTGCCGGCATGGCGGCCCCGGCCTCCCCTGCCCCGCGCCGGCGGGCGGGCCGCCGACGCGCGGGGGAGCTGTGGCAGGCCCTGCCGTACCGGCCGGTGCTGCCCCGGCTGGGGCATGGAGCGGCGCTGACCGCCGGCATTCTGACCGGCGGGGCGCTGCTGCTGGTGCTCGGCTTCATCTTTGCAAAAGGGCTGCCGCAGCTCTGGCAGAACCCCTCGCTGATCTGGGGAAAATACGAGTTCGGCAGCCACCGCATCACGGTCCTGCCGGCCATTGTCGCCACGCTCTGGGCGGTGGCGCTCAGCCTGATCATCGCGGTTCCGGTCGGCGTAATGGCGGCGGTGTACCTGGGCGAATATGCCGGCAGGAATTCCCTGCCCGTCCGCATCATCCGCACGGCCATCGACATTCTTGCGGGGGTACCCTCGATTGTCTACGGCCTGTTCGGCATGATTGCCTTTGTGCCGCTGCTGGGTGGCTCGGGCTCGATTCTGGCCGGGTCGCTCACGGTCAGCATGATGCTGCTGCCCACCGTTGTCCGCTCGACCGAGGAGAGCCTGCGGGCGGTGCCCGACGCGCTGCGGCAGGGGAGCCTGGCGCTGGGCGCGGGCCGGCTGCGCACGGTCCTGCGGGTGGTGCTCCCCTCGGCCCTGCCCGGCATCCTCTCGGCCGTTGTGCTCAGCATGGGGCGGGTCATCGGCGAATCGGCCCCCTTCCTGTACACCATGGGCTCGGTCATCGGCCCGCTTCCGCACGGGGTGCTGGACGGGGGCGCCACGCTGGCGGTCGCACTCTACCAGCTCTCGGGAGAGGGATGGTACATGAACGAGGCCTACGCCGCCGCCGTGGTGCTGATTGTGCTGGTACTGGGCCTGAACCTGCTGGCCGAGGGCTGCGGCGCAAGGCTGGAACGCAGACTGAAGGGAGATTGCCATGCGAAAAAAAGATAAATCCGCCGCCCCGGCGCAGGAATTCGGGCAGAGCATTTCGGTCAGCTGCGCCAACCTCTGGTACGGGGAGCTTCAGGCCCTGCGCGAGGTCAGCATCGAGATTCCCGCCAGACAGGTCACGGCCTTCATCGGCCCCTCCGGCTGCGGCAAATCCACCTTTCTCAAATGCTTCAACCGCATGAACGATCTGGTGCCCGGCTGCCGCGTGGAGGGCAGCTTCCGCATCGGGCAGACCGACATCTACGGCGGGACCGACGTCAACGCCCTGCGCCGCCATGTGGGCATGGTGTTCCAGAAGCCCAACCCCTTCCCCATGAGCGTATACGACAACATCGCCTACGGCCCGCGCACCTTCGGGGTGCGCCGACGGACCGAGCTGGACGAAATTGTGGAAACCTCCCTGCGTCAGGCCGCCATGTGGGAGGAGCTGAAGGACCGCCTGGGGCGCTCGGCGCTCGGGCTCTCGGGCGGACAGCAGCAGCGCCTGTGCATCGCGCGCGCACTGGCCGTGCGGCCGGGCGTCATCCTGATGGACGAGCCCACCTCCGCCCTCGACCCGATCTCCACCGGCAAAATCGAGGAGCTGTGCGAGGCCCTCTCCGAGAGCACCACGATTGTGATTGTGACCCACAACATGCAGCAGGCCACCCGCATCTCGCACAAGACCGGCTTTTTCCTGCTGGGGGAGCTGGTGGAGTTCGGCGACACCGACGATGTGTTTGCCAACCCGAAGGACAGCCGCACCGAGCGCTACATCACCGGCCGCTTTGGCTGAGGGGCGGGGCAAAAGCCCGCGCGCCTCTTGCAAAAGCGGCGGAAATATGATATAATGGAGGGGCAGATATGTCTGCAAGAAAGCAGCTGGAAGAAGAGCTGGAGGACCTGAAAACCGAGCTGGTGGAAATGTGCCGCCTGACCGCCGACATGATTGCCTCGGCAATTGACGCGCTGGTGCGCTTTGACCGCGGGCTGGGACACAGCCTGGCCGAAACCGACAGGCGGGTGGACGAGTATGAGATGGACATTGAAAAGCGCTGTATGCGCATCCTGATCCGCCGGCAGCCGGTGGCAAAGGACTTCCGGGAGGTCTCCACGGCGCTGAAAATGATTACCGACATCGAGCGCTTCGGCGACCAGGCCAGCGATATCGGCGACCTGGTGTACACCATGCCCGGGGACCGGTACGTCAAAAATCTCTCCCACATCACGGCCATGGGGGAGCTTGCCGTGCGCATGGCAAGGGAGAGCGTCAACTCCTTCATCCGCAACGACGAGCGGCTGGCCGACGAGGTCATCTCGCTGGACGACGAAATGGACGGGCTGTTCCTGACCGTGCAGGACGAGCTGATTGAGCTGATCCGCCGGGACGGGAAGGCCAACGGCGAGCAGGCCATTGCCCTGATGATGGTGGCCAAATATCTGGAGCGCATCGGCGACCACGCCGTGAATGTGGCCGAATGGACCAAATACAACGAAACGGGGGTGCATCAGAAATTCTGAGCAATTTCTGAGAACCGGGAATGAAGAAACCCATTATCGATATTGTGGAGGATGACGAGGGCATCCGCGAGGTGTACGAGGGCGCGTTTGAAAGCGAATACGACGTGCGCATGTTTGAATGCGGCAGGGATTTCCTCCGCGCCCTCTCCGCCGAGCAGCCCGACCTGATTCTGCTGGACATCATGCTGCCCGACATGGACGGCTACAGCATTCTCACCGCCATACGCGAGCAGAACGAGCGGGTGCCGGTGATCATCGTCAGCGCCAAATCCGACGAAATCAGCTTTGTCAAGGGGCTGAACAAGGGGGCCGACGACTACATGTCCAAGCCCTTTTCGGTCCTGGAGCTGATGGCAAGAGTCCGGACCAACCTGCGCCGCGCCAACCTGTACCTCTCCTCGGCCGGCGATTTTACGGTGGACCGCAACACCTACAGAATCCGCTTCCGGGACAGGGACCTGGGGCTGACGCTGAAGGAATACCGGCTGCTGGACCTGCTGATTGGCAAGGCGGGCGTCACGGTGGACCGGGACACGCTCTTCCGCGAGGTGTGGGGGGAGGATTACATCGGCGAAACCCGCACGCTGGACATGCACATTGCCACTCTGCGCGAGAAAATCAAGGCAGCCGGGGGCGGCGACTGCATTGTGACCGTGCGGGGCGTGGGCTACCGGTTTGAGGCATCGTAAGCGACCATGAAGCGCAGAATTTTCATCTGCTGCTGCGCGCCGGCCGCCCTGGTTGCCCTGCTGCTGTTTGCCGCCGGACTGCCGGCAGCCGTCCGGGCCGGGGCCCTGCCGGCCTATCTGGCGTCCGCCCTGCCCGTCCTGCTGGCGGCTTTGCTGCTGGCGCTGCCGCTGGCGGCCTTTCTGACCGGGCGGCTGGCGGCGCGGCTTTCGGGCAAGGTGCGGGAGGTGGCAGACAGCCTCAAATCCCTCAACGGCGGCGAATACCGCCCCATCCGCACCGACAGCCGCGACCCGGAGTTTTACGCCGTGTTCCGGGAAATCAACGAGCTGAGCGAAACCACTCACCGGCACATCCGCTCGGAGGAGCAGGAGCGCAAAAAGCTGAACGCCGTGCTGGACAACGTCTCCCAGGGCATCATCGCGTTGGGCCCGTCCGGCGGCGTTGCCTTTGCAAACCACAGCGCCCTGGACATGTTCGGGGGAACGCGGCAGGACATCGGCCGGCAGCTGGTTTATCTCGTCGAGGACAGCTCGCTCTGCCGGAAAATTCTGGACTGCCCGGCCGCGGGCGGCGTGTTTGAGGAATCGCTCGGAGGGCGCGAGCTTTCGGTGGCCGTGCGCCGGATCACCGACGCGCCGCTTTCGGACATCGTGGCCTCGATCATCATTGTCACCGACGTCACCCGTGAGAAAAACATTGCCAGGGAAAAAAGCGATTTCTTCGCCAACGCCTCGCACGAGCTCAAAACCCCCGTCACCGTGATGCTGGGCATGTCCGAGCTGATGCTGGCGCGCCAGACGCTGGACGATACCGCCAAAAAGCAGGCCGGCCGCATTCACAGGGAGGCCCAGCGCATGGCCGGGCTGATTGCCGACATGCTCCGGCTGAGCCACCTGGAACGCCACGCCGAGGAGCCGGCGGCCGTTCCGGTCGATCTGCGCGCGGTGGCGGACGAGGTCATGGCCGAGCTGGCCCCCGCCTGCGCGCAGAAGCGGATTGCGGCGGAGGTCAGCGGGGCCGGAGCCGTGCAGGCCGACCCCAAGCGAATCTACGAACTGGTGGAAAACCTCTGCTCCAACGCCGTCAATTACAACCGCGAGGGCGGCGCCATCCGGGTCACGGTCGCCGCGGAGGGCGGTCGCGTGGTGCTCCGGGTGGCCGACACCGGCATCGGGATTGCCGCCGAGCACCTGCCCCGGCTCTGCGAGCGCTTTTACCGCGTGGACAAATCCCGCTCCAAAAAAACCGGCGGCACCGGCCTGGGGCTGGCCATTGTCAAGCACATCTGCGCGGTGTACGGCGCCGAGCTGCAAATTGCCAGCACCCCGGACGTCGGCACCACGGTCACCGTGTCCTTCCCCGGCTGACCAGGCGCCCGGGAGTAAGCCCTGCCGGGGCTGCCTCTCATCGGGGCATCCTCTTTCGCCGGGGCGGCCTCTTTCGCCGGGGGCCGTCCCTTTTGCCGGAACCGCTTCTTTCGCCAAGGCGACCTCTTTTGCCGGGGCAGCCTCTTTCGTGGGATCGGTCTCTTTCGCCGGAGCCGTTCCTTTTGCCGGGGCCACCTCATTTGCCTGGGCGGCCCCGGCAGATCTTCCCCGCGGGAGCCCGCGCCGGAGCGGCTCCCGTATCCCGCCCAGACCGCCAAGCCCCGGCCCGTTCCGGGGAACGCCGGCCGCTCACGGGGATGCGCAGAACCGGAACGCATAAAAACCGGGAAAAGGCCGGCAATAAATTTGCGGAAAAGGCTTGACAAACGGGGCGGGGTATGGTATAATATAGGGCGTTATCCGAAGACAGCAGGTTCCGGTAAAAGCACAGCTTTCCTGCCGAGGAAGAAAGTCAAGAGCGTTTTTGCGTCTTTCTCGCGGTGTGCTGTGGCTGCCGGAGAAAGACTTTTTTCGTTCCATTTCACATTGGGAGGTGAACAGAACATGCCCAGCAATTCCATTCTGGCGCAGAAGCAGAAGATCGTTGCCGATCTGGCCGAGCAGATGAAAAATTCTGCCGCGGGCGTGATTGTCAACTATCAGGGCATCACGGTGGAAGCCGACACGGCCATGCGCAAGGCACTGCGCAATGCCGGCGTGAAGTACGTGGTCATGAAGAACACACTCACCGGCAGAGCCTGCGATGAGGTTGGCTTTGGTGAGCTGAAGCAGTACCTCACCGGCATGACCGCCGTCGCCATCAGCGAAAACGACCCGGTCGCCGCTGCCAAGGTGCTCAAGGAGTACGCCGACAAGGTGGAGTCCTTCAGCATTCTGGCCGGCTATGTGGACGGCGAGGTGATTGACGCCGACAAGGTCGGCGCCCTGGCCGCCATTCCGAGCAAGGAAACCCTGATTGCCAAGCTGCTTGGCTCCATCCGCTCGCCGCTGTACAGCTTTGCATACGCGCTGCAGGCGGTTGTGGACCAAAACGGGGAGGCTGCCCCCGCCGAGGCGGCCGCCGAAGCACCGGCAGAGGCATAAGTCCCCTGCCCCGTCCGTTTGCTGCCCGCGGGCAGCTGCCGCGGCCCCGGGCCGCCGGCCGCCGGCGCCGTCAATGCCGGAGCACACATCACAGATCATCCATTCTGGAGGTATGAAAAAATGGCATCCGAAAAGATTACCAACATTCTTGAAGAAATCAAGTCCCTGACCATTCTGGAGCTCTCCGACCTGGTAAAGGCCGTTGAGGAGGAGTTCGGCGTATCCGCCGCCGCTCCCGTGGGCGTGGTTGCCGCCGCCGGCGCCGCCGCTCCCGCCGCCGAGGAGAAGACCGAGTTCGACGTGATTCTGGCCAACTTCGGCGCGAACAAGCTCAACGTCATCAAGGCCGTCCGTGAAATCACGGGCCTGGGTCTGAAGGACGCGAAGGATCTGGTTGAGGGCGCTCCCAAGACCGTGAAGGAAGGCGTCTCCAAGGACGAGGCCGAAAAGGTGAAGGCCGCCCTGACCGAGGCCGGCGCTACCGTCGAAATCAAATAATCACCCGCAGGCGATTGTTTCGCCCACTGGCGATTGTTTCTGTCCGGGATAACCAAAAACAGCCGCGCTCCGCTGGAGCACGGCCGTTTTTTGTTGCCGGGCCCGCCCTCCCCAGCCCGTCCGTCCACCGGCTCACAGCATCCGCTTTCCGCGCCGTGTGTGAATATTCCGTGTTGAAATGGGGAAAAATTTCGTAAATGCCCATGGAATTTTCTGAAATTTCAAAAAAACCATTGACATCGCATTCAATATGTGATAATATAGTATTGAAAACCGCATCTTGCGGTAAGTGTTATCTTTTTGTTGACAAAGGTTCATAGCTGATTTACAAAAAGGATGGGGAGAGAATGAAAACGGAAAAAATTCGGAGCGCGGTGATATGGGGGGACTCCCTGGCGCGGGGAGTGGTGTTTGACGAGAGCCGCGGGCGCTACAGCCTGGCGCCGACGCCGGCCGCCCGGCTGGTGGCCGATACGCTGGGCATTGCCCTGACCAACCGCTCCCGCATGGGCATGACCACCACGCAGGGGCTGCAGATGATGGAGAAGGATCTGGAGAAGGGGCTGCGCGCCGACGCCGCCGTGCTGGAATTCGGCGGCAACGACTGCGACTTTGACTGGAAGGCCATCAGCGAGGCGCCCGAGGAGGAGCACCTGCCCCATACCCCGGCCGACCGCTACGAGCGCAACATGCGGCAGATGATTGACCGGGCCCGGCAAGCCGGCATGGAGCCGGTGCTGGTCAATCTCCCGCCGATTCACGCCGACCGCTACTTCCGCTTCCTCTCCAAGGGTGGGCTGTCGCAGGGCAACATCCTGCGCTGGCTGGGGGAAACCTTTCAGATTTACCGCTACCAGGAGCGCTACTCCATGCTGGTCAGCCGGATTGCGCAGGAGTGCGGCTGCCGTCTGCTGGACATCCGCTCGGCCTTCCTGAACCTCTGGAACGCGGCGCCCTTCCTCTGCAACGACGGCATTCATCCCACGGCCGCAGGGCAGGAGCTGATGGGCCGCGCCATTCTGGCCGACATCGGATGAGCACCGGGTTCCGTGCCGCCGCACAGGCGGTGCGGAACCCGGTTTTTGCATAATCCAGCTCCGGCATCCTTCATTTTTGCATCCAATATCCCGGTCGCCATGCGTCATCGGAGCTCATTTTTGCAAATTCTCTGTAAAAACCATGCAGAATCGGCAGATTTCCGTGTCATTCGGGACGAAAATTGTGAACATTCCGTAACCTTTTGAAAAGCCTCTTGAAAATCGGGGCAAATGCGTGTAAAATATATACTGGGTGAAGTTGGCTTTGCTTCACAAATTCCAGGAAGAAGGAGAAATCACATGACCAACAACAAATATGTACTCGACTGGATCAAATCCATGGCGGAGCTGGTTCAGCCCGACGGGATTGAGTGGATCGACGGCTCCGAGGAGCAGGCGCAGAAGCTGCGCGACATCGCGTGCTCCACGGGCGAGCTGTTCAAGCTGAACGAAAAGGAATACCCCAACTGCTACCTGCACCGCACCGCCGTGAACGATGTGGCACGCGTGGAGGACCGCACCTTTATCTGCACCCGCACCAAAGAGGACGCGGGCGCCATCAACAACTGGATGGACCCCAAGGAGTGCTACGCCAAGCTGACCAAGCTCTTCCGCGGCTCGTACAAGGGCAGAACCATGTATGTCATTCCCTATTCGATGGGCGTGGTGGGCTCGGAATTTTCCAAAATCGGCATTGAGCTGACCGACTCGATTTACGTGGTGCTGAACATGCTGATTATGACCCGCGTGGGCACCGACGTGCTGGCGGCGCTGGGCGATTCCCCCGATTTTGTCAAGGGCCTGCACTCCAAGGCCAACTGCGACAAGGAAAACCGCTACATCTGCCACTTCCCCGAGGACAACACCATCTGGTCGGTCAACTCGGGCTACGGCGGAAACGTGCTGCTGGGCAAAAAGTGCTTTGCGCTGCGCATTGCCTCCTACCTCGGCAGAAAAGAGGGCTGGATGGCCGAGCACATGCTCATCCTGGGCCTGGAGGCCCCGAACGGCGAGACCAAGTACATTGCCGCCGCCTTCCCCTCGGCCTGCGGCAAGACCAACCTGGCCATGCTGATTCCGCCCGAGGTCTACAAAAAGGCCGGCTACAAGGTCTGGACCGTGGGCGATGACATCGCCTGGATCCGTGTGGGCAAGGACGGCCGCCTGTACGCCATGAACCCCGAAAACGGCTTCTTCGGCGTGGCCCCCGGCACCAACTCGCACTCCAACTACAACGCGCTGATGACCACCAAGAAGAACTGCATCTTCACCAACGTCGGCCTCAACCTGGACGACAACACGGTCTGGTGGGAGGGCATGGACACCCCGGCACCCGCCAACGCCCTCAACTGGAAGGGCGAGAAGTGGGATGCCTCGAAGTACGACAAGGCCGACAAGGTCAACACCTCCTGCGCGCATCCCAACTCCCGCTTCACGGCCATGGCCACCAACTGCCCCTGCATCTCTCCCGAGTTCAACAACCCCAAGGGCGTGCCGCTGACCGCCATCATCTTCGGCGGCAGACGCGCCAAAACCGCGCCCCTGGTGTACGAATCCCGCAGCTGGCAGCACGGCACCTTTGTCGGCTCGATCATGGCCTCCGAGACCACCGCTGCGGCGGCCGGCGCCGTTGGCGTGGTGCGCCGCGACCCGATGGCCATGCGTCCGTTTGTGGGCTACAATATGGGCGATTACTTCGCACATTGGCTGGAAATGGGCAAAAAGACCGCCAATCCGCCGAAAATCTTCCATGTCAACTGGTTCCGCACCGACGCCGAGGGCCACTTCATCTGGCCGGGCTTCGGTGACAACATGCGCGTGCTGATGTGGATTCTGGCGCGCTGCGCCGGCAAGGTGGACGCGGTGGAGACCCCGATCGGCTATGTGCCCAAGCCCGAGGACATCAACATCGAGGGTCTGGACGGCGTCACGCTGGATACCATGCGCGAGCTGCTGACCGTGGACCGCGAAAGCTGGCTGACCGATGTGGAGAACATCAAGGAGTTCTACCAGCTGGTAGGCGACCGGATGCCCCGCGAGCTCTACGACGAGCTTGCCACCCTGGAAGCCAACCTCAAGAAATAAGGAAACACCTGCCCCGGCGCAGGTCCCCGTTTTGCAACCTGTATTCAAAAACAGGTGCCGGGGGCCTGCGCCGGGGCCGTTGCAAGGGGCCGCCTGCCCCCGGCAAACAACAGACTACAGGCGGAGGGATACAGGACCGATGCAGCACAAACACATCCGCAAAATTGTAATCGCGCCGGACTCCTTCAAGGGCAGCGCTTCGGCCCGGGAGGCCGCACGGGAGATCCGCGCCGGGCTGCGGCAGGGCTTTGCCCGGGCCGGGGCGCCCGCGCCCGAGCTGCTCTGCCTCCCGGTTGCCGACGGAGGCGAAGGCACACTGGACGCCCTGGTGCCGCCCGGGTGCCGGATCTCTGTAACCGTCACGGGGCCGGACGGCTCCCCCTGCCGCGCGCAGTACGGAGCGTTGGACGGGAGCGCGGTGATTGAGATGGCAGGCGCCGCCGGGCTGACCCTGGTGCCGCCCGGGCGCCGCCGCGCCGCAGAGACTACCACCTACGGAGTGGGGGAGCTGATGCGCCATGCCCTGCACCGCGGATGCCGGCAGATTCTGCTGACCGTGGGCGGCAGCGCCACCAATGACGGGGGCTGCGGAATGCTTGCCGCGCTGGGGGCAGAATTCCGACGGGCAGACGGCAGCGTGTTTCTCCCGACGGGCGGGACGCTTTCGGAAATCGCCTCCATCGGGCCGGACGGGCTGGACCCGCTGCTCCGGCAATGCCGCCTGACCGTTGCCACGGACGTGCGCAATCCCCTGTGCGGACCGGAGGGGGCAACCCTTGTCTATGCCCGGCAAAAGGGCGCGGACGACCGGGAGCTGGCCGAAATGGAGCGCGGCATGGCGCACTACGCCGGCCTGCTCCGCGCACTCTGCGGCCGGCCGGTGGCCGACATTGCGGGCTGCGGGGCCGGCGGCGGTCTTGCCGCGCCGCTGCTGGCGTTTGCGGACGCCGCAATCTGCTCCGGCATTGAGGCCGTGCTCGATGCGCTGCGCTTTGACCGGGCGCTGACGGGCGCCGATCTGGTCATCACCGGGGAGGGGAGACTGGACCGGCAGAGCCTGTTCGGCAAAGCCGTTGGCGGCGTGGCCAGGGCCGCGGGCGCCCGCGGCGTCCCGGTATATGCCTTTGTCGGATGCGTGGGCGACGGCGGGGACCGGCTGCTTGCCATGGGCATCCGCGAAATTCTTGCCATTTCCGACCTTGCGGCCTCGCAGGAGGACTCCATGCGTCGCGCAGGCGAGCTGCTGCGGGGCCTGGCGGCCGGCTTTGCGGAACGGCTTGCAGCTGTCTGACCGACCCGCGCCGGCGCAGGAACCCCCAAGGATACCCAAACGCTGCCCCGCACCGGCACAGAAGGTGCAGGCGCGCCCGGTTGCCGCTCTGCGCGGCAGCGATTTTGCTTTCCGGCTTGCATTTGCGGCAAAAATCTGATATAATATAAGCAGCGTATGTTTACGGAAGGAGGCCGCCGGACATGACCAACGAAACATTGGATGAGGTGCTGCGCACCCTGTGCCGCATCACCAACCTGACCGTCTCCCTGTGGGACGGCGAGTACCGGTGGTGCGCCGCCTTTGAGCCGCAGCAGAACACCGAAATGCGCCCCAAAAATTTTTGCAGATACCTGCACTTCCGCAAAAAGAGCTCCGAGATGTGCGCCGCCTCCGACGTGACCGGCTTCCGCCGGGCCGCTGCGCAAAAGGAGGTCTTCAGCTATGAATGTCCCTTCGGGCTGGTGGAGGCCGTGGCGCCGATTTATCAGGGCAAGCTGCTGCTGGGCTACCTGATGATGGGACAGGGTCTGCCGGACCGGCCGGGACAGGCCGAAAAGGTGCTGGAAAAGGTCACCGCTTTTTATCCCGAGCTGGGCAGCGCCGACGTTTTCCGGAAATACATCGATCAGCTGCCCCGGCTCTCCGCCGACCAGTGGGACACCTATCTGCGCACGCTGAATATTTTCGCACGGCACATCGAATCCAACGATCTGCTCTTCTTCCCGAAAAAGACGCTGGGGCAGCTGACCAAGGACTACATCCGGCAGAATTACACCAGCAAAATTACACTGGCCGACCTGAGTATGCACCTGCATTGCAGCACGGTGACGCTGACCGAGCACTTCCGCCGGGAGTTCGGCATGACCATTTTCACCTATCTCAACAACAAGCGCCTGGGGCAGGCCGAGCGGCTGCTGACCGAAACCGAGATGAGCATTTCCGAGGTGGCCGAGGAATCCGGCTTTGCGGACGCAAACTATTTCTTCCGCCAGTTCAAGGCCCACCGCGGCATGTCCCCCTCCGCCTACCGCAAACAATTCAAATACCACGTCTGACGTCGGTTGAAAGATAGCTGCCGCAGGAGAAGCCCTTGGAGGGAAGCGCGCCATCCACAGGGCAAAGCTCCGCAAATCGGTCATTTGCCAAACAGAGAAAGCCGTCCGCCCGTTTGTGCCATACCCGGGCGAGCGGCTGACCTCCGATTTCAGAAGCAAATGAAGAAAGGAAAACAGAACAATGACGGACAGAATTTCACAATGCGAACAGAAATACGGCGAGCTGTTTGGCGGCAAGCCGGCCGGCGCCGAAGGGAGCGACCCCGAATTCATGCGCATTCTGCAGCGCTTCATCTTCGGCGAGGTCTGCTGGCAGGGAACGCTGGACAGCCGGATGCGCGAGCTGATTACCGTCACAGTGCTGGCGGTCAATCAGACACTGCCACAGCTCCGCGCCCACACCGGCGCCTGCCTGCACATCGGCGTCCGGCCGGAGGAAATCCGCGAGGCAGTGTATCAATGCGCGCCGTACATCGGATTCCCGAAAACGCTCAACGCCATTTCTGCCATGAACGAGGCATTCCTGGCCGCCGGAATCCCCCTGCCGCTGGAGGAGGCCGGAACCGTAACCGAGCAGACCCGCCTGGAAAAGGGCCTGGCCCTGCAGGCCCCGCTGTACGGAACCGAAATCGCCGACCGCTATACCTGGCTGCCCGGCGGCTTTGCCGAGGCCGTCCCGCAATATCTCACCGGGCTCTGCTTCGGGGATTTTGCCACCCGGCGCTTTCTTGCCGGGCGGGAACGCGAGCTGCTGACCGTACCCCTGCTGGCCGCCATGGGCGGTGCCGAAACACAGGTCCGCGCCCATGTCGCCGGCGCGCTCCGGGCCGGCAACAGCCGCGAAGAGGTGGTTTGCGCACTGGTGCACGCCATGCCGTATATGGGAATTCCGCGCCTGTTCAATGCGCTCAACTGTGCCCGGGATTTGCTGGAGAACCCCGCCT
>CALWQR010000029.1 GCA_944383705.1 uncultured Clostridia bacterium
GAGGGACCGGCCTCTCCGGGGGAGGCGGGTCTCTCCAAGGTCTTCTCAATCCTTGCTGAAGACGATCTTGCCGTCGTTGGCTTTTGCAGTGATCGAGTCGCCGGCCTGGATTTTGCCCTCCAGCATTTCGGTGGAGAAGGCGTCCTCCACCATGCGCACCACGGCGCGGCGGAGCGGACGGGCGCCATAGGTGGGGTCAAAGCCCTCCTTGGCCAGCAGCGCCGCCACAGACGGGTCGAAGCTGACGGTAATGCCCAGGTCGCCGATCCGTTTTTTCACATCGTCCAGCATCAGCCCGGCAATGGCCTCAATGTCCTCCTGGCGCAGGCTGTTGAAGATGATAATGTCGTCAATCCGGTTGAGGAATTCGGGCCGGAAGGTGCTCTTGAGCGCGTTCATCATGCGCTCGCGGCGGGCGGCGTCGTCCGCGTCCGACGCGGGCGTGGAGGTAAAGCCCAGCGCCTTGGTCCCGCCGATTTCGCTGGCGCCCACATTGGAGGTCAGAATCAGGATGGTGTTGCGGAAGTCCACATGCCGTCCCTGCGAGTCGGTCAGCACACCGTCCTCCAGCACCTGCAACAGGATGTTGAAGACGTCGGGGTGCGCCTTTTCGATTTCGTCGAACAACACCACCGAATAGGGCTTGCGGCGGATTTTTTCGGTCAGCTGTCCGCCCTCCTCATAGCCGACATAGCCGGGAGGCGAGCCGATGAGCTTGGAGACGCTGTGCTTTTCCATATACTCCGACATATCCAGCCGGATCATGGCCGAGGGACTGCCGAACATCACCTCTGCCAGGGCCTTGGCCAGCTCGGTTTTGCCGATGCCGGTGGGGCCCATGAAGATGAAGGAACCAATCGGGCGGCGGGGGTCCTTCAGGCCCATTCTGCCACGGCGGATGGCGCGGCTGACGGCCTCAACGGCCGGATCCTGCCCGATGACGCGCTCCTTGAGCAGTCCGTCCAGGTGCAGCAGCTTTTCGCTCTCCTCCTCCAGCAGGCGGTTGACCGGAATGCCTGTCCACTGGGTCACCACATCGGCGATGTCTGTGGCGCTGACGGTCAGCGAGGAGGTATCGTTGTTCTTCTCCCACTCGGCCTTTTTCTGGTCGTAGTCGGCTTTGACCTTCTGCTCCTCGTCGCGCAGACGGGCGGCGGTTTCAAAGTCCTGCGAGGAGATGGCCTCCTCCTTGTCGTGCGCCAGCGACTGCAATTTCTTCTCCAGCTCCTTGAGGTCCTCGGGCGAGGTGTGTGCGGTGATGCGCAGGCGGGAGGCGGCCTCGTCCACCAGGTCAATCGCCTTGTCGGGCAGGAAGCGGTCGGTGATATAGCGCACCGAGAGCTGCACGGCGGCCTCCAGCGCCTCGTCCGAGATTTTGAGCTTGTGGTGTGCCTCGTATTTGTCGCGCAGGCCGCGCAGAATCTGCAGCGCCTCCTCCGAGGTCGGCTCGCCCACCATAACCGACTGGAACCGGCGCTCCAGTGCGGCATCCTTTTCGATGTGCTTGCGGTATTCGGAAATCGTGGTGGCGCCGATGACCTGCATCTCGCCGCGCGCCAGCGCGGGCTTGATGATGTTGGCGGCGTCCACTGCGCCCTCGGCGGCGCCGGCGCCGATGATGGTGTGAATCTCGTCGATGAACAGGATGATGTCGGGGTTTTTCTGCACCTCCTCCATCACGTTCTTAAAGCGCTCCTCAAACTCGCCACGGTACTTGGCGCCCGCAATCATGGCGGCAATATCCAGGGTCACAATGCTCTTGTCGCGCAGATTTTCGGGGACATTGCCGGCCACAATGCGCTGGGCCAGCCCCTCCACCACGGCGGTTTTGCCTACGCCGGGCTCCCCGATCAGGCAGGGGTTGTTTTTGGTGCGGCGGGAGAGAATCTGAATCACACGTTCGGTCTCGCTCTCCCGGCCGATGATGGGGTCAATTTTTCCGGCGCGGGCCATGGCGGTCAGGTCCCGCCCGAAGTTCTTCAGCGTCGGGGCGGCGTCCAGACCGTCCTTGCCGGTCTGCTGCCGGCCGCCCGACGTACCGCCGAATCCGGCGCGCGAACCCGAAAAATCGGGTTCGCCGTTTCCGGCATTGTTCAGGAAGGACACAATGTCCTGCCGCAGGTCGTTGACCGATACTCCGATGCCCTCCAGAATCCGCATCGCCACGCAGTCGCGCTCCTCCAGCAGGGCCAGCAGCAAATGCTCGGTTCCGATATAGCTCTGGCCGTATCTCTGGGATTCGACCATTGAGTTTTCGATGATGTTTTTGGTGCGGGGCGTGATGTCGGAGCTGGAAATGGCGCTCGGGGTTCCCTCGCCGGCCATGCGGACCACGGCCTGCTGCACCTTTTCCACGGTGGCGCCGCGCTCCTGGAGATAGTGCGCGGCCACGCCGGTGTCCTCGCTCAGGAGCCCCAGCAGCAGGTGCTCCGAGCCGATATAGGTATGACCCAACTCGGATGCAATCTGCATCGCGAGGTTGAGTACTTTCTGTGCTTTTCTGGTAAAACGGGTTGCCATAATGTCTGACCTTCCTTTCACGGAATTTCCGCACCGCAGCCGGTGCGGGACTGATGTTGCCCTCTGCGGCGCAGGGGAGGGAAGCGGGGCTCTGCCCGGCTCACTCCCTGCGCGGGGCAAGGGTGCTTTGTATCTTCTGGGCGCGGAGCCTGTCGCGCGCCGCCTCGCTCTTCGGCGTGTTCTCGGAGGAGAGCGTCAGGGTGGCGGGCATCACCTCCACCAGCAGGGAGCCCAGCTGCTCGTAGCTGATGTCCTTTACAATGCCCAGCGCAATGCCGAAGCGCACGTCGGCAAACAGGCGGATGAACTCGCCCGAGGACATCCGGTAGGCGTACCGCAGGGTGCCCTCGGCGCGCAGAACGGTGTCGGTCAGCTGCTCCAGGGCCTCGCCGGTGATGCTCTTGCGGGCCCTGCGTTCGCTCTCGGAGATCTGCGCGATGGCGTCGTTCAGCTTGCGCAGGGTGTCCTCCTCGGTAATACCAAGCGTAATCTGGTTGGAAATCTGATACATGCAGCCGGCGGCGCCGCTCCCTTCGCCGAACAGGCCGCGCACGGTCAGCCCGATTTTGGAGAGCTGAGAGGCCAGCGAATCCATGTATCCGCCCCGGGTCAGGGCGGGCAGGAACATCATCACCGAGGCGCGCATCCCGGTGCCCAGGTTGGTGGGGCAGTGGGTCAGGTAGCCGAGCTGCTCGCTGTAGGCAAAGTCGAACTCCTCGTCCAGCCGTTTTTCCACCCGGGAGGCGTTTTTGTAGGCCTCCTCCAGGGAAAGTCCGGGAAGTATGCTCTGAATGCGCAGGTGGTCCTCCTCGCACACCATCACGGCAATGCCGCCCTGCTCCTGCAGCAGCAGGGCGCGGGGGGATTCCTTGGTGGCAAATTCGGGGCTGACGTAGTGCCGCTCCACATAGGAGGTGGCCATGACCGGCGAGATGTCGGCAAAATTGATTTTGCGGAAGCCGGCCTGCTCCAGCGGGGCGCTGACCTTTTCGATCAGCTCGTTTGCCCCGGCGGCGTCCAGCCGGGAGGCGAAGGGATAGCCGTTGATGTTGCGTGCCAGCCGGACCCGGGAGCTGATCACCGTGTCGGCGTCTTTTCCTACTGTATTATACCATGCCATATCATTTGTCCTCCTGTTCCTGGTCGGGAGCGCTTTCCAGCGACTTGATCCGGTCACGCAGCTCGGCCGCGTGCTCGTACTGCTCGTCCTTGACGGCCTGCTGCAGCTCCTGGCGCAGCCGGCCCAGCTGTTCTTCCTTTTCTTTCCTTGCGCGCTGCCGCGCGGGCACGCTGCCGGTGTGGTGCGTGGTGCCGTGCACCGACTGGATCAGGCCGGACAGCTCGTCCCCGAAGGCCGTGTAGCAGGCCGGACAGCCCACCTTGCCGGACGCGGCAATGTCTGCGTAGGTCGAGCCGCACACCGGGCATTTTTTGGCCGGGGAAATGCTTTTGACCGCCGGCATTCCGAAAAAGCCGGAGAAGAACTGGTCGTGCAGCTGCGAGAACGGGTCGGCAAAGCTGCCAATCATCGAGGTGATGTCCTGCAGCTCTCCCTGCTCGCGCAGCTTGGCCGCGCACTCCCCGCACAGCGAGTAGGAGCGGGTTTTGCCGTTGATATTTTCATTGTAAAAAACCGTTGCGGTTCTCTTTTTGCATTTTTCACACAACATAACAATCATCCTTTCTGTTACCGGGCGGAATCCGCCGGTATCCTTTTGTTTTATTATAGCGCTTCGCGCATGAAAATTCTGTCACAATCTCTGAAAAAATCCATTTTATGGAAAAATATACTCCAAAACTATTCGGACATCATCGCCAGCACCATCTGCCGGAAGATGCGGGCCCGGACGGCGCTGCGCTGCGCCTGCGGCACGACCGCCAGTGCCTGGCCCGAAAGGGCGGCCCGGCAGAGCCGGAAGGCCTCTTTTGTCAGCAGGCCGTTGTCGGCCAGATTGTGCAGGTAAGCGTTTGCCTCGCGCTCGTCAATCTCATTCCCGATGGCGTGGAAGAAGTGCATCAGATATTCGTTGTGCCCCATCTGCTTGCGGATGATGCGGATGTATCCGCCGCCGCCCCGGTGGGATTCAATCACATACCCCCGCTCGGGGGTAAAGCGGGAGGAGATGACATAGCTGATCTGGCTGGGTACGCAGCCAAGCCGGCTGGCCATCTCGTTCCGCTGCAGCTCCAGGATGCCGTTGCTCTGGTTCAGCATCTCTTCAATCATGCGGGCAATGGAATCGGTCAGCATTGCGTCTCACACCTCCTTTTTTTGTCTGCCAATAGTATACACCAAAAGTCAAAGAAAGTCAAAGTCAAAGAAAGTCAAACAAAAGAAGAAAAAGGCGATGAGAGGCGATCAGCGCAAAAAAACCGGGCTTTTTCTCACGAAATCGCGTTTTTTTGAAGGTATGCAGCAGGGCGTGACCTTGCGCGGAAAAAAGCCCCGTGCCGGCGCGCAATTTTCCCGGATTCTTGACAAATGCGGCCGGATGTGGTATACTATTGAAGAAACACAGCGGGAAGGAGAAATGCAATGCCGGACAATCAGGAGAATTTTGGTCTGCGTTACCCGTTGCTTGACCGGATCCGGACGCCGGACGACCTGAAGCGGATTCCCGCGTCCGAGCTGGAGCCGCTGGCCGCCGAAATCCGCTCCTATCTGATCGAGCAGGTCAGAATCACAGGGGGACACCTGGCCTCCAACCTTGGGGCGGTGGAGCTTTCGCTGGCCATTCACCGGGTATTCCGCTCCCCGCATGACCATATCATTTTTGACGTGGGGCACCAGAGCTATATCCACAAGCTGCTCACCGGCCGCCGCGAGCAGTTTCCCACCCTGCGGCAGGCCGGGGGACTGAGTGGCTTTCCCAAGCGCTGCGAGAGCGCCTACGATTGCTTCGGCAC
Organism: uncultured Clostridia bacterium; assembly: GCA_944383705.1. Lineage (GTDB taxonomy): Bacteria > Bacillota > Clostridia > Oscillospirales > CAG-272 > UMGS1865. The sequence continues at coordinate 5,428 of CALWQR010000029.1, forward strand.
AGGGCACAGCTCCACCTCGCTCTCGGCCGCGCTGGGCTTTGCCGAGGCCGACCGTCTCAGCGGCTCGGACGCCTACACCGTGTGTGTGCTGGGGGACGGCGCCTATACCGGCGGCATGATTCATGAGGCGCTCAACAACTGCCGCAAAAAGCTGCGTCTGATCATCGTGCTCAACGAGAACGAGATGTCCATCTCCAAAAACATCGGCCGGTTTGCCAAGGAGCTCTCGCGTCTGCGGGCCTCCACCGGCTATATCCGCACCAAAAACGCGGTTTCGGGGATGCTTTCGCACATCCCGCTGGTCGGCAAGCGGATGGTGGCCTCGCTCATCGGCTTCAAGCAGGAGCTCAAGGGTGCGGTTTACGGGAGCAATGTGTTTGAGAATCTCGGGCTGTTCTATCTCGGCCCGGCCGACGGCAACGACGAGGCGGCGGTGGAAAAGCTGCTGACCGACGCCAAGGCCACCAACCAGAGCTGTATCATTCACCTCAAAACCAAAAAAGGGAAGGGCTATCCGCCGGCCGAGGCCACGCCGGACAAGTACCACGGGATGCCCCCGGCCAGTGCCACCCGGCCGGAGCCCGGGCAGACCTTTTCGTGCCTGATGGGGCGCAAACTCTGCGCGCTGGCACAGAAGGACGATAAAATCTGCGCCATCACCGCGGCCATGGCGGACGGGACCGGTCTGCTGCAGTTCCGCGGCATGTTTCCCCCGCGCTTTTTTGACGTCGGCATTGCCGAGGAGCACGCGGTGACCTTTGCCGCGGGGCTGGCCGCAAACGGCTATCGCCCGGCGGTGGCCATCTACTCCACCTTCCTGCAGCGCTCCTATGACAATATCATCCACGATGTGGCCCTGCAAAAGCTGCCGGTGGTGTTCCTGATTGACCGGGCGGGCATGAACCTGTCGGACGGCCCGACTCACTACGGGGTGTTTGACGTGGCGTTCCTTTCGCAGATCCCCAATCTGCGGCTGTACACCCCCGTCACGCGCGGGGCGCTGGAGACCGCGATGGACGAGGCCTTCCGCGCCGGCTGCGCCTGCGCCATCCGCTATCCGAACGGCTGCGAGAGCCCCCGGGTTCTGCAGACCTTTTATCCGGACGCCGCGCCGGGGCGCATTGCGGTGCGCAGCAGCCTGGCGCCGGCGGACGGCGCCCCCGACGCCGTGATTGTGACGCACGGGCGGATTGTGACCGAGGCCCTGGCGGCGGCCGACCTGCTGGCGGCCGAGGGACGCCGGGTGGGCGTGCTGCTGCTCGAGCAGCTTATGCCCTATGGCGACACCGCCGCGCAGGTGGCCGCGCTGCTGCCCGAGGCGGCCTGCCCGGTGCTCTTCCTGGAGGAGGAGGTGCGGGCCGGCGGTATGGGCATGATGCTTTCCTGGGCGCTGCGCGGCTATCCGGTCATGCGCAACAAGCGGGTGGATATCCTGGCGCTGGAGGACCCGTTCTGCGTCCCGGCCGCCGGGCAGAGCTGCTGGCAGGCCGCCGGGCTGGACGCCGCCGCCATCGCGCAAAGGCTGCGGTCTGCCCTGACAGAATGTAAACAATCATAGAAGGAATCCCAAAATCCCGGAAAACGGCTTGACAATCAGTCGATTGCATGATAAAATGATATTGCATAACAGAGCAATAAGAATATCGTGTAAGGAGATGGATGTCTATGAATTTGCAGTTTTACGATGACCTGATTCCCGGGACCAAGCTGCGCCGTTCGGAAATGGACGGGCTGACCGGGTTGGATTTTCTCAAAAAGGTATTTTTTGTCTCGGATGGGGTGATGATGACCCAGATCCGGGACATCTCGGGCATTGACAGCTCCACCCTGCAGAACTGGACCAAGCGGGGCTGGGTGGCCGCCAGCCACCAGAAGCGCTACGACATCGACCAGGTCGCGCATATTCTCATTATCAACATGCTGCGCTCGTGCATGCAGCTGGACCGCATTGCGTTTCTGATTCAGTACGTCAACGGCTCGGTCAGCGACGCCTCGGACGACATCATCCGGGATTCGGTGCTCTACGACTATATCTGCCGCATCCTGAGCCGCATGATGGAGAGCAAGACCTGTGCGCTCTCGGACGTCTATTCGGTGGTGGAAAGCGTGACGGCCGACTATGTCGAGCCCTTTTCCGGCGCCGAGCGGCGGCTCAACCGGGCGCTGGAGGTCATTGTGGTGACCTATTACGCGGCGGTGATCAAGCGCCATGCCGAATCCCTTCTGGAAGGGATTCTTGCCGAGTGAGCGCCTGACAGACGGGGAAAGGAGGCGGACAGGAATGCATGAGCAGCACAGAGAGCGGTTACGGGACCGGATCCTTGGCCATGGGCTGGAGAGTCTGGCCGACCACGAGCTGCTGGAATTCTACCTGTTTTACGCCATTCCGCGGGCCGATACCAACGGACTGGCGCATGAGCTGCTGCGCCGCTTCGGCAGTCTGAACGCCGTGCTGGAGGCATCGGTGGACGAGCTGCAGGAGGTGCCGGGCGTCGGGCTGCGGACCGCCATGCTGCTCTCGGTTCCGCTGGAGCTGCTCCGCCGCTACGCGCTGGGGCGCACCGGGCCCGTGCGGCGCTACGATACCGTCAGCAAGATTGCCGGATATTTCTGCGGCCTGTTCGCCGGGCTGACCCGGGAGCGGCTGTACGCCATGCTGCTCAACAGCGACATGAGCCTGATTGACTGCGTGCTGCTCTCGGAGGGTTCGGTGAACGGCACGCCGGTCAATGTCCGCCGGCTGACCGAGGCAGCCCTGTACAAGCACGCAGGGGCGGTGGTGCTGGCGCACAATCACCCCAAGGGGCTGGCGGTCCCCTCCCAGAGCGACCTGGAGATGACCGATCTGCTGCGCACGGCGCTGGCGCAGGTGCAGGTGACGCTGGTGGAGCACCTGGTTGTGGTCGGGGACCGCTTCTGCCCGATTCTGCAGCCGCGCTACGAAAACTTCCGCAGCGCGCCGGGGAGCGAACGGGTCAACGAGGCGTTTTACGCACACTTTTACAACGTCAGCCCGGACGTCTGGCGGGCCCCGCCGCTGTTTGACGATGCTCCGGCAGGCAGCCGGGGAAAATGAGCGCGGTGCGGGCCGTCCGGGGCTTCCGGGCGGTCCGCGCCGGTTATGGGAGGAGAGAGACGCGATGGACTTCAGGAGCTATGACTGCCTGCCGGAGGATGCGGCGGCCATCCGCCGGGCGGTGTTTGTGGAGGAGCAGGGCTTTTGTGCCGCGGAAGAGTTTGACGCAACCGACGCCGTTGCCCGGCACATTGTGCTGTACCTGGACGGCGTCCCTGCCGCCACCTGCCGGTATTTCCCGGACGACGGGCGGCAGGATTATGTGGTGGGGCGGCTTGCGGTGCGCCGGGAATACCGCGGCCGTGGGCTTGGCGGCGCAGTGCTGCGGGAGGCCGAACGGCAGCTCCGGCTGCTGGGGGCCGGCCGGGTGCGGCTCGCCGCGCAGGTGCGGGCCAGGGGCTTTTACAAAAAGCAGGGCTATGCCGTGGCCGGCGGAGCCTTTGAGGAGGAGCACTGCCCGCATGTATGGATGTGCAAGGTGCTCCGCCGGGAAGAAGAGGACGGATGAATCCCGGGCCGCCGGCTATCCGGAGGGAGACGGCCGGCGGCCCCCGCCGTCCTTTTTTGTTGCCCGCCTTTCATGAAATTTTTGCGAAAAAACGCCACAAGCCATTGACAGCGGGCGCGGAAAAAGGTATAATAAAGGGGAGTACCCGAAAGGACAGGAACCAAGATGGAAAAGCTGTACGAAATTCTGAAAAGCCTCCACCCGGACGTGGATTTTACCGCCGAGGAGGATCTGATCGGGAAGGGAATTCTCGATTCGTTTGACATTGTCACCCTGATTACCGAAATCAACAGCGCGTATGACGTCAGCATTCCGGCCGAGGAAATTCTGCCGGAAAACTTCCGCAGCGCCGCTGCCATCCATGCGCTGATCACCCGGCTGGACGAGGCCTGAGCGCCGCGGTCACCCATGCAGTTCAATTCGATCCCGTTTCTGCTGCTGCTCACGGCGGCGCTGGTCCTGTATTACTGCCTGCCGCTCCGGCGGCGTTGGTATGTCCTGCTGGGGGCCAGTTATCTCTATTATCTTGCCGCCGGAGCGGAATATCTGGTTTTTATTCTGTATACCACGGCCGTCAGCTACCTGACCGGCCTGTGGCTGGGCCGCCGGGCTATGCGCGACGCCACCGCGCTGGCCGCGGCCGGGGAGCTCCCGCGTGAGGAGCGCCGGGCCAGGCAGGCAAAGGACCGCCGGGCGCGCTTCCGGATTCTGGTGGGGGGCCTGGTGCTGGGGTTCGGGATGCTGGCGGTGCTCAAATACACCGGCTTTGTGCTCTCGGGCGTGCAGGCCTTTGTGCCCACGCTGCGGATTCCCGAGCTGCTGCTGCCCCTGGGCATCTCGTTTTACACCTTTCAGTCGATGGGGTATCTCATCGACGTTTACCGCGGGAAGGCGCAGCCCGAGCGCAATCCCTTCCGCTTTGCGCTGTTCGTTTCGTATTTCCCGCAGATTCTCCAGGGGCCAATCAGCCGCTTTGGCGACCTGGAGCCCCAGCTCTTCGGGGAGCATCGCTTCCAGGGGGAGCGCTTCCGGGCGGGGCTGGCCCGCGTGGTCTGGGGTTACTTCAAAAAAATGGTGGTGGCCGATACCGCCATGATTGCCGTGCGCACCCTGGTGGAGCAGGAGCTGACCGGGGCCTATGTGGTGCTGCTGATTCTGCTGTATTCCGCCGTCATTTACGGGGATTTCACCGGCGGCATCGACATCACCATCGGGGTTTCCGAACTCTTCGGCGTCCGGCTGAAGGAAAATTTCGACCGTCCGTTTGCCTCCCGCTCGGTCAAGGAGTACTGGCGGCGCTGGCATATCACCATGGGCACCTGGTTTACCGACTATGTCTTCTATCCGCTCTCGGTCTGCGGCCCGATGCAGCGGCTCTCCAAGTGGTCGCGCGCGCATCTGGGCGCGGCGCTGGGCAAGCGGCTGCCGGTTTACATCGCCACCATCGTGACATGGTTCCTCACGGGGCTCTGGCACGGCGCGGGCTGGAACTTCATTGTCTGGGGGCTGCTCAACTGCCTGTGCATTCAGGTCTCGCAGGAGCTGCAGCCGCTCTGGCGGCGCTGGCAGGCGGCCGCGCCGCGCCTTTGTGCCTCGCGTATCTGGGGGTGCTGGCAGGCCTTGCGCACCTTTCTGCTCATGGGGCTGATCCGCAGCCTGGACTGCTACCGCAACGTGCCGCTGACCTTCCGCCTCTGGGGCAGCATCCTCACCGATTTCAACTGGGGGCAGATGCTCGGAGACCTGACCGGTCTCGGCCTGACCCCGGCGGACTGGGGCGTGCTTGCCGCCGGCGTCCTGGTGCAGTTTGCCGCCAGCCTGCTCGGGAAGCGAGAGCCGCTGCGTGAGCGTCTCTCCCGCCGCCCGGTGCTGCTTTGCGCTTGCCTGACGCTGGGAGTGATTGTGATTCTGCTGTTCGGCTCCTACGGCATCGGCTATGACGCCGGGGACTTTATCTACGGTCAGTTCTGAAAGAGAAGGTTTTATGAAACGGAAACAATGGATTGCCTGCCTGTGCATCCTGCTGTGCGGGGGTGTGCTGCTGTGGTTTGCCCAGCTGCTGCTGGTGCCCAAGTACATGTCCGGCAACCGGGAGGGGGCCATGACGGCCGAATATTACGGCGACGGCAGCACGCACGATGTGCTGTTCCTGGGCGACTGCGAGGTATACGAATGCTATACGCCCCCCACGCTGTGGGCCGAGTACGGCATCACCTCCTACATCCGCGGCACGCCGCAGCAGCTGGTATGGCATTCGTACTATCTGCTGGAGGAGACGCTGCGCTATGAAACGCCCCGCGCCGTGGTGTTCAACGTCTACGCCATGCGCTACGGTGAGCCGCAGAACGAGGCCTACAACCGCGTGCTGCTGGACGGAATGCGCTTCTCGGACGTCAAGCTGCGGGCCGTGCTGGCCTCGATGACCGAGGAGGAGTCCCTTGCCTCCTATCTCTTTCCGCTGCTGCGCTACCACAGCCGCTGGAGCGAGCTGGAGGCGGCGGACCTGCAATATCTCTTTCACCGCGACAGCGTGACGCACAACGGATACCTGATGCAGACCGCTGTGGTCCCGAAGGAGCTGGACATTGAGGGTGAGCCGCTCTCCGACCCCACGCTGCCCGAGATCTGCTTTGCATACCTCGACCGGATGCGCGAGCTCTGCGAGGAAAAGGGGATTCAGCTGATTCTGGTCAAGGCCCCCACCAATTTCTGGGGCTACTACTGGTACGACGAGTGGGAGGAGCAGATGGTCTCCTACGCCGGGGAGCACGGCCTTCCTTATTATAATTTTATTCCGCTGGCGGATGAGATCGGTCTGGACTGGAGCACCGACACCTACGACGGCGGCGCGCACCTGAATGTTTCGGGCGCCGAGAAGCTGACCTCCTATTTCGGCGCCATCCTGCGGGAGACGTTCGGGCTGGAGGATCACAGAGCCGACGCGGAGCTCTCCGCGCTCTGGCAGGAAAAATGCAACGCCTACGAGGCGGAGAAAAACGGAGGAACATCATGAAAAAATTTGCCGCTTTGCTGCTGACCGTGGCCGCGCTGATGGGGTTTTCTTCCTGCGGCGAGGACAACCCGGGGAACGGGGAGGCCGCGGCCTACAGCTTTTCGTTTGACGGGGTAGAGATGCGCCCGGGGGACAAGGCCGCCCCGGTGCTGGAGGCGCTGGCCGGGCACAGCCCGCAGTCCTCGGTCAAGGCGTCCTGCCTCTCGGGTCTCTCGGGTGAGGATGTGACCTATGTGCTGCCGGGCTTCCGCATTCAGACCTTCCGGCAGCAGGAGGGGGACGCGGACGAGCAGATCCGCCTGATTATCCTGAGCGACGATTCGGTCGCCACGCCCGAGGGGGTTGCCATCGGTGCGGAGGCACAGGCCGTGAAGGATACCTATGGGGCTCCCTCGGAGGAGACCGAGTTCCGCCTGGCCTACACGCGCGGCAGTATGCGGCTGGTCTTCGGTCTGCGCGAAGGGAAGGTCACCAACATCAGCTACGAGGTGCTGGAGTAGCCCTCCGGCCGCCCCCGCGCGGGAAGGACGCGCGGGGGCTTTTCTGTACGGGGGAGGCTGGCCCCCATGCCTCATATCACCCGGTTATGCGGGAGGCAAGGCCTCTGTCCACGCCGCCCGGATTTGCGGGAGGCAGGCCGAAGAACGCACGGCTTTTGCCCCCGAATCCGGGCGTTTTTTGCGCAAAATTAGCACTCGGATGCGATGTTTACAAAAAATTCACAACTAAATTCCGAAAACCACTTGACAAAACACGAAAAAAGTGATAAATTTTTAGCATGAGTTTAGCACTCGAACACTTCAAGTGCTAAAATCTTCGGCAGAAGGGGGGATGTCCGGATGGAAGAGCATGAATTGAGCGAGCGCAAAAAGCAGATACTGAAGGCGATTGTGGACGCACACATTGAGTGCGGCGGGCCGGTCGGCTCCAAGTCGATTCTGCAGAATCAGCAGCTGAACTGCTCCTCTGCCACCATTCGGAACGAAATGGCCGAGCTGGAGGAGATGGGGTATCTCGAGCAGCCGCACACCTCGGCCGGCAGGGTACCAAGCGAGCGCGGCTACCGCTTCTATGTGGATTCGCTGATCGAGCACTACGCCATGACCACGGCCGAGATTGCCCAGATCAACCGTCTGCTGCGCGCCAAGATGGGAGAGCTGGACCAGATTCTCACGGCCGCATCCAATCTGGCCTCGGTGCTCACCAACTACACCGGCATCGCCATCAAGCCGCGGCTCAGCTCGGTTACCGTCAGCAAGTTCGAGGCGATTTTCCTCGAACCGGAGCACTACATTCTGGTGGTGGTTGCTTCCACCGGGACGGTCAAAACCAAGCACGTCCGCCCGGCCGCGCCCACCTCGCAGGAGGTGGTCTCGCGCCTGGCAGAGGGGCTCAACCTGTATCTGACCGGGCTGTGCGCCGAGCAGATCAATCTGCCCATCATCATCAATCTGGAGTCCTACATGGGGGCGGATGCTCCCCTGGCCTCACAGGCGGTCAAGGTGGTGTACACTCTGCTGGGAGAGCTGGACCAGGGCGAGATGAAGGTCAGCGGCATCAACCATCTGCTGCAATATCCCGAGTACAGCGATGTGGGGCAGTTCCAGGAGCTGCTGGGCACGCTGGAAAAAAAGGAAGATATTCTCAACCTGGTCTCGGGCACCGGGAACCGGGACGATGTCAGCGTTCTGATTGGCTCCGAGAGCCGGGTGGAGGTGATGAACAACTCCGCCCTGGTCTTCAAGCCGATTGTGAAGGACGGCAAGACCCTGGGGGCCATTGGCGTGCTGGGGCCCCGGCGCATGGACTATGCCCGGGTGCTGGCCACGCTGGAGGGCCTGAGCGACAACATCGAGGATATCATCCGCGCGGGAAAACAACCGAGGAACGAAGGAGAGAAGCCTGATGGATGAACAAAAGGTAGAAGCCGGGGAGCAGGCGGCGCCGGGCGCACAGCCCGCGCAGCAGGACCCCCGGAACGATAAGGAGAAGGCCGACAAAAAGAAGCTGAAAAAGCTGGAGCTCCAGAACGCCGAGCTGCACAAGCGGCTGGAGGCGGCCGAGGCAGAGCTGGCGGCTGCCAACGACAAGTATCTGCGCATGATGGCGGAGTACGACAACTTCCGCAAACGCAGCGCCAAGGAAAAGGACGGCATTTACGACGATGCCTGCGAGGACTGTTTTTCGGCCATCCTGCCCACGCTTGACAACCTCGAGCGCGCCGCCACGTGCGACCAGCTGGAGGGATTGAAAAAGGGCGTGGAAATGACCAAAAAGGCATTTGAGGACGCGCTGGCAAAAATGGGCATCACAGAGATCGAAACCAAAACCTTTGACCCCCGGCTGCACAACGCGGTGATGCACATTGAAGACGAGAATCTGGGAGAATCCGAAATTGTGGAGGTCTTCCAGCGCGGATATATGCGGGGCGATAAGGTCATCCGGTACGCAATGGTAAAGGTTGCGAACTGACCGGAGCGCGGGCGCCCGCCGCGGCAGGCCGCCGGACGGCGGATACGGGCACACAACACATTTCACAGTGATTACAGTTATTTTCGCGATTGCACAATCGCACGGAGGAATTTTATCATGGGAAAAATCATTGGCATTGATCTTGGCACCACCAACTCCTGTGTGGCGGTTTATGAAGGCTCGGAACCGACCGTGATTCCGAATCCCGAAGGCGCGCGCACCACGCCCTCGGTTGTGGCGTTCTCCAAGAGCGGCGAGCGCATGGTGGGGCAGGTGGCAAAGAGACAGGCCATCACCAATCCCGACCGCACCATCATCTCCATCAAGCGGGAAATGGGCACCGCAAACAAGCACACCATCGACGGCAAGTCCTACACCCCGCAGGAAATCTCGGCCATGATTCTGCAAAAGCTGAAGGCCGACGCCGAGGCGTATCTGGGCACCACGGTCTCGCAGGCGGTCATTACGGTGCCGGCCTATTTCTCGGACGCGCAGCGGCAGGCCACCAAGGACGCTGGCAAAATTGCGGGTCTGGAGGTGCTGCGTATCATCAACGAGCCCACGGCGGCCGCGCTGGCCTACGGCATGGATAAGGAAGAGAACCAGAAGATCATGGTGTTCGACCTGGGCGGCGGCACCTTCGACGTCTCCCTGCTGGAGATTTCGGACGGTGTGTTCGAGGTGCTGGCCACCAACGGCGACACGCATCTGGGCGGCGACGACTTCGACCACCGCATCATCGACTGGATGGCCGACCAGTTCCAGAGAGAGCACGGCATCGATCTGAGAAAGGATAAGATGGTGATGCAGCGTCTGCGTGACGCTGCCGAAAAGGCCAAAATCGAGCTGTCCGGTATGACCACTGCCTCGATCAACCTGCCCTTTATCACCGCCACGGCCGATGGACCGCTCCACTTCGAGGCAACCCTGAGCCGTGCGGAGTTCGACCGCATCACGGCCGACCTGGTGGAGCGGACCATGGTGCCCACCAAAAAGGCGCTGGCCGATGCCGGGCTGAACGTCAGCCAGATCGACAAGGTGCTGCTGGTGGGCGGCTCGACGAGAATCCCCGCCGTGCAGGAGGCCGTCAGAAAGTTCACCGGCAAGGACCCCTTCAAGGGCATCAACCCGGACGAATGCGTTGCCATCGGCGCGGCCATTCAGGGCGGTGTGCTGGGCGGCGAGGTCAAGGACCTGCTGCTGCTCGATGTCACCCCGCTGTCGCTGGGAATTGAGACCCTGGGCGGCGTGTTCAACCGCATCATCGACCGCAACACCACGATCCCGGTCAAAAAGAGTCAGGTGTACTCCACGGCTGCCGACGGGCAGACCCAGGTGGAAATTCACGTGCTGCAGGGCGAGCGCGAGATGGCGGCGAACAACACCACGCTGGGCCGCTTTATCCTGGACGGCATCGCTCCGGCTCCCCGCGGTGTGCCGCAGATCGAGGTGACCTTTGACATCGACGCCAACGGCATTGTCAACGTCACGGCCACCGACAAGGGCACCGGCAAGGAGCAGCACATCACCATCACATCCTCCACCAACATGAGCAAGGAGGACATCGACCGCGCTGTCAAGGAGGCCGAAAAGTTTGCCGAAGAGGACAAAAAGGCCAAAGAGGCCGTGGACGTCCGCAACCGCGCCGAATCCCTGATTTTCCAGAGCGAGAAGACGCTCAACGAGCTGGGAGAGAAGGCCGACCCGGCCGACGTGCAGGCCGTCAAAGATGCGATTGCCAAGCTGCAGGAGACCCTGAAGGCCGGCAGCACCGAAGCCATCAAGGCCGATACCGAGGCCGTGGAAAAGGCGTTTTATAAGGTTTCCGAAAAGCTCTATGCGCAGCAGCAGGGCAATGCCGGCGGCGCGCAGGGCGGCGCCGACGCGGGCAACAGCGGGCAGGCCGGCTCGGACGGCACCTACTATAACGCCAATTTTGAGGACCACTCCGAATCCTGAGGCAGTCCTGCGCAGGCAGACCGCCGGGAGTCGTCCGTCCGTGCCGCCCGGCGGGGGCTTTGCCCCCGGCGGGCGGCCGGGTGCTGTCAGGCCGGAGGCCGTCTCCGGGGCAGTACCAAGCAGAGACTGAGCAGGCCGGGGGCGGTTGTTTTGCGCGGCAGCGCGCCGCAGTCCCGGCAAAAATCATAGGAGTGTCATTGGAATGGCTGAAAAGAGAGATTATTACGAGGTGCTCGGCGTACAAAAGGGAGCGGATGCCGGCAGCATCAAGCGGGCCTACTATCAGCTTGCAAAAAAATACCATCCGGACGCCAACCCCGGCGACAAGGAGGCCGAGGAGCGCTTCAAGGAGGTCAACGAGGCCTACGAGGTGCTCTCCGATCCCGATAAGCGCGCGAAATACGATCAGTTCGGTCACGCCGCCTTCGACCCCGGTGCGGGAGGCAGCGGCTTTGAGGGGGGCTTTGGTGGCTTTGGCGGCTTTGGAGATTTCGGGGACCTGGGCGATATCCTGGGCGGGATGTTCGGCGGCGCCTTTGGCGGCGGACGCGCCCGGCGCAACGGCCCGGTGCAGGGCGACGACATTGCGGTCGGCGTAACGGTCACCTTTGAAGAGGCGGCCTTCGGCGTCAAGAAGGACGTCAGCTACAACCGCATCTGCCGCTGTCCGGACTGCAAGGGCAGCGGAGCCAGGCCCGGCACGCAGGCCACCACCTGCACGGCCTGCGGCGGTAGCGGACAGGTCCGCCGGGTGCAGCGCATGGGTGGGATGGCCTTTCAGACCACCGGCACCTGCGAGGCCTGCCGCGGCACCGGCCGCATCATCAAGGAGCCCTGCCAGAAGTGCCGGGGCAGCGGCCTGACGCGCGAGAGCAAGCGCCTGACGGTCTCGATTCCGGCCGGCATCGACAACGGCCAGCGCATTGCCCTGAGCGGTCAGGGCAACGACGGCCGCAACGGCGGCCCCTCCGGCGACCTGATTATCACGGTCTCGGTCCGGCGGCATCCCCTTTTTGAGCGGGACGGCTACAACCTGCTCTGCGAGGTGCCCCTGACCGTGGCCGAGGCCACGCTGGGAGCCGAGATCAAGGTGCCCACGCTGGAGGGAGAGGTCGGCTTCACCATTCCCGAGGGAACCCAGCCCGGCACCACCTTTACGCTGCGGGGCAAGGGCATCCCCTATATCAACAACAGCAACCGCCGGGGCGACCTGATTTTCACGGTGTCGGTCGAAATCCCGCGCGGCCTTTCGGAGAAGCAGAAGGAGGCCATGAAGGCCTTTGCCGACAGCTGCGGCGAGGTCAACTACGCCAAGCACAAGCAGTTCTTCAAAAAGCTGTTCGGGCAGAACAGAAAGGATTGAGGGCGCGCCGATGGTGGACAAGGACTATCTTTGCGGAGACTACGGGAGCGTCACCGACTGGACGCAGATCCGCGTGACCGTTCCGGTCGGAGAGTTGGACCGGCTGACCGCCGTGATGAGTATGCTCTCCAACAACCTGCAGATCGAGGACTACAGCGACATCGATCTGAAAACCTGCTACGGCGACCTGATTGACGAGTCCATTCTCAACGCCGACAAAACCGTCGCTTCGGTGTCGGTCTATCTGCCTGCCGAGCGCAGCGTGGCCGAGAGCGTCGCCTTCCTGCGCGAGCGCTTCCGGGCCATCGGACTGGAGCCGGTCCGGCTGGAAACCGTCGGCGTGCGGGAGGAGGATTGGGCCAATTCCTGGAAGGCCTATTACAAGCCGGTCCGCGCCGGCCGGCGGCTGGTCATTGTACCGGCATGGGAGAACTACGAGGCGTCACCCGATGACATTGTGGTGCGCATGGACCCCGGCATGGCCTTTGGCACCGGTACGCACGAGACCACCCGGCTGGTGCTGGGGCTGCTGGAGCGCTACACCAAGCCCGGCTGCCGGATGCTGGATGTGGGCACCGGCAGCGGGATTCTTGCCATCTGCGCCTCCCGCCTGGGGGCCGGCGAGTGCTTTGCCTATGATCTGGACCCCATGGCGGTCCGCGTCGCGCGGGAAAACGTCCGCGAAAGCGGACTGACCAATATTCACTGCGGCGAATCCGACCTGCTGCGCCAGGTTGACCGCAGCCGCCCGTATGACCTGATCTGCGCCAATCTGGTGGCCGATATCATCCTGCGCATGATCCCCGACCTTGCCCCGCTGATGCATCGGGACAGCGTCCTGCTGGCCTCCGGTATCATCTGCGCGCGCAGCCAGGAGGTCATCAGCCGCTTCTCGGAGTACGGCTTCCGAATCCTGGAGCAACCCACCGAAAACGACTGGTGCGCTCTGGCGATAGGTGTCGCGGAGGGAAAGACCCCCGAGAGACCCGCCTAGGAAGGCTCCCCCGGGCGGTACAGACCGGGCAACTTCTTGCATCTTTTCCGTCATGCATCGCA
>CALWQR010000030.1 GCA_944383705.1 uncultured Clostridia bacterium
GTGGTGCCTCCGGTCGGAATCGAACCAACGACACGGGGATTTTCAGTCCCCTGCTCTACCAACTGAGCTACAGAGGCATACAGCAAGGGCTGTATCTGGAAAGTGGCGATCCGGATGGGGGTCGAACCCACGACCTCTAGCGTGACAGGCTAGCGCTCTAACCAACTGAGCTACCGGACCAATTTTCTGGTGGGAACAATAGGACTCGAACCTATGACCCTCTGCTTGTAAGGCAGATGCTCTCCCAGCTGAGCTATGCTCCCGCTGATAATCAGCGACTTTCTTATTATAGCATATCCGGCCGGTTTTGTCAATAGATTTTGATAAAGTTTTTTGGGGAATCTCCCTTTTTTTCACTTGACCGTCCCAAATCCCTGCGACCTTCATATTATACCACACCGGCGGGAAAATGTCAAGTTCTTTCCGCAATTTTTTCGGAAAATTTTTCTGCAGTAAATTCTCAAAGTAAATGCAACAGTGCAATTTAGAAGTTGCATTTACTTTGAGAAGAAACTTCTGCGCGCCGTTACTCCATGTTTGCCGTCACCACAACGTCGGCGCCCAGTCCCAGCACGTCGGCAATGACCACATCGCCGATATGCGCGGGCAGCGCAACCGTGGCCGCGTTGATCTCCTTCATCAGGTCAAACATCCGCTCCTTCGGAATGGTGCGGTTGGTTTTGACCGGCACCACCCGGCCGTCCTTCGCGCGGACGGTCGAGGTCACCGTGCGCATCGGGTGGGTGCACTCGTCGTGCGCGTACTGTCTGCCGCGCGGGCAGGTGTAGCCGGTAATCTCCCTGATTTCCCCGTTCTCCAGCTCCACCCGGAGCGGGCAGCCCTTGGGGCATACGATACAGGTCAGCTCTCGCGTCATCTCAACCCACCTCCAGTTCAAAGCGCAGACCGGCTGCGCCGGCCAGCTGCTCGGGCTTCAGCGTCACGCTCTCCATCTCGCCCGGCGCCATCTTCGGCTTTTTCTTTTTCAGCACCACGCGGTCGCCGTCCAGCACCTTCAGGGTCACGTTGCGGTAGACGTCGGCCACCCGGAAGAAGACCGTCACGTCCTTTTTCTGCGTAATGCGCTGGGGGACCGTGTAGCGCACCCGGCCGTCCACGCTGAGCGGAATGTCCAGCGCCTCGGCCGACTGCCCCTGAATGTAGGCCGCCGCGCTCCTGCCCGCAATCTCTGCCTCCTCCGAGACAAAGTCCACCAGATCGTGCACGTGCAGCACGTTTCCGCAGGCAAAGATGCCCTCGACCTCGGTCTGCCGGTCCTGATCGACCAGCGCGCCGTTGGTCACGCGGTCAAGCGGCACCCCGGCGGTTTTGGAAAGCTCGTTCTCGGGGATCAGGCCGACCGACAGCAGCAGCGTGTCGCAGGGGATGTACTCGCGGGTCTCTGCAATCGGACGCCGGCGCTCGTCAACCCTTGCGATCGTCACGCCCTCGAGCCGCTCCCGGCCGTGAATCTCCACCACCGTGTGGCTGAGCCTGAGCGGAATGCCGAAATCGTGCAGGCACTGCTCGATGTTGCGGGCCAGACCCCCCGAATAGGGCATCAGCTCGCAGACCGCGTGCACCTTCGCGCCCTCCAGCGTCATGCGGCGGGCCATAATCAGGCCGATGTCGCCCGAGCCGAGAATCACCACATTCTTCCCCGGCATATAGCCCTTGAGGTTGACATACTTCTGCGCGGTGCCGGCGCTGTAAATGCCGGCCGGCCGGCTGCCCGCGATGTTGAGCGCGCCGCGCGGACGCTCGCGGCAGCCCATGGCCAGAATCACGGCCTTGGCCGCAATTGTAAACACCCCGCGCTCGCTGTTGGTGGCCGTCACCACCCGGTCGGGCGTGATGTCCAGCACCATGGTGTCGGTCAGATAGGGGATGTTGTAGTCGTGCACCAGCTTTTCGTATCTCCATGCGTACTCCGGGCCGGTCAGCTCCTCCCCGAAGCGGTGCAGGCCGAAGCCGTTGTGAATGCACTGCTGCAGAATGCCCCCGAGGTGCGAATCGCGCTCAAGAATCAGCAGATTTTTCACACCGCTCTCATATGCCGCCACTGCGGCGCTCATGCCGGCGGGCCCGCCGCCGACAATGACCAGATCCACCCTGTCCATCATCGTATCCATCTCATACCTCCTTGGTCCGGCCCACGTTGATGACCGATTTGCCCCCGGACTTGGTAACCGCCTCGTAGGGGATGTGCAGCTCCTCGGCCAGCAGCCCGACGATGTAGGGCGAGCAGAAGCCGCCCTGACACCGCCCCATCTGCGCCCGCGTGCGGCGCTTGACCCCGTCAAGGTCGCGCGGCCGCGGGTTGGTGCGGATGGCCGCCAGAATCTCGCCCTCGGTCACGGTCTCGCAGCGGCAGATCACGCGGCCGTAGGCGGGATTCTCGCGGATGATGCGGTTCTTTTCCTCTGCCGACGCCTCGCGGAAGGCGTGCATGGCCGGGCGGCGGGGATTGTAGCCGGGCTTGGGCTCAAGCTTCACGCCGGCCTGCCGCAGCAGCTCCAGCACGTACTCGGCAATCGCCGGGGCCGACGAAAGCCCGGGCGATTCGATGCCGGCCACGTTGAAAAAGCCCTCGCCGAAGCGATTGATGATAAAGTCGCCGGTGCTGCCCACCGCGCGCAGGCCGCAGAACGAGGTGATCGACTTGCCGAACGGAATGCCCCGGACGTTCTCCTGCGCCTCGGTCATCACGCGGGAGAGCCCCTCGGCTGTGGTGGCCTTGTCCTCCTTGTCCTGCATGTCCACTGAGGTCGGGCCGGTGAGCAGGTTGCCGTCCACGGTCGGGGTCACCAGAATGCCCTTGCCCATTTTGGTGGGCGTGCGGAAGATGGTGTGCGAAACCAGGCCGCCGCACTCCTTGTCCAGCAGCACGTATTCGCCCCGCCGGGGGTGAATCGAAAAGGAATTGTCCCCCACCATGCGGGCAATTCCGTCGGCGTACACGCCGGCGGCATTGATGATTGCGGCGGCCTCCACGGCCTCCGCCCCGGCGCGGATGCGCCAGCCGCCGGCAATCCGGTCAATGCTGCTCACGCAGAAATCCAGCCGCAGGTCGGCGCCGTTGTCCATCGCGTTGCCCACGGCGGCAATGGTCAGCTCATACGGACATACAATGCCCCCTGTGGGCGCCCAAAGCGCACAGACCGCGTTCTCCGAGATGTTGGGCTCCAGCCGGCGCAGTTCGGCCTGATCGATCACCCGCAGCCCCTTCACACCGTTGGCCTCTCCGCGGCGGCGCAGCGTCTCCACGGTCTCGCGGTCCTCGTCACAGAATCCGATGACCAGCGAGCCGTTGTTTTTGTACTTGACGCCCAGCTCCTCGCAGACCCCGGCCATCAGCTCGGAGCCGCGCACGTTCAGCCTGGCCTTGAGCGACCCCTCCTGCGCGTCGAAGCCGGCGTGCACAATGGCCGAGTTGGCGCAGCTGGCGCCCACCGCCACATCGTGCCCCTTTTCCAGAATGCACACCGACAGCCGGTAGGCCGAAAGCGCCCGTGCAATCATTCCGCCGACCACGCCGGCGCCGATGACAGCAATATCATACATCTGTTTTGTGTCTCCTTCTTCCGGATGTGTGCCACGGCCGCCTCCGGATAGCGCTCCCCGCGCGCCGGCACAGCCGGTATGGCTGCGCATTTGTGCGCGGAATTGCGCAGATGCCGGAAGGCTTCTGCCGTTGCTCTCTTTATATTATAGGATGTCCGGGGCTTTCTGTCAAGAACGGCGGCGGAATCGGCAAAAAATCAACGCCGTTCTGTCGAATGCGCAACAATGCGCAGCGGGGAGCCGGGAGGTGCTTCCCAAAAGCCTCCGGACAGACAGCACACGGCAAAACGGACGGCTGCCCACTTCCCTTTCGGGGTGAGCAGCCGTCTGTCTGTTTGGACGGTGGGAATCGGGTGCGGGGCGGGCGTTTTCTCCGGGGCCCGGAGCTCAGATCCGCACAAAGTCCATCAGGTCGTCCTCGGTCAGGCCAAGGCTGTCCAGGCGGGACTGCTGGCGGCGGATATCGGACAGCTCGGCGCGGGTGTGCGCGTCGCTGCCGAGCGTGAAGCGACAGCCGCAGGCGCGGGCAATGCGGAACATCCGCTCCTCCTCATCGGTCGTCCAGGGGTTGATCTCCAGCCCGATGCCGCGCGCGGCCGCCTGTGCAAAGAGATCTCCGAAGGTCTCGTCCGGAATCCGCCGCAGAATCTCCTCGCGGTGCGGCTCCCCCACCGGATGGAAGGGGTGCGCAACCGAGATGGGCAGCGTGCCGACAAGCCGGTTGAGCGTCTGATTTTTCATCAGGCCGTCAAAGCTTTTTACAAGGAAGTCGGAGACAAAGGGGATGCGCTCCTGCCGCTCGGTCACAAAGGGAGCAACCGTCCCGTGCGGGAGCCTGCGGGCTACGCGCAGCAGGTCGTCAAACGGCAGCCAATCGACCGTTTCGGCAAGCTTTTTTGCAATTGCCTCCTGCGCCAGAGGCAGATTTTCGCTTGCAGGCATGACAAAATCGGTCATATGCGTGTGCGAATGCGGGATGAGAAGGAAGTCCAGCCGTCTGGCGCCCTCGGGGCTCATGCCAAGGCAGTCGAACATGCCGCAATACTCGGTCTCGGCGCCGACCAGAACCTTCAGCTCCCCCGTGTCGGCCGGAATCTGCGGGCGGATCTGCTGCTGAAAGCTCAGGCTCTGCCGGCGGTAAAAATCATAATCCGCCACCGGGAGCGGCACGGTCTCGTCCCAGGTGTGGTTTGCAAAGCCCATCAGGCGGATGCCCTGGCGGCGCTCGATTTCGATATAGCTCTCCACGGTTGCCCGGTTGTCGTTTGAGCAGGTGGAAAGAAAATTATGGATATGGACGTCGTGTAAAATCTTCATGGTTTGCGCCCTGCGGCGGATGCCTCCTTTTGCGTGTTGTGGTTGTGAACGGCGGGACAGAAGGGCCCCTGCGGAGCGTCCGCAGGGGCCGGACAGGTCACAGCTTCGGGAGAATGCCGTCCTCGGTCCAGTCAAAGACCACGCCGACGTTTTCCACCACGGACGAGGTGACAATGTCGCTGCCGTCACAGGGAATCAGCAGCATTGCGGGATGCATATAGGTCTTCATATCAGCGTTCCTCCGTTCCGTTCGAATCGATGATCTGGTCGCCGTTGGCGTCCATCCTCAGGGTCACCGTCTCTCCCGTGACCGTGACGCCGTTTCCGGTGACGTAGGACGGCGTCAGCTCATAGGTATAAGCCGTGCCGAGCGGAATGTTCTTGATGACAACCGCCAGGAACCGGTCCGCATGGAAATCCTCGACCTCATAAGGGGGCAGCTGCGCGCCGTCCGCATCGTAGCCGATCAGGGTGGCGTAGCCCTCGCATTCGTCGGTGGTAAAGGACTTGACCTCGTTGCCCTGCGCGTCCCTGACCGTCACGGTCATGCTCGATTTTTCGGGCGCGGCAATGTACGAAAGGGTAATCAAGCGTAGCGCGTAGGTGTTTTTCTCCTCATTTCTGGCAACCTGATAGTAGCCGGTTTCCAGCTGGTCCTTCACATCGGTGACAAAGCCGTTCTCGTCGCGCTCGAAGAGGTAGGGCAGCACATCGGCGGACACCACGCCAATCACGGGCGCCTTGATGTTCTCGGTATTGGCAAGATTGGCCTTGCCGTTTACGGTCACAGCGCCCTTGCCCTCTGTAACAACGGTCAGGTCGGTCGCGGTGGTCATGCAGTTGGTAAAGGTAAACGCGGTTGTCTTGCCGACATACCGGACCAGGCGCGCGGTTGCCCCTTTGGTCTCAAACACGCAGTTGGTAAACGTCACGCCCGGCGTCTGCGTAGAGTCCACCACCTCAATCAGGCTGTCCTCGCCCAGGTCAAAATACGAATCGGATACCTTGATGGCAAGGCTGCCGCCAACGTAGTTCCCCACCAGTATCGAGCTGGTCTCGCTCTCCGGGTCGGTGGTGACGCCGGTGACATACACACGCTCTGCCGTCAGAGCCCCGCCGCCCGCAAGCGTACCGACCACGGCGGCATTGTTGTTGTCAACCGTCATCTGGCCGCCCAGCACCTGCAGGCCGTCCACAACCGCCTTGCCGTTCAGCTTTCCGATAGCCAGGCCAACGCGGTCGCCGCTCCCGTTGAACGTGCAGTCCTCCACGATGCAGTTTGTAACGGTAACGGTTCCGCCCGCCACAGCCGCCTTCCCAAGCAGGAACCCGTAGCAGCCGACCTTTCCGGTGTTTCCTTCCTTGAATCGGGCGGTGCAGTTTTTCACGGTCACATTCGTGAGCCTTGCGTTTCCGTCTCCCGTGGTGATGCCGGCAATCAAGCCGGTATTTCCGCTGTCACTGGACGCCTGATCGTCGTTGAAATTCAGAAGATGCTCGATGTTCTCCAGCCGCAGATTTTTGATTTCCCCGTTGAAATCGGAGGAGAGGAACTGCTTGCCCTCTGTTGTGACATACTGAATCTTGTGTCCCTGGCCGTCCAGGGTTCCCCGGAAGAACGCGGTCAGGCGCGCCAGCTGCACGGGCTTTTCGGGCGTGCCGCCGATGTCCGCGCCAAGCAGAATAGTCTTGCCCGCCCAATCCCTTCCGTCGAGCGCCCAGGGGCTGAGGTCGGCAACCTTTTTCCAATCGTCCACATTGTTGATGACAAACGTATCGTACTGATCGTAGGTCTCCGCCGTGATGTCGGGGGCAACCTCGCCGACTGTGTCCGTGTCCGCCGCGCCGACAAACAGCACCGAGGCCGGGAAGGACAACAGCACCATGGC
Source organism: uncultured Clostridia bacterium (assembly GCA_944383705.1). Lineage (GTDB taxonomy): Bacteria > Bacillota > Clostridia > Oscillospirales > CAG-272 > UMGS1865. The sequence goes on from CALWQR010000030.1 coordinate 6,771, forward strand.
GGTTGCCAGGAACAGGGTCAGAAGTGTTTTACGCATGGATTTCATAGCTGATTTCTCCTTTTTTGTTTTTTATCGATTCGACGCATGGTCGTAATCTTTGGATTTGCGGGAGCTTCAGGGCAGCCGCAGGTCTACATAGACCGCCTTGTGGTCGCTGGCCTCCGAGAAGGCCTCATAGGACACCACCCGGTGCCGCACGACCGTGGCAAGCTTGCCGGTGACCGACACATGGTCGATGCCGTAGCCGCCCGCGTCGTTGTCCGTGGTCAGCTCCACGCCCGACTGCATAGGGTTTGGCAGATCCTGCATCATCGCCCCGAACTCCTCGCTGCCGATGGTGCAGTTGTAATCCCCCGTCACGGCAACCGGCAGGTCCGGAAAGCGTTCCATCAGGCTTTTCAGCGCCGCGTTGACCACCGCCACCTCGGGCAGTCTGTCCTCTGTCGAGCGGTAATGGTAATGCAGGTTCATCACCAGGATGCTCTTGCCGGTCTGAAGATTGGAAAACCACCCCCAGACATAGCCCCAGATGGCCTGCGAAGGATCGTTGGAGAACCGCTCGCCGCCGCCCTCCTCGAATTTCCAGAGGTCGCTCCGGTACAGGATGGAATAGTTGACCCCGGCCATACCGGGCAGGTCGTCGCGCAGGTCGGCGTACGGGCCGTCCAGGTCGACCCTGATCAGGGGCATCATGATGTTGTCCGCCTCCTGCAGGCCCACAAAATCGGGCTGATAGAGGTTGACGGTCTCGGCCGTCAGGGCGGCGCGCATGGTGTGGTCGGTCAGCAGCGTGTCCGAATCCCAGAACAGGCAGTTGCGCGTCATGATGCGCACATCGTCCGGGCTCGCCCGTTCTGCCTCCAGCTCCGCCGAGACCGAACCGTTGAGCCCGAAGGCCTCGGTCACATCCCCGGCGCAGTGCTCCACCAGGGCAAGCATTCCCCCGTACAGGGCGCAGTAGCTGCCGCCCTGCACGGTGATGCGGCCGTCGGTTCCGCCGCGGACCGCATAATCGGTCTCCCCCAGCGGCCCCACCTGTGCGGCGGGGCGCGTTGTCTGCCCCAGCACAATTTCGTGCGTCACCGCCTCCGTCTCATCGGTCACCACCGGCAGCGCATACCCCGATTGCAGCAGGAGCGTGTCGGCCAGCCGCAGTGCCGCTGCCTGCTCCAGCGGGCCCGCGTCCGCGGAGCAGACGATGCGGTACTCGCGCAGCGGCGTGCCGTAAAGCCTGACCTCCGCGAGCGGATGGTCGGGGCGCACGGTGAAGAACATGGCGGACGGCAGCCGGCAGACCGTTTTGCCCTCCGCATCGGTCTCCACGTCTGAGGCGGTCAGCCTGGAAAGGAAGAGCTGTACGCATTTTGTCATGCGCTCCTGCGTTGAGGCGCAGAGATAGATGTTGCCGTCCCCGCCCACGACCGAGGCATAGCCGTCATAGGGCATGGGCGTCTCCTCCGGCCGCACCCGGCTCCAGTAATCGCCCACAAAGATGCAGTGCGCACCGTCCGTGCGGTCGGGCTGAAAGCGGAACAGCTCCAGCTCCACCCCGGTTTTTTTCCGCAGCGAAGCCTGCAGCTCCTCGGCAATGCCAAGGAAGTCGCCCTCCTCGCAGACCAGAACGAACTGCGCCCGGCCGCCCTCAATCAGCAGAATCTCCGATTCCGGCCCGGGCTCCTCGGTCACCATGACCCCGGTTCCAAAACCCCAGCCCGCGGAGGTTTGCGCGCCGGTTCCGTCACCGCCGCCCGACGGCGCGCACCCGGCAAGGAGGAGCGCCAGCAGAACCGGCAGCAGCCGGGCGGTCAGAGGTCTGCGTCTCATGCTCTTCCCTCAATCAGATCGACCAGGGAATTGAGTGTCCCGACGCTTGTGAGCATCCGCTCGCGGACCTCCTGACAGCGGGTGATATAGGACTTTCTGGGATGGTCGTTGACCGCGCAGCGGAACGTGTTCCAGGTGTCCTGATTGAACAGCAGATCGTACACGCGCCCCGAATCGATGGTCACGCAGCCCTTGATGAAGTTCCACATATCGTATTCCGCCTGGGAATCGCTGGTCTGAAGCCGGAGGACCTTTTCAAAGTAGGTAGGCGCGGTGCGCCGGTAGGCCTCGCTGGAGAGGCACTCGATGGTGGCCGCGGTGGCCTCCTGCGCCTTGCCGCTGCGCGCAATGCACCAGTTGGTATAGTAAAAACCGGCCATGCAGTAGTAGTTCTCCTGCTCCTCGTCGTATTTCGGGACGGGCAGCAGGCCAAAGGAAAGCTTTTTCTCGGCGCTCTCGCGCGCGGTGTCCACCTTGGTCAGATAAAACAGCGCGTTGTTGCCGAGCCAGGCCTCCTTGCTGACGGTATCGTGGTTGTTGAAGTGACCAACCGAATAGGCGTCCTCGGTATCCAGGAAATCCGCAAACAGGGTTGCCAGCCCGTCGGCCGCGGAGCTGCCCCAATCGTCCGAGATCATGACGCTGCCGTCCTCGCCCTGCTCCAGCATGGTCATACCGGCGCCCACGTAGACCGCCTCGTAATAGAGCCATTCCCCGACAAAGCCGTAGCGGTCCAGCGCGGTCTTCTGCGCGGCGTCGCCGTCCATGTTCAGGCCAACGTCTCTGGCAAGCGAGAGCATGGCGTCAAAGGTCCAGGCGCCGTCCTCCACCATGGCGTACAGATCCGCATAGTCCCCGAGCTTTTCGCCCAGGACCGCATCTGCCAGCTGCTTGTTGTACAGCACGGCCGTCGTTTCCCCGAACAGCGAAATGGAAATGTCTCCCGAGCAGTAGTAAAGGCCGCCGTTGACCGTGCCGCGCTCTACCAGCTCCTGGCTCCACCAGGGACTGTCAAACTCCATAATTCCCTGAAAGTCCAGCAGATTGGAGAGCAGACCGTTTGTCACCAGGTTGTTCGCCTCGCGGCTGTAGCAGGCGAATGCGTCCACATCGCCCGACTGCGACATCTGGAGCGCCTTTTGCGTGTATTCGTCGAAATGGTCGGTGTTGCCAAGGACCGATTCGAATTTCAGGCGTACCCCCATGCGCTCCTCGGTCACCGTGTTGCGCGTGTAGACCTGCGCGTTGAGCGCGTCGGCCGCCGCGTCCTCCAACGACATGTCAAACTCATCCTTTGCGCAGTCCTCCCACGTCAGGATGTTGATTTCCTCGTCGTTGTAATCGCGGTTGCCGAGGTGGTCGAGCAGAAAGCCGTTCTCATCGAACTCGCCCCCCGGCTCCTCCTGGCTCCCCTCATCGGAAGAGCTGCTGCCACCCCCGGACGAGCTGTCCGGCGGCGTATCTCCGCCGCCTGTGCAGGCTGCCAGCGCGCAGAGCGCCATGAGGAGCGCCAGCACCAGGCAGACCGCGCGGAGCGGCTGCATCCATACCCTGTTCATATTCCTTTTACCCCCTTACAGGTTTGATTTATCTTCACCCACGCCGTGAGATGCGCGGTTCAGATACACAGACAAAAAACAGGCAGAGAACCGCCCCGCGCTCCTACGAGCGCAGAGCAGTCCTCTGCCTTGTTTGTATCGTGGCGCGAAGCAAAATCCGCACCGAAAAAAGACGCCTCTTTACTGCAAAGCGTAATCAGGCCGTCTGTCTGTCTGTCTGTCTGTCTGTCTGTCTGTCTGTCTGTCTGTCTGTCTGTCTGTCTGTCTGTCTGTCAAGACATGATACATGACCGCCGGCCCTCCTGTCAAGTCTTTTGGGGAAGTTTTTTGTAACTTTTTCATTTTTTCGCAAAATCCTTCCCACGGGTTACAGTTTAGCACACGGCACCGCAAATGTCAAGTGGTTTGCCAAAAAACCGGCTGTTTCCACAAAAGCAGCAGGTCGTTTTTATACAAACCAGACAAACAGGGCAAGGCTGCAGCGCACAGGACGGGAAATGCGGGGGGCAGATGCCGGCCCGTATGCACCTGTTGCAGGTCCCGGCGCAGGGGGCCTTTCACTCCTGGACAACGCTTTTGGCATATTTGCTGGGATTGATGCCGAACTCCTTTCGGAAGGCCCGGTAAAACGAGGGGTAGTCCGCGTATTTCAGGATATTCGCCGTCTCGGTCGGCGGCACGCCCTTTTCCAGCAGCTGCTTCCCGAGCCCCAGGCGCTTCCTGGTGATGTAGCGCTTGGGAGACTCGCCAAGGATTTTCTGAAAAATCCGGATCAGATGCTGCGGCGTAACCCCCAGCATGTGGGCAATCTGGTCCACGGACATGCTGTAGTTGTTGTCGTAAAGGATGTTTTTGACCGAATCGATGTAATCCGCGTAGCCCGAATTCCGGATGACCGACACCTCGCGGTCGGAGCGCGCGGACTGGCTGAGCTGATACGACAGGATCGCCTGCATCATGGCCCCGGAATACAGCGGCAGGGAGATTCTGGTGTAATCGGCGTTCAGCAGATGCTCGAACAGCGGGACAATCTCACCGATGTAATCACATGCAAAAATCGGATTGTCAGCCTGGAAGGAAAATTCCCGGATATAGGAGGACACATCCTCGCCGCGGACCAGCAGCCAGTAAAAGCAGAACGGGCCCTCGGGGTCGGCTGTGATGGAATGAATCGTGTTGCTCCACGCCACAAACGCCATCCCTGCGGATACCGGCTGCCCGTTGAAGTAGCCCCTGCCCTTGGTACAGTAATGAACAATGCACCGGGAGGGCAGAATGCGGTTGCGCACATCCTTATCGGGCTCGGCCTGCTCGTAGCCCGCGCTCCACAGCCAGACCTTTTCGGGCGGATCGGAGGGATAAATGTAGAGCCTTTTTTTGTAATACCGGGCGCCCTCCAGCCTGCGGAAAACGCTGATGTCGCTCCCGCTGTAAACGCGGTCGTCCAGGTCCGCCGTATATCTTACATACATACCTGCCCCTCCTTGCAGCCCGTCCGGACGTCAGTCAATGACAATTTCCCCGACAATGCCCTTGAACAGGCCGCCGAGAATGTACCCGGTTTTATCCCCCAGCCGCTCGGTACCGTTGTTGTGCAGATGTCCGGAAAACACCGCCCGGATGCCAGGCTCCCCGATGATATAATTGTTGACGGTGCGGGTCAGCTCCGCCACCTCCTCGGGCACCGGAAGGCTGGGCAGCGAGGGCTTGTGCCACATCTCTTTGCAGGTGAGCGGCGTATGGCAGAACAGAATACAGGGCAGCCCGCGCCCGATCTCGGCTTGCAGCCGTTCAAACTGCTCCCCGGTCCATACGCAATAGCTGTTGTCCATGGCGATGACATTGACGCCGCCCACGATCCGGCTCTCAAAGCCCATGTCCCCGCGGAACAGCGACTGAATCTCGTCGTAAACCCGATGCTTTTGCTCAAAGGTATCCGGAATGCCGACCCGTGGGCAGAACTCGTGATTGCCCGCGCAGAACAGGTAATCCCGGCCGGCCAGAATCCGTTTTGCCGTCTCCCGGTTGGCATGGGAGGTAAAATCCAGCACGTCCCCGGTAATGACCGTACAGTCAAAGCCCTCGGCATACCGCATTGCCTCCTCCAGGAAGCCGACAGGGTCGCGCGCGGGGGCGTCGGCTTCATTGAAAAAGGTTCTGCGCCGCTTGGCCGCGTGCGCCTGCAGCTCTTCCCCGTCGGTCTCGTCGGCCAGGGACAGGTGCACGTCTGTCAGCTGAAGAATGCGGACCGGCCGCGGCAGGCCGAAATGCAGGGATATGACGTTGGAATGAAATTTGATCATTGGTTTTTCCTCTCCTTTCCGGCGGAAAACCGCCGCAGGGGAAGACCCGCATGGGATCTTCCCCGAGAACACCGGTTCAGAGAACAACTTCCCTTCCCGTTCTGGCGGATTCGTAAATGGCTTCCAGAATCCGGATCATGTTCAGCCCCTGCTCGGGTCTGTATACCGGCTCGGCCACCCCGTTGATTACATCGGCAAAATTCTTGATGTTGCCGAAATGCCCGTTCCCGGCGCCGGGAAGATTGGGAATCAGATCCATGGTTTTGCCGTACTGCTCGGTAAAGATTTTCAGCTTGTTGTCGGTGGAATGGAAGCTGGCGCCCGCCTTTGTGCCGCGCAGCTCAAAGAATTTGTCATCCTGCTGCACGTTGGAGGCCCAGGAGAACTCCAGCTGCAGGCAGGCGCCGTTGTCAAACCGGATGTAGCCCATGGCCAGGTCCTCCACGTCAAAGGTTCCGCCGGCCTTTTTCTCTCCAAAGGCGGAATCCACCGATTCGGCAACATCATTGTTTGCAAACTCGCAGTAGGTGCTCCCGCTGACGGCAACAGGCCTGGGGTTGCCCATCAGCCACATGGTCGCGTCGATCATATGCACGCCCAGGTCGATCAGCGGGCCGCCGCCCGACTGGGCCTTGGTGGTAAACCAGCCGCCCTTGCCGGGAATGCCGCGGCGGCGCTGCCAGCCGCAGCGTGCGGCATAAATGCGGCCGAAGTTGCCGTCCTCGATGTACTGCTTGAGATACTGCGTCTGCGGAATGAAGCGGTTGTTGCGGATGACCATCAGCAGCCGGCCGTTCTTCTCGGCGGCCTGCTTCATTTTTTCGGCCTCCGCGACGCTGACCGCGTCGGGCTTTTCGCAAAGCACATGGAGCCCATGGTTCAGCGCATCCACGGCAATGATCGAATGCAGGTAGTTTGGTGTGCAGATGTCCACCGCATCCAGCCCCTCAAGGTTCAGCACGTCCCGGTAATCGACATAGTACGCCGGCACGCCGAAGTCCTTGGCAAAGGCCGCGGCCTTTTCCTCGATGATATCGCAGACCGCAACCATTTCAAAGTCCTCGGCCAGCGTCTGGTAATGATGGATGTGGCCGCCCCTTGCAATGCCGCCGCACCCGATCAGTGCAATTTTGATTTTCTTTTTCATAGCTGTATTCCTTTGATAACATGACAGATTGATGTTCCGGCTTCCGCCTACATAGGGGGATCCTGCTGCCAGGCAATCTCGTCCCCCTCAAACCACATGGTGCAGGTTCCTCCCCCATGGGCAATGTTGACCTTAACGTTCTCGCGGAGCCACACGGCCTGCGGCCAATCCTTCCACCAGCTGCCTCCCTCCAGTCGCGCCTGCGAGGTCGGCCACAGGGCGATATCGGCGTCGCAGTACTCGTAAAGCGCCTGGCTGCCGCCGGCGCCGTGGTGCCCGGCCTGAACGACGTCGCTCTTCAGGTTCTCCCGGTACATCTCGGCAATGCGATCGGAACCCTGCTCGATGTTGTCGGCAATGAACAGATAGCGGAATTCCCGGCGCGTCTCGCTCTCCTCCACGGTCAGGTGGAAGGTGATGGTCGCCGCCGAATTCAGCTCGTAGATGAAATCCGGGTAGACATCCGCGGGAGAATACAGGATGTCAACGGTGACCCCCGGGAAGCAGAAGCGCTGCCCCGTGTTTGCCTTGATGTAGCGGCAGCCTGCGAATTTTTTCGCCTCGTTGTCATAATTGGGCGGGCTCCACTTGCCGTCCATTACGGTGTGCAGATGCGCCGGGGTGCCGTTGGCAATCAGGGTCTTGACGGTGATCTTGTCGGCATACTCCGAGGCCGCCATCCCCCGATAGCCGCCGACATGATCGCCGTGCGGATGCGTGAGGATCCAGGCGGTAATGACAATATCCTCCACCTCGTCCGGCTTGTAGCGGACCAGCTGGTTATAAATGACCTTGGCATTGAGGTGTTCCTCGTCGTCAAACCCGCCGTCAATCACCAGGAACGTGCCGTCCTTCAGGCGGACAATGTAGCACATGCCGTATCCGGTGCTGGGGTCGAGCTCGACCTGGATGACCAGCGGCTCGCAGACCTTGGTATACTCATAAGGGTTGATGGGCAGCTCGGCCTCGACCTTGGTAATCACACGCAGCTCGGATGTGCGCTTGAGGTAGTACACGTGCGCCATGGTCCCGTTCTTTGTATAGGTTGCGGCGACGATGGAGTCGGTCTCGTGCGACTGATACGCGGTAAAGCCTATCGCCTCCAGCGAGGCCGCGTATGAATCAAAGCTCCCCTCGGCCACATCCGACCAGTACAGCATCATGGCGTTGTCGCCGGCGTCATAAATGCGTTCCACCGCAAGGCCGTCCACCTCCTGCGGCACGTCCTTGTAAAAGCTGACGTCGCCGGTGTCGCTGCCAAGCTTCTCGGGCGTGAGCAGCAGGTTGGCGTTGCCGTCGGCGTCCTGGAAGCAGGCGCCCTCCAGCAGCTCCAGAAAGGCGTCGGTGGCGCGCACCAGGTTGCCGTTTGTCCAGGCGAATACCACAATTTTGTTGCCCACAAAATCGATGCTGTAGCCCTCCGGCTGGGTGGCGGCGGCAACGGCTGCGGTCTCCTCGTAATCGGTATAACCGATGAGGATCTGCCGGGCGTTGGGATCGGCCGCGGCCGTGTCATAGGTGCTGGCAACCACAGCGCCCGAGAGCGTACGCAGCGTGTCGGTGATCCGCCACATCTGGTCGTTGGCGGTTTTGTCACTCTCCTTGCTGACCAGCGTATAATTGACCTTGCCGTTGGCCACAACCTCTGCCAGATTGTCGGCCGTGTCCTTGTAGAGGAGGTTCCCCGCCAGCAGGCCGGTCGGCTCGCCGGACAGGAACTCCTCCGCCGTGGAGATGGCTATCCAGCCGTCATCCTCCGAGGGTTCGGCCTCGGTTGCCGCTGCCGTAAACGGCGCTATGGTAAAGACCAGAAGGAGCGCCAGGAGCAAAGCAACGGTTTGTTTGATGTGTTTCATATCAGGCATCTGGTACAACAAAATGCGGTCGGTTCTGACCATGCTCGGCATCATCATCGGCGTGATGGCGGTTGTGATTCTCGTGTCGATTACGCAGGGCGCAACCGACGGCATCACCGGCAGCATCTCGGACATGGGCTCGGACAGAATCACGGCCACCATCACAAGCGAGGAGACCTCCCTATCCGTGGAGGCCGTCGGGCAGCTGACCGATTACGCGATGATTGACAGTGTGGCGCCCGTGATATCGGTCAGCAAAACCGCAAAAAAGGGGACCAATTCCGGCAATTATTCGGTTTACGGCATTACCCCCGACTATTTTACCCTACAGGACGTTGACGTGCAGCGCGGACGGCAGCTTGTGGATTCGGATATGGAGTGGGCAACCCGGGTGTGCGTCATCGGGACCGATGTGGCAAGCGATTTGTTTGGCACCTGGGACGCGGTGGAGGGTACGGTGACCATCGGCGAACAGGTTTACCGGGTTGTCGGGGTTCTGGAGGAGCAGGGCTCCAGCCTGGCGGGCGTCAGCAACAGCTCCATCCTGATTCCCTATTCCACAGCGGCCCGGATGACCGGTGAAAGCGCGGTATCCACCTTTTATGTCAAGGCGACCTACGAGAATTCCGTGACCGCGGCAATGAGCATAACCGAAAGCTTCCTGCTGCAGGCAACCCGGGACGAGGAGGCCTTTACGGTCAGCAACGAATCCGACATCCTGGAAACCATGGAGGAGGTAGACAATACCATGTCGGTCCTTCTGGCAGGCATCGCGGCAATTTCCCTGATTGTGGGCGGCATTGGAATTATGAACATTATGCTGGTGTCGGTGACCGAGCGGACAAGGGAGATCGGCATCCGCAAGGCGGTCGGCGCCAAGCGCAGGCATATCATGTTCCAGTTTTTGTGCGAGGCATGCGTGCTGTCCGTTCTCGGCGGGCTGACAGGGCTGGTGCTTTCCTTTGCGGCCATTCAGATCTACAATCTGATGTCCGGAGCCTCTGTCGCCATGAACTGGGCGGTAGGCGGCGCGGCCATTGCGTTCTGCGCGGTGATCGGCATTCTCTTCGGCGGGTATCCGGCGGCAAAGGCCTCCCGCCTGCAACCGATTGATGCGCTGCACAATTCCTGATTCCGGCTCCCCTTCCCTGCGCAGACCGCCGGATGTCGGGCACGGAGCCGGATTCCCTGAATTCTGATAAAAAGGAGCAACGAAAGATGAAAACAAAAAAGCATTCCGTTTTATGGGTCCTGTGTCTGCTGGTCATTTTTTCATTCGCACTGTCGTCCTGCGATATGGCCGACGCAGCCGGGATTGTTGATGCGCAGATCAATGACAATGGCGAACTGATTCTCATTTACGGCGACGGCACCGAGCAGAACCTGGGCGTTGTGGTCGGACAGGACGGGGCCGACGGAGCCGACGGAGCCGATGGCGAAGACGGCGCGGACGGCTCTCTGGTCATCACGACGGCCGGAAGCAGCATTCCCGCCGCCAGCGCCAAAGGTCTCCGCAGCGCGGTCAGCATCGTATGCAATTTTCAGGCCACCGTACAGCAGGGCGGGTGGTGGCCCGGCTCCGGCAGCATCACGCAGGAATATTCCTCCGCGGGCTCCGGGGTGATCTTTCAGATGGACAAGGCCGAAGGAGACGCCTTTATCATGACCAACTACCACGTGGTTTACAACGCCAGCAGTCAAACCGAAAACGGAATCAGCGACGACATCAGCGTTTATGGATTCAACATAACAAAACCAACCATAATTTCATCATCGTAAATGAAAAAGGCTTTTCTCTCCGCATCGGTAAAATACGCATCAAAATATCCGTAATGATAATTTCCTTGTTCGTCCATGTTGTCCGGATAGTACTTTGTCATCTCATACAGATATTTTTGATTTATATTCCATAAAAGCTTGCGGTCTTCCGCTTTGACTTCTTGTAATCTGATCATCCTTATTTTATCTCCAAGTTCCGATTTGTCGTTTGTCTGAACCGGCGGGAATGCGTCAGCCGAGCCGATACGAAAAAGGATCGGCAGCACGTTGCACCGCCTGTCCTGGTAAATCTCCACTGGAATTTATTGCACCGTGTCTAAAATCAACTGGTTGAATCTTTTTGCAAACATCGGCGGAATATTGTGAGCAGCCTTATCCCATATCTCACACCGACAATTCGGATTGATCTCAGCCATTCGTTTGACGCTGTCCATTACTTCTTTGGGTTCTTTTCCTCCGGCCAACGCAATAATAGGAATTGGCACTTTGGCAAAGTCCGGTTCGCTTTCAAATGTTATGCCATTATTCACGGAATTACGAATAGTATCAATCTTAACATTCTGCATCTGATGAACAAATTTTTTTCTCGGCTCTCTGGGAAGTCCATTCATCATGCCTATGATATTACAAAGCCACTTTTTCTTGAATGAAGCAAATTGCTTTTCATTCATTTTCATAACTTCCGCTAATGAAGATTCCGTTTTGTTCAGCCACGGACTGACGATTATGGCAGAATAAAATAATTCCGGATATTCCGATACGAGCTTGAAAGCAAGTTGCGCACCCAATGAAAATCCCACCAGTAAAACTTTTTTGTTGAGGCTTCTTATCATGTTTACAAGTTCGGCACAACACGTATCCGTGTAAAATATTCTGCCCGCTTCATCTCCAAATCCCATGATATGGGGTACGATAATGTGAAAAGAATTAGCGAGCGAATATTGCCTACCATAGCAATGCACAAAATTTGCTCCATGCAGCATCACTATAATGCTATTGTTTTCCTTCCCATATTCTTCAAGCTTCAATTTGTGTTTCCTCCATCAAATTCCGATTTGTCGATATCTTATTATACCATAAATCTTCCCGTTTTTCAACCGCTTCCGCTTACATTCCGCCCATGCTATGATCGGTATCCTGCGGGACATCCTCCAGGAAATTTATAAATCAAACTTGAAAATGTTCGTTTTTTCCTTTCGTATAGAATTCATAGATTTCTTTGTCGTTTTCATTGAGGACGGGGGAGCGCGTGCGAACCTTATCTTCCAGGCAGCAGCACCGGACGGCACGGCATTTCCTGCGCCGGCAGTACAGGCAGTAGCGGCAGTCGCAATCTTCTTTTTTATAAATGTAACCGATGACGAGCCTCCTTTCAGGCAGACACAAATATTTAACAAATAAAAATACGAAAAAAGGGCAGAAGGTGCGTAAAATCATCGCACTTTCTGCCCTTAAAAACGGGTACTGCAGGGTTCAAATCCTGTCCGAAGCCGTTTTTT
>CALWQR010000031.1 GCA_944383705.1 uncultured Clostridia bacterium
CTCTCCTTAAGAGGCGGGTCCCTCCAAGGTCTTTTCCAATGGCGGGGCTCTTATCGGGCGGGTCCTTCCAAGGTCTTCTCCTTAGCGAATTTTCACACAGTTGCCAAGGGGGAGAGAATAGATATAGACTGCGTCGGGGGGCCTGCCGTACAGGTGGGCGACCGCACGCGCGTAGCAGGCCAGCTGATTCCCGTGACGGTCGGAGAATACCGATTGCAGCAGCGCGGGGTTGCGTCGCTGCTCGGGCGTGATGTGATCGGTTTTGTAATCGATCAGCAGCAGGCGGTCGTCCGGCATAACCAGCAGCAGGTCAATGGAGCCCTGCACAAAGATGGTCTGCCCGGAGAGCGCCGCAGCGGTTTCCGGCCGGCGGGTCAGCCCGGAGAGCGGCAGCAGCAGGTTGAACTTCTGCTCACGGTGCAGCTCACGCGCTCCGGCAATCATCTCCATCAGGTCGCTGTGTATCAGGGCCTCCAGCTGGGAGATGTTCAGAATGGCGGCGTCCCCGGGTGAGAGGAAGCGTTCGGCCACCAGCCGTTCGGCCTCGGCGGCAACGCCGCGGGAGGGCAGAGCGCGCAGATCGCAGAATTGCAGGAACGCATGTGTCGCGGTCCCGGTTTCGGCTGCGTCGGGCCGGCGGTTCCTGCCCGACAGACTGTCAAACGCGGGTGCGGCCTTCCGCATCAGCTCCAGCTGCGCCTCCAGCGCCGCGTCTGCATCTTCTTCCTCCTGTGCGGCGGCCGGGTCGAGCGTGTCCAGCAGGTCGGGGCGGAGCTTGGAGGCCGCCGCCTTGGTCGGAATCCGGTGCAGCAGCTCCAACGGGTAGCGCATTCCGCTCTGCCGCTCCAGAATGGCGGCCAGCTCGGCGCCGATATCCCTGCCCGCAGACGTGTCTGCGGGCGCCGGCGCCGCGGGGACGGGCGCCTCCGGCGCGGCCTGCCCGGGCGGCGGAGCGGCAATCTCCTCGGAGAGCGGAACAAAGCGGAAATCCCCCGTACCGGCCCCGGCGTGACCGCCGGACGGGTCGGTCAGCGCGGCCAGAATCCAGCGCAGGCTGCTGTCGGCCGAGAGAATCGCATAGCGCGCTCCCCGACGCAGCAGCGAGGCCGAGGCCAGGGCCGAATCCAGACGTCCGGAGAGCGTTCCGGTGACATACATCCGCTCCCGCGCGCGCGTCAGCGCCACATAGAGGGTACGAATGCTTTCCTCGGCCTGGTCGGCCGCAATTTCCAGCCGCACGGCCTCCCGCAGGACGGTGTTTTCGTTTTCGTGGGTTTCGGGGTTGTACAGCCGGCAGGCAAAGCCGGCCCGGCGGTGGAAGAGCGGGTTCCCCTGCAGCGATTCGGTGTTGAAGCGCTTGCCGCAGGCGCACAGAAAGACCACCGGGAACTCCAGTCCCTTGGAGCGGTGAATCGTCATGATGCGCACGGCGTCCTCCTCTTTTTCGAATCCGGCGGCCTGGGGCGCGCTGCCCTCCAGCAGGGTGGAGAAGTGATCCAGAAAGCCGTACAGCCCGTTCCATGCCCGGCGCTGGTACAGGCGGGCCTGCTCGTACAGAAAGAGCAGCTCGGGCTGTGTGGCCGCGTCCGACAGGCGGGGATCCAGATACAGCAGCCGCAGCAGCCGGTCGGCAGGCTGCACGGCGGCCAGCTGCCGGTAGCCCTCCAGCCACCCGACCCACCCGGCCGCCTTGGCCCCGACCGGATGCGCCGGATCTGCGGCCGCGGCGGCGAGCGCGTCATAGAGCGCCTTGCAGTCGGGCGCCGACTCGCGCACGGCGGTCAGCTCCTCCAGCGTAAAGCCGCCCTGCGGGGTCAGCAGGTATTCGGACAGGGGCAGGTCGCGGTAGGGATTGTCAATGGCGCGCAGCAGATTGAGCGTGTCGGTCATCAGCGGGGAATGCAGCAGATCGACCGATGCGGGGGAGGCAACCGGAATGCCCAGCTTTTCCAGCTCCCGGGCAAAGGCGTCCCCGGCCGAGCCGTTGCGCACAAGAATGGCGATGTCGCGGGGACGGATGCGCTCTCCGCTGTCCAGGCGCTCTCCGTGCAGCAGGCGGGCAATTTCGGCCGCCACCCATACCGCCTCGCGCAGCGGCCGGTCCGGCTCGGGCTCGTCCGCCCCGGCGCTCTCCCCGCTTTTCCGGCGGGGGTAGGGCTCAAACAGCAGGGTCTGCACGGGCGCCGGCGGCCGGTCGGGCGCGGGCTTGGCGCAAACCAGATCGTCCTGCGGGCGGTAGCCCACGCTCTCCTCGCAGGCCGAGAAGAGGAAGGAGCAGATGCGGTTGGCGTAATCGATGACCGGTCTGTCACAGCGGAAGTTTTCGGACATGAAGACGCATACCCCCGGGGCCCCCTCCGCCTGCGGCGTGCCGGCCAGCGGCATGGCCCGGCGGTACCCGGCAAAAATGGCGGGCTCGCTCCCGCGGAAGCCGTAAATGCTCTGCTTGATGTCCCCCACCATAAAGCGGCGGTCTCCGCCGATGATTGAGAAAATGCGGTCCTGCAGGTAATCCACATCCTGATATTCGTCAATGTAGACCGCGTCGTACCGGTCGGCCAGCGCCTGTGCAAAGGGCGAGGGGGAGCCGTCCGGCAGGGTGAGCAGGCGATACAGCGCCTCCCGCACGTCGTCAAATTCCAGAATGCCGCGCGCCTGCTTTTCCTCCAGCACCCGCCCGTGATAGACCGTAAACAGCTCGGCCAGCATGTCGCACAGCGCGGCGGCCTCCAGCAGCTGCTCCCGCACCTGCGAGGGGGACCAGGCAAACAGCGTGTCCCGGAATTTTTCGGTTGTTCGGCGCAGGCTGTCGCGCAGGAGCTTGTAGCGCTCCATCTCGGGGGGCTTGCCCTTCATCCGGGGGAAGTCGGTGCGCTGGTAGTCATAAACGGCCGCGCGCACCCCGTCGTAGCCTCCCTCGTCCAGCGCGCGCAGCATCCGGCGGCAGAAATCGGCGTCGCCCGACGCCACACCGCTGAAATGCGCGGCGGCGTCGGGGTCGATGTCCAGATAGTCCTGCGCCTCCCGCAGGCCGGCAAGATAACCGGTGTAGGCGTCGGTGAGCGTTTTGCGGATGGAGAGGCCCGGGCGGGAGCCGAAAAAGTCCCCGTCGGCGGCCCGCCGCAAATCGTCGGCGCAGGTCCGCAGCAGCCCGAAGCCCTCGGGGTAGGAGGAAAAGCCGCGCAGGAATTCCAGCAGCTCGCGGTCAAAGCCGGCGTCGTTGCGGTTGGAGAGCAGATGGTCCATCAGCCCGGCAAACCGGTTGCCGGCCAGGGGGGCGAACGGCCCCGGCGCCGCCGGAGCGTCCTTTTGCTCGTAGCGGTCGTAAAACTCCCGGATGACCTCGTTGAGCGTGTCCAGGCAGAGGCGCCCGGCCTCTCCCTCGTCGGCCATGCGGAAGGAGGCCGGCAGCCCCAGCTGCTCGAAATTCGCGCGCACGGCCTGCTGAAAGAAGGAGTCGATGGTGGAGATCTGCGCGCTGCCCAGCAGCAAAAGCTGCCGCGAGAGCCGGGCGTCTCCGGGGCGCTCGGCCAGCGCCGCGGTCAGAGCGGCGGCGATTCTGGATTTCAGCTCCGCGGCGGCGGCCCGGGTAAAGGTCACCACCAGCAGGCGGGAAAGGTCGGCCGGGTGCTCGGGGTCGGTCAGCGTGCGGATGATGCGCTCGGTCAGCACGCTGGTTTTCCCGGAGCCTGCTGCGGCCGATACCAGCAGCAGCCTGCCGCGCAGGTTCATTGCTTCCTCCTGAGAGGGGGTCCATGTTCTTCCCATATCGGTGTGCTCCTTTCTGTCAGCGTCCGCCGTGCCAGGCGACGTCGCAGTGCGCCCGCACGGGGCAGAAGCGGCAGGCCTGCTCGGAGGGGGTTTTGCCGGCCTCGCCGGCCAGAATCCGTTCGGCGGCCGTACAGACCGCGTCCTGCATCTGTCCGATCAGCCCGGTCAGCTCTGCGGCGCTCTGCGGGATCAGATTTTTGCTGTACAGCCGGCTCCCGGTGGTGTCGGCCGCCCCGGCCACATCGGGGTCGTCCAGCAGGAAGCCGCTGCGGGTGATTTTCGTTTTGCCGTCCTCGGTGTGGGCAAACAGATACTGCGCGCCGCCCGGGAGCAGACGGCCGGGGTCGGCTGCCGTGACGCCTGCCAGGTAAAGCACCAGCTGAATGTCGGCGCCGGACCGCACCCCGTCGGGCGAGAAACTATGCCGGCCGGTTTTGTAGTCCACCACCCGCACATAGGTTTTGTCGCCCTGTGCGTACAGGTCCACGCGGTCCACCAGCCCGCGCAGCTCGGCGGTGCAGCCCTGCGAGAGGGGGAAGAGCAGGGGGGGCAGGTCGTTCTGCCCGCTGCCCCCCAGCCGCTGCTCGAAGCGCGCCGGGCGGAAGCGGCTGGAGGCAATTTCCCCTGTGATGTCCTCCAGCATCAGCAGCGCCAGTCCGCGCAGCCGCGCAAACAGGTGCAGCAGGCGGCGGTCCATCCGCTGGGGCGGAATCGGGCAGACGTCGGCCAGATATTCGGCAATGATGCGGTCGGCCACCGCGGGCAGCCCGGCGGGCGGGGGCAGATGCAGGACGCCGTCCTCCCCCAGCGCGCCGCGCAGCAGACGCTCAAAGACATAGTGCAGGAAGGTGCCCTCGTCCGCCGGGCCGACCGCCGAGTCCTTGCGCTCCCGCAGCCCCAGCCGGTAGACCCAGTGGTAGCGGTAGGGGCATAGGACAAAGGCCTGTATCGCGCTCTGCGAGAGCCGCAGCACGCTCTGCGGGGGCAGGGGCGATGCGCGGTGCGCGGGATCCCGGGGCGGGAGCGGCTGCGGCCGCAGGCTCTCCATGCCGAAGCGGGCGGGAGTGAGACCGAAGAGGAACCCGGCCCGCGCAAATGCCACCGAGGGGGTGCGCGCCGAACCGTCGGGCTGCATGGCGGGGCAGGAGAGAAAGAGCTGCCCGTAGGGCTTGGTCATGGCCCGGTAGACGTAGAACAGCTCCTCGGAGGAGCGCAGATCCCGGCGGGAATCAAAGGTGAGACCCAGAGACTCCAGCGTGTCCTTATCGGCCTCGGTCAGGATGCCGTCGTCGCTGTCGGCCTGCGGAAACTCCCCCTCGCACAGCCCCAGCAGGAAGGAGACCCGCACGTTTTCCACGCGCAGGGTTGCAGCCGAGCCGACCGTCACGCAGTCGTGCAGATTGGGCACCGAGCCCAGATCGGTGGCCGAAAAATACAGCGTCAGTGCCGAGAGGAATTCCTCGGCGCTCAGCCGGGCGTCGGGCAACAGCGCGCACAGGCCGGTCAGGGTTTCGATCAGAAAGCGGTAGAGACGCACGCTCTCGCCGGCCTCCCGGCGCTGCCCCAGGGCCAGCTCCTGCCGGGCGCGCTCCGAGAGCCGGGCGGATACGTTCAGCCGGCAGAGGTAATCGTATACGGCGCGGCAGCGGTCGTCCAGGCGGTCCGAGGCGCGCATGGCGGCCGAGAGGGCCAGCAGGGGCTCCATCACGGTTTTGCGCACCCGATTGGCGGCTGCCAGAATTTCCTCGCCCCGGGCCGAGCGGCGCTCGGTCAGGCCGTCGGGGTTCATGCTCCAGGCGCTGTCGGTCATGCGGGAGCCGGTGATGTGCCAGGTCTCGCAGTATTCCTCAAACAGCGCGACCTCCCGCATGTCGGCGCCGCAGAGGTTGGTCTTGAGCAGGGTGAGAATGTCGGGCAGCCGGTAGTGCCGGTTGACCGCGCGCAGCGCCGAGAGCACCAGGCGGGCCAGCGGACGGCAGGAAAGGTCGGTGCGCTCCGAGAAGAAGTAGGGAATGCCATGCCGCTCCAGCGCCGCGTCCAGCACGCCGCGGTAGGTTTCGGTGTCCCGCACCACCACGGCAATGTCGCCGTAGCGCAGCCCCTGCTGCACCAGTCCCAGGATGCGGACGGCACAGGCCTCGGCCTCGGCGTACAGGTTGGTGCAGATCAGCGTGTGCACCGCCTGCGGCTCCCCGGCGGGCGGGAAGGTCCTTGCGGCGGCCGTCAGGCCGAAATCCCACAGCTCGCGTTCCAGAATGCGCAGCGCGGCCGGCTTTCCCGCGGAAGAGGGGGGCAGCAGACGGCACTCTGCCGGGAGCCCTGCCTCCTCTGCCATGCGCAGCGCGGCCGGCTTTCCCGCGGAAGAGGGGGGCAGCAGACGGCACTCTGCCGGGAGCCCTGCCTCCTCTGCCATGCGCAGCAGACGGCGCGCCGTGCGGTTCACGCCCTCAAAATGCATCATCCGGCAGTCCGGCCCGTCGGTACACAGCGCAACGGTTACGCCGGCGGCCTGGCGCAGCAGCTCGCGCAGCACCGCGTATTCCGGCGCGGTGAAGCTGGTAAACGAATCGATGTATATCTGCGCGCCGGCCAGCCAGTCGTGCTCCCGCAGCAGCTCCGCCAGGCGCAGCAGCCGCTCCGAGACTCCGGCCCCCAGGCTCTCGCCGGCGCTTTCCCGGAAGGCCGCGTCCACGCGCGCCAGGTCCAAAAGCTTGGCCCGCAGCGGGGAGTCGTCGGGCAGAGCGCCGGCCGCCCCCTCCAGCTGCTCGCCGGCAATGCCGTTGCTGCGCAGCTCCTCCACGGCGGCCAGCATCCGGGCGGTCAGGGTCGGGTCGCTGCCGGCGCTCCGGCCATATTGCTTCAGCTCGGGCGAGAGGCGGCGCAGGGTATCCCACATCAGCAGCGCGCGCGCCCCGCCCCCTACGTTCTGCTGGGCCACGCCGCCGTAGACCCGGAACACATCCTCCGCCAGGCGGGAGAAGTTGACAATCTCCAGATACCGTCCCGCGCTGCCGGGCAGACGGGCGGTCAGGTCGCGCTCACTGATGTAGGCCTGCTGCTCGGGCACCAGCAGAAAGCAGCGGACGGCGGAGGCAACGTCGGCCTCAATCGCCCGCACCAGCAGCTCGGTTTTTCCGGCCCCCGAGGGACCGCAGATCAGCTTCAGCATGTCCGCTCCTTTCCGGCCGCAGGATCGGCGGCCTCCATGGCATTGTTCCGGGCGGCGTCCCGGCCCTGCTCCAGCAGCAACAGGTTGCGCCGCACGGTCTGGCGGCCGCGCCAGGCATAGGCCCGGGCGGCAAATCCGGCGTCGGTCATCCGGTCCAGCTCCCGCAGCGTCAGGCGGGGGACGGGATCCTCCAGGAAATAGGGAATGCGCGTAAAAATGCTGCCACGCTCCAGCGCGGCCCGGGTGTAGGGGCAGGCCTCCTGGCAGCGGTCGCAGCCCCAGGCGGAGCCCAGCTCCAGGAGCTGCCGCTCCTCCTCCGACGTCAGGGGCTGCTTTTTCTGGGTCAGGGCCGAGAGGCAGACCCCGCCCTTGGCCGGGCAGGCCGCGCGGCAGCGCCCGCAGCCGGGGCAGCGGGGGAGGTCGGCGGATGCGCCGGGGCAGGGGAGCTGCGCGTCGGTAATCAGCTCCCCGAGGAAGACGTAGGAGGAATACGCCCGTGTCAGCAGCAGGCCATTCCGGCCCACCACGCCAAGTCCCGCGCGGGCGGCGGCCTCCGCCTCGGCCAGCGGGGAATGGTCGGCAAACCCCGCAAAGCGCCGGCCGGGAAAGCGCTCCCGCAGCAGCGGCAGCAGCTCGGCGAACAGCGCGTCAAAATAGCCGTGGTAGTCCCGCGGCACCGCGTAGGCGGAGAGGTTGCGGCCGGGCTCCAGACAGGCCGGGCTCAGATAGGGGACCGCCAGCATCACGGCGCTGCCGTCCCGGATGCCTGCACGCTCCAGCAGATAGGGGCGGGTCACGCGGCAGAGCGAGAGCGGGAGCGGAGCGAAGCAGTCAATTCCGTGCCGCCCGAAAAAATCCGATAAAAATGCGAGCATCTCTTTCCTTTCCCGAAAAAATATGGTATAATAGACGCACAGGGGTGCGCCGTCAGGTCTCCGACTATCATTATACCAAATTTCCGGCAGGAAAACAAGAAAAAGTTGTTTTTTTCAGTCTTTTTTTCAGCCAACATCATGGAACCTTCACATTGAACGCTTATAATAGCATCAGCTTGCAAGAGCGGAATGATCGCACAGGCGAAAAAGGAGGTTCGTTTTCCATGTATGACGAGCAGAACAAAGACATGCCCGGCGGGTCGGGAGACCCCTCGCGGCAGGCACAGGACCATGCTTACGGACAATACGAGTATCGCTTTCAGTCGGATTCCGGTATGTCGGGCGGCCCGGACCGGCAGCAGCCCCCGCACAAGAGCGGCGGCAGCTTTGCCAAGACCTTCCTGACGGTGGTGCTGGCCCTGGCGCTGGCCCTGGGCGCCGGCGCGGGGGGCGGATACCTGACCTTCCGGTATCTTTCCGACCGCGCGTCCGGCGGGGACGGCGGGGTGAACCCGGCGCCCGGTAACAGCTCGATTTACAACAACGACCCCGAGGGGCTGCTGGACCGTTCGGAGGCCGAGTACACCCCCTACGGCTCGGCCGGGGAGAATCCCTTTGCCATCTCGGACGTGGTCCGCATGGTAGAGGATTCGGTGGTGGTCATCCGGGCCACCGTTGTCACCACCGGCGGGCTCTGGGGCCAGACCACCGAGGGCGTCAGCTCGGGCAGCGGCGTCATCATTGCGGAGGAGGGATATATCCTGACCTGCAACCACGTTGTGGAGGACGCCAGGGCGGTTGAGGTGCAACTGAACAGCGGCAGCAGATACGAGGCCACGCTGGTGGGCAGCGACGCGGCCTCGGACCTTGCGGTCATCAAAATCGAGCCCAACGCCGAGGAGCCTCTCACGGCCGCCAAGCACGGCAAGAGCGGCAACCTTGTGGTGGGCGAGCATGTGGTGGCCATCGGCAACCCGCTGGGCACGCTGGGCGGAACCGTGACCGACGGCATCATCAGCGCCACCGAGCGGCAGGTGCAGACAGAGGACGGCACCGTGATGACCCTGATTCAGACCAACGCCGCCATCAACTCGGGCAACTCGGGCGGCGGCCTGTTCAACCTCAAGGGAGAGCTGATTGGCGTTGTGAACGCCAAATATGCCGACGCCGGCGTGGAAGGGCTGGCCTTTGCCATTCCGATTGATTCGGCCTACGAGGTGGAGTGCGACCTGATTGAATTCGGCTATGTGCGGGGCGTGATCGACCACGGCCTGACCCTGCTGGAGATCAACGAGAGCAACTTCCAGTATTACCATTACCGCTATCAGCTCCAGGAGATCGGCTTGTATGTGGTGTCCTCCGAGTTCAACAGCGATTTGCAGAACAAGGACCGCATCGTATCGGTCAACGGGCAGGCGGTTACCACCGAGGCGGATTTTGAGGCCGCGATTGCCGACTGTGAGGTCGGAGACGAACTGACCATCGAATACGTCCGGTATTCCGGCAGCGCCTCCCAAACCGATACCACCACCATCACCATTCAGGAATACGTGCCCGACAGCGTCACCTTTTCCTGATTTCCGGGCCCGCTCCCGCGGCAGGAACACCCCAAGGACCAAAGAAGAGAAAGGACGGTACCCCCATGTATCATATTCTGGTTGTAGACGATGAAGCGCGTATCCGCACCCTGATCCGCAAATACGCGGAGTTTGAGGGGCACGAGGTGACCGAGGCTGCCGACGGGATGCAGGCCGTGTTGCTCTGCCGCTCCAACACCTACGATATCATCATCATGGATATCATGATGCCCGAGCTGGACGGCTTTTCGGCCTGCCGGGAAATCCGCAAAATCACCCAGACCCCCATCATCATGCTCTCGGCGCGCGGGGAGGAGTACGACCGCATCAACGGCTTTGAGGTGGGCATTGACGACTATGTCGTCAAGCCCTTCTCCCCCAAGGAGCTGATGCTGCGGGTGGACGCGATTATGAAGCGGGTTTCGGGCAAGCAGAGCGCCGACGGCAAAAAGCCCAACGAGGTCATCGAGCTGGATCACGGCGGCCTGAAGGCCGATCTCACCGCCCGGCTGGTGTATATCGACGGCCAGCGGGTGGAGATGTCGCCCAAGGAATACGACCTCTTCTTTTATCTGCTGTCCAACCGCAATATCGCCCTCTCGCGCGAAAAGCTGCTGTGCGAGGTCTGGGGCTACGATTTTTACGGCGACGCCCGCACGCTGGACACCCACATCAAGCTGCTGCGCAAGAGCCTGGGCAGATATGCCAGCTATATTGTCACTCTGCGGGGCGTAGGCTACCGCTTTGAGGGCACATGAAAGCCCGCGTCAAAAAGCAGCGCCGCGCCATCAGCCTGCACTCCTATCTGGTCGTTTTCATGCTGATCTTCCTTGCTGTGGTGCTGCTGGTGACGTGGCTTTTTCAGGTGGTGCTGCTGGACGCGGTGTATGAGAGCGTGCGCAGACAGGACCTGCAGCGGGCGGCCGAGCGTATTTCTACGGCGCTGGGGCAGGAGAACCTGGAGGACGTGGTGTTTGAGGTGGCCATGGACGAGCTGGTGGGTGTACTGGTCTACCGCATTGACGGCAACCGCGCCACCGAAATCGCCTCCGAGAACGCCGCGGTCGGCAACAAGCCCTTTTTCATCTCCCCGGAGGGGATGTCCGAGCTGTATGTCCGGGCCGAGGAGGAGGGAGGCAGCTATCAGGCCAAAATCACGTTCGGCGGCAAGCTGGTGGAGCACTCCTTTATTGAGAGCCTGTTTCCGAACGATCCCGGCAAATCGGATTCCCTGGCCACACCCGAGATGATGAATCTGCTTTACGTCAAAATCAGCGAGGACGCGCAGCAAAATCAGTACATGTTGTTGCTGAGCACCTCGCTCACGCCGCTCTCCCCCACGGTCAATACCCTGCAAACCCAGTTCATCTGGATTTTCGGCATTCTGCTGGCGCTGGCCATTCTGCTCACGCTCCCCATTTCCAGGCGCATCTCCCGCCCGATTGTCCGCATGAACGAGGCGGCCAAGCAGCTGGCGCGGGGCAACTATGACGTGGATTTTACCGTGGAGCACGGATACCTGGAGACCCAGGAGCTGGCCGAGTCGCTCAACTTTGCTTCGCAGGAGCTCTCGCGCAGCGACCACCTACAAAAGGAGCTGCTTGCCAACATCTCGCACGATCTGCGCACCCCACTGACCATGATCCGGGGCTACGGCGAGGCCATGCGGGACATCCCGGGCGAGAATACGCCCGAAAATATCCAGATTCTCATCGACGAGACCGACCACCTCTCCGAGCTGGTCAACGACCTGCTGGATCTGTCCAAAATTCAGTCCGGCGTGCGCTGCCCGGTCATGGAGTTCTTCAATCTCACGGTCGCCGTGCGGGAGGTGATGGGCCGGTACGAGGCCTTTACCAGGGCGCAGGGCTACCACATCCGTCTGGAAACCGACGGCGAGGTCTTTGTGTTCGCCGACCGGAACATGATTCTGCAGGTGATTTACAACCTGATCAACAACGCCATCAATTACACCGGCGAGGACCTGAGCGTCACCGTGGTGCAGACGGTTCGGGACGGCAGGGTGCGCATCTCGGTCCGGGACACCGGCGAGGGCATCCCGCCCGACCAGCTTCCGCTGATCTGGGACCGCTACTACAAGGTGGACCGCGTGCACCGCATGGCCCGTATGGGCACCGGTCTGGGACTCTCGATTGTCAAGGGCATTCTGGAGGTGCACGGCGCAAAATACGGCGTGGACAGCACTGTGGGCAAGGGCTCGGTGTTCTGGTTTGAGCTGCCGGTCTCCGAGCCCCCGTCGCCCGAGCCGGGCAGGGCATAACCCGGCCGTCCGGCAGAAAGCAAGGAGGAGATATGACCACATCGGTACTGGAGCTGCTGCGCTGCCCGGTCTGCGGCGCGCCCGGCCGCGCGGAGCAGCAGGGGCGGGTATTTGCCTGCCTGGGCCCCCGGCGCCACTGCTTTGATTTTTCGCGCAGCGGCTACCTCAACCTCTGCCCGTCCGGCAAGGCCGGCAGCGGGGACGCAAGGGAAGCCGTGCGTGCGCGCAGCGCTTTTCTGGAGGCCGGCTATTACCGCCCGCTCTCGGATGCGGTGAACGGCCTGCTGGACGAGCTGGGGGCGGTCCGCGTGCTGGATGCCGGCTGCGGGGAGGGGTACTATACCAACCGCATGGCTCCGGGACGCGTTGTGCTGGGGGCGGATCTTTCGCGCCCCGGCATCGACCATGCCGCAAAAACCGCAAAGCGGACCGGCAGCGGCGCGGGCTTTGTCATTGCCGGGCTGTTTGCGCTTCCGGTGCGCGACGCGGCGCTTGACGCGGTGGTCAGCCTGTTTGCCCCCTGCGCCGGGCAGGAGTTTGCGCGCGTGCTGCGGCCGGGCGGATACCTGATTCTGGCAGGGGCGGGCGAGCGCCACCTGCTGGGGCTGAAGCGGGTGCTGTACGACCGCCCCTATCTCAACCCCGGGCGGGAGGACCTGCCCCGGCAGCTGGAGCCGGTGCGCCGGGAACAGCTGCTGGATACCGTCACCGTGCGCGGGAGCGAGCAGATCGCGGCGCTGTTCTCCATGACCCCCTATTACTGGCGCACCTCGGCGGCCGACCGCGCGCGTCTGGACCGGCTGGACGAGCTGGAAACCGAAATTCAATTCGATATTTTTGTCTACCGAAAGGGGCACTGACGCAGATGAAACTCTCCGTATGCATCCCGATGTACAACGAAAGCGCCGTGATTGCCGACACCGCCCGTGCGCTGTCTGCCTATCTGACCGCGCACTTCCCGGACCACGAGCTGCTGTTCAGCGACGACGGCAGCACCGACGGCTCGGCCGACGTCGTGCGGGCGCTGGCTCTGCCGAACACCCGCGTGGTCGGGTATCCGCAAAACCGCGGCAAGGGCTGCGCCGTGCGCACTGCCATGCTGGAGGCAACCGGGGACTACCTGCTGTTTACCGACGCCGACCTGGCCTACGGCACCGGAGCCATCGGCGAGGCAGTGGAGTGCTTCCGCGCCCATCCCGAGGCAGGGCTGGTGATTGGCTCCCGCAATCTCGGCCCGGACGGCTACCGGGGATATACATGGCTGCGCCGGCTGGCCTCCAGGCTGTATATCCGCGTGCTCTGTATGCTCGGCGGCTTCCGGCTGTCGGATTCCCAGTGCGGCTGCAAGGCCTTTACGGCCAAGGCGGCAAAGGAGATTTTCGGCCGGTGCGAAACCGACGGCTTTGCCTTTGATTTTGAGGTGCTGCTCTGGGCCGAGGCGCTGCACATCCGGGTTGCCGAAATGCCGGTATGCGTCCTCCGCCACCGTGCATCCAAGGTGCATCTCTTCCGGGACGCCATGCGGATGCTGCGGGACCTGATCCGCATCCGCCGCCGCGTCCGCCGCAGGCTGCGGCAGGAGCCGTGACGGGCCGCGAACACAAAAAAGCCCCAACAGGCGGGAAAGACGCCGTCAGGGCAGCCGATACGGGCAGGGAAACGCTCCCTGCCCGTAGTTCTGTTTTCGCCGGGGACTTTACAGCCGGATCTCCTCGCCGGGAGCCACAATCAGCGCGCCCGGAACCGTGAAACGGCTTGCCCGCTTGGGGTCGAACAGCGCTCCGGGCGCCATATGCACGGGGATGGTATGCCCGGCGGCAATCAGCCCGGCGCAGCGGATGGCCTCCGGGAGGTCCATGGTATAGACGCCGTCAATCGGCAGGACGGCGTAATCCAGCCGCCGCTCCGCCATGCGGGACATCTGCCCGGTCTGGCCGGTATCGCCCGCAAAATAGACGGTTTTGCCGTCCACAGTCAGAATATAACCGACGCACTCCTCCCGCTTGTGATGGTGGTTGTAGGCCTCCACGGCCTCCGCCACGGCAAAATTCAGCCGCAGGGTCCGGTATTCGCTGTTTTTCAGCGCGTCAGAGTTCTGCCAGACGACGCAGCCCGGCTGCCGGGCCGGCAGCTCGGTGCGGTTGTGGTCGGGGTGCTGGTGCGTCACCAGAATCAGGTCTGCCGGGGCATCGTAGCCTGCTCCGGCAAACGGGTCAATGTAAATCACGTTTCCGCGGTCCGTTGTGACGCGCAGACTCCCGTGCCCCTGATACAGTAGGGTTGCCATGATGGGGACTCCTGTTCTTCCGCTCCGGTGGTCTGCGGCGGGCAAAGCGGCCTTGGCGGGCAGCCCTGCGGGATTTGCCGGAACGCAGGCGCCGCTGCTTTTTCGGGCTGCCTCTGGCGCAGACGCCGGGGCTCTTTATTTTTTCGGGAAGCTGTCCTTCAGCCCCACAATGCGGTTGAAGGTGTTCGGATATTTGGTATCCTTGCAGAAATAGCCGGTGCGCACAAACTGGAAGCGCTCGCCCGGGGCGGCGTCGGCCAGCGACGGCTCGACACGGCAGTGCTCCAGACGCACCAGAGATGCGGGATTGAGATAATCGTTGTAGGTCTTGCCCTCGGGAATGTCGTTGACGTTCTCAATGGTAAACAGCTTGTCATAGAGCATCAGCGTGGTTTCCTCGGAATGGGCGGCCGAGAGCCAGTGAATGGTCCCCTTGACCTTTCTGCCGTCGGCCGGGGTGCCGTTGCCGGTTTCGAGATCGGCGGTGCAGTGCAGCTCGCGGATGCTGCCGTCGGGATTCTTGATGACCTCGTTGCAGCGGATGAGATATGCGCCCATCAGCCGCACCTCGCCCTCCGGCTTGAGGCGGAAGAACTTGGGGGGCGGCAGCTCGGCAAAGTCCTCCTCGTCGATGAAGAGCTCGCGGCCAAAAGCCACCCTGCGGGTGCCGGCATCGGGGTTCTGCGGGTTGTTGGGCAGCTCAAAATACTCCACGCGGTCGGCCGGATAGTTGGTAACCACCACCCGCAGCGGCTTCTGTATGCAGATGCGCCGGGGCGCGGCGGCGTTCAGCTCCTCGCGGATGCAGTGCTCCAAAAGTCCGATGTCCACCAGGCTGTCGGCCTTGGCCACGCCGGCACGGTTGACAAAATCGATGACCGAGGCCGGCGTGTAGCCCCGGCGGCGCAGCGCGCACAGGGTGGGCAGGCGCGGGTCGTCCCAGCCGTCCACCAGTCCGTTTTCCACCAGATAGCGCAGGTAGCGCTTGGACATCACCGTGTTTGTCACGTTCAGGCGGGCAAATTCGCGCTGCTTCGGCTTTTTCTCAAAGCCGATGTTGTCAATGACCCACTCGTAGAGCGGGCGGTGATTTTCAAATTCCAGCGAGCAGAGCGAGTGCGTGATGCCCTCGAGCGCGTCCTGAATCGGATGCGCGTAATCATAGAGCGGATAGATGCACCATTTGTCCCCCTGCCGGTGGTGGCTGGTGTGCACAATGCGGTAGATGGCCGGGTCGCGCATGTTCATGTTGGGGCTGGCCATGTCGATTTTGGCGCGCAGGGTATGCGTGCCGTCGGCAAACTCGCCGTTTTTCATGCGTTCGAACAGGTCGAGGTTTTCCTCCACCGAGCGGTCTCGGTAGGGCGAGTTTTTGCCCGGCTCGGTCAGCGTTCCGCGGTATTCCCGCATCTCCTCGGCGCTCAGGTCGCAGACGTAGGCCTTGCCGGCCTTGATGAGCTGCACGGCAAATTCATAGCACCGGTCAAAGTAATCCGAGCCGTAAAACACACCGCCGTTCGGCTCCGCCCCCAGCCAGCAGAGGTCGCGGTAGATGGCCTCCACATACTCGTTGTCCTCCTTGGCGGGGTTGGTGTCGTCATAGCGCAGGTTGAAAAGCCCGCCGTATTTTTTGGCGGCCTGATAGTTGATCATAATGGCCTTGGCCGAGCCGATGTGCAGGTATCCGTTCGGCTCGGGAGGGAAGCGGGTGTGAATTTTGAGCTCCGGGTTGGCGCGCAGGTCCGCGTCGATGATGTCGTGTATAAAATTTCTTTCGATTTCTTCCATCTCGGGAGTGGTCCTTTCTGTGCTCGGTCAGAGCGAATCGATCATGCGCCGGATTCTCGAACGCACACGTTCGGGCCCGAGAATCCGCATCACGGCGTACATATCCGGGGAGTTGAGCCGCCCGGTTACGGCCACACGCAAAAACATGCTCACGTCGGCCACGCTGCCGGGGAAGGCTTCGGGATTGGCCTTATATGCCTTCATATCCGAGGCATAGCCCAGCCGGTCGGCAACCGCCTTGATTTTGTCGAACCAGACGGTCGTATCGTCGGCCGGGTCGTAGCTCCCGAGAAAGTCCTCGAGCGCGCGGCGGATATCGGACCTCGGGAAGGCCGCGTCGTAGGCGTCCTCCACCGTGAACAGCTCGTCATAAAAGAAGGAGAGATAGGGCTTGACGTCCCGCCAGGTGGCAAAATCCTTGCGGGGCTTTTTCCCGCCGCGGCCGATCGAAAGGATGGCCTTTGCATAGGCGGGGTCGGCGGACAGCAGGCGGCCAAGGTCCGGGTCATACCGCTCGGCCCATGCGAGCGCCTGCGTGTAAACCTCCTCGGCGCTCATGCGGGAGATGACGTTTTTGCTGACGTCGTTGAGCTTATGAAAATCAAACAGGCAGCCCGAGGCGCTCATCTTCTTGATGTTGAAGGGGAAGGCGGTGTAAGGCTGATCGGGGTTCTGCATGTGCCACTCCTCGTAGTTGGAGTTGAGCAGCGTCATGATATATTCGCAGACGCAGGCCGGCGCATAGCCCATGCGGCTGTAATCGTCCAGGTTGGCGCCCATATCCCGCTTGGAGAGCTTTTTCTTGTTTCCGCTGTCGTCCAGACGCATCAGCTGTGCGATGTGCAGATACTTCGGGGGGCGGAAGCCGAGATAGCGGAACAGCATCAGGTGCTTGGCAAGGCTGGGCAGCCATTCCTCCCCGCGGATGACGTGCGTGGTGCCCATCAGGTGGTCGTCCACCGCGTGCGCAAAATGATAGGTGGGAATGCCGTCGCTCTTGAGCAGCACAAAATCCTCGTCGTTTTCGGGGATCTCCATTTTTCCTTTGACCAGATCGGTAAAGGGAATCTTCCGCTCGGGGTCGCCGTCGGCCAGCAGCCGCAGCACAAACGGGTCGCCGGCCTGCAGGTGCGCTTTTACGTCTTCTATGGTGAACTGCCGCTGCCGCTGCTGTTCCTCGCGCCGGCTGTCCTGCGTCTGCTCCCAATCGCGGGCCAGCAGCTCGGCCTTTTTGTCGGCGGCGTTCAGAGCCTCCAGCTCCTCGCGGGTCGTAAACACCGGGTAGGCCTTGCCCTCCTTTACAAGCTGCTTGGCGTACACCCGGTAAATCGGGCCGCGCAGGCTCTGCCGGTAGGGGCCGTAGGCGCCCCGGTCGCAGACCGTTCCGTCCTCCCCGAGCACGGCGCCCTCGTCAAAGCGGATGCCGTAAGCTGCCAGCGTGCGGATCAGGCCTTCGGCCGCTCCGGCCACCTCGCGCTTGGCGTCGGTGTCCTCAATCCGCAGATAAAACACGCCGCCGCTCTGGTGCGCCAGCCGCTCCCCGATGGTGGTGGGGAACAGCCCGCCAAAGTGCACAAAGCCGGTGGGGCTTGGCGCAAAGCGGGTGACCTTGGCTCCCTCGGGCAGGCTGCGCGGGGGATATGTTTGCTCCAGCTCCGCGGGCGTTTCGGTCACCTCGGGGTAGAGCAGGTCGGCAAGCAGTTCGTAGTTCATGGGTTGGTTTTCTTCCTTTCCGTCAGTTGTTCACAGAATCCAGTGCTTCGCCCAGTATCGCGGACGGGCCGTGACCGGGATCAATCGGCAGCTCCGGGGGCAGGGAGCGGAGGCGGGCAAGCGACGCCGTGAGCTGCGTACTGTTGCCGCCGTAAAGGTCGGTACGGCCGACCCCCTGCGCAAACAGCGTGTCGCCGGTCAGCAGAAAGGCTCCGTCTCCCTCTCCGCACAGGTAGCATACACTGCCCGCCGTGTGCCCGGGCGTATGAATGACGCGGATGCTCTCGTCTCCCAGCTCCAGCCGCGCGCCGTCGGTCAGTGCCCGGTTCGGCGTGCGGTAGTGCCTGTCCATTCCGAACACTGTGAAAAATGCGTTCTTGCTCGCGTCGCCCGGCAGCTCCATGTCGCCCGCGTGAATCAGAGCCGGCGCGCCGGTCTTCTCCCGCAGGGCGTCCAGCGAGACGATGTGGTCAAAGTGCCCGTGCGTCAGCAGAATGCAGTCTGCCTGCGCCCCTTCCTCGCGCAGCGCGTCCAGAATGCTCCCTACCGGTGCGCTCGGGTCTACCACGGCGGCATGTGTGCCGCTGAGCAGCAGGTAACAGTTGGATCCCCACGACCCGGGGTACAGATTGCGGATTCGCATCACAGGCTCCTCTCCGGTGCGCGGCGGCTTTCCCCGGCCAGGGATTCCGCCCCTCCGCACCATACCCTACTATTATATCATATTTTTCCCTCCTTGTCTACTTTTTCTTAAAAAAATTTGCATCTGATAAGGTTCTCACCGTTGGGAAAGGCCTTGGAGGGACCCGCCTCTTAAGAGTCACGCCATTGGAAAAGACCTTGGAGGAACCCGCCTCTTAAGGAGAGGCCGGTTCCTCCAAGCCTCCTCCGGCGAGACCTTCCCCGGCCACCGCCCGCCTGTTGAGAAAATCACCAATGACGGCGTCCCGCCGGCGGGCGGCAGCCGGGGAAGTCTTCTTTGGG
>CALWQR010000032.1 GCA_944383705.1 uncultured Clostridia bacterium
AACGGTGAGAACCTTATCAGGCAGGGCCCTCCAAGATCTTCTTCTCTGGCAAAATTCTTCTCTTCCGCAGAACTACTTCCGGGGCTGGGCGGATTGCTGGGTTGGGCCCTTGTCGGGGGCGCCGGTAAAGGCGATATCCTCGGGGAGGGGGTAGTATTTGGGCTTGGTGTTGTCGCGCTGGTAGAGGCGGATGTGGTCGCCTGCCGGCTGCAGGTCCACCATGTCAGGTCCGCGCCAGGTTTCGGTATACGCGGTGCCGGTCACGGTCTCCCTGCGCTCCACGGTTTCGAGCGGGAAGCGCAGCTCCAGCGTGTCGCCGGCCTGCAGCCCGGCGGCGTACAGAACGGCGCCGTCCTGTGTGCGTTCCCCGGTGACGGGCCTGCCGTTGCGCAGCAGCAGCGGATCCGTACCCATCCATCCGTAAAGGCGGAATCCGGCGGCGGGAAGATCGGCCTTGGCGGTGAGACGGACAAACCCATCGTTTGGCAGCCCGTGGGTCAGCGCCCAACGGTCGGTCTCGCGGTCGATGTGCAGGTTGACCGTGGTGACGCCGTCCTCCTCGGTCACGGCCTGGTCCCAGAGAATGCCCAGCGCAATCGGCCCGGTGCCCACGCAGCAGCCGGCGATCGAGCGGAAGCGGACCAGAGAGATCGAGTTGGGCTCGGAGCCGCCGGTGTAGCCGCCCAGCAGACGGTCGCGCAGGTGATGATAGGTTTTGCCGTTCGCATCAGGGCGGTTGTCGTCCGACACGATGTAGCCGGTGTACTTGATCTGATTTTCGTCCAGCTGATTGCGGCCGAAGCGGTTGACGTCGTCCCAGTACTCGGGGTAGCCGCACAGAATCAGCTCGTGCGCGCAGAGAATCATATCCTTGATGCAGCAGGTTTCGCAGTGCTCCTCCTCGGGGCGGTGCCACTGGGCGTATTCCGGCACCCAGCCGAAATCGGAGGAAATCGAGCGCACATAGCCGTAAATGCCCCGTCCGGCCTGAATGTAGCGCTGGATTCCGGTCACCCGGCCGAGGTAGACAAGGCCTGCCGCCGTCCAGACAGACGAGTGCACGTGGCCGAAAAACTCATATCTGTAGTTGAAATAGCGGGAAGGGCCCAGCAGATAGTTGGCCAGTCCCCGCGCCAGATCCAGCGCCACCTCGTCCCCGGCAATGGCATAGCGGTCCACCAGCGCGTGCAGCATGACCGCGTTGCGGATGGCGGGCTCGCCGCGGCCGGTATAGCGGGTCAGGTCAAAGCCGCCCTCCTTGAGATAGACGTCGTTGGGGAACTCATAAACCGGCTCGCGCTCGTAGGAGTCACCCGACCAGAAGGTTTTGACCTTGCGCTCGATGACAAGGCTGCGCATTCCCCGCACCAGCCCGGCGGCCCGCTGCTCGGCCTCGGTATCGCCGGGATTTTCCCGTACCATGCGGTTCAGGGCGGGCAGAATGTAGCCCATCTCGTGAAAGGAAGCGTGCACGGTGTGCGTCCAGGGGAATTTTTTGTGAAAGCGCAGACCGTGCTCCCCCCAGTTTGAGAGAACCTGCGCGCGCAGGCCCTCCCACAGCTCGCGGGCGTGTGGAGCGTCGTCCCCCAGGATCCCCCGCAGGCTGTCCACGGCCTCGAACCACGAGCCGACAAGCTCGGCGTCGTCCACCCGGCAGTGCTCGGCCTCGGCCGGCTTTTTGTGGGGGAGGGTCAGCCAGAAGGGAAGGTATCCAAAGGCACGGTCGGTCATGCCGTCAATGTAATTCAGCGCGCGGGAGGCGTCGCCCCGCAAATCATAGGCTTGGTACTGTTTATCCATTTTTCCTCAGATTTCCTTGTGTCGTGTTGATGTATTCGGAGGGGAGAACCCCGGTGTATTTTTTGAACATGTGTGAGAAATGATTCTGATTGTTGAAGCCGAACATGGCCGCCAGCGTTGCAACGGTTGTGTGGTTGCCCATTTCGATGTAGTCCTTTGCCTTCTGGATGCGGTAGAGATTGAGATAATCCTTGAAGGTCTTGTAAAAGCATCTTTTGAAGAGGCGGCAGAAGTGCTCGGTGCTGTAGAGGCAGTAGGCCGCCACATCGGTGGTGCTGATGTCCTGGTCCAGGTTTTTTTCGATGTACTCGGTGACCTTGCTCATGAATTCGAACTGATAGGGCGGGTTGCCGGCGCTCTCGCTGCGCAGATCCCCGCGGATGATATGCGAGTAGAACATGATGAGGTTGCTGTACACCGCGAAATGCCACCCCCGCGTCCCCTGCAGGCAGAGCTCCACCATGCTGTCGATGCAGCGGCGCAGCGCGGCGCTGCAGGGATGCGAGGACGGGATGAAGCTTTGAAAGCGGATGCTGCGCAGGTCGGCAAAAAAGCGGTTGTTGGGCCCGCTCTCCCCGGGAAAGAGGTAGAGCGGCTGAAACATGATGCAGGTGCGGGAAAATTCGGCCGAGAGGTCGGAGAGGAAAATGCCGTGCGCCTCAAAGGGATTGACAATGACAATGTCGTTCTCCCGGACATCCAGCGTCCGGTTGTTCAGGACAACGGCCGCCTCCCCGCGGTTGATGCGCAGGATTTCGATGCCCTCGTGAAAGTGATAGCGTGTGAAGGCATGGGCGGGCGAATACGCATCGCTGACCGATTTGAGCATGATTTTTCCGTTGGGCTGAAACACGTCGTTGAGCTTGACCACCTCGCGGCGCTCTCCGTTCTGCATGTCGTCCCGCAGAATGCAGAGCGGCAGGACGGTAAAGCTTTCGGAATCGATACTTTTGTAGCTGTTCATGAATTCCTGTTTCTGCGTCTCCTTTCGGGTGGCGGGGCCTGGCCCCGCTCTTTTTTTATGCCTGCTCGGCCGGGGCGTCTGCCAGCAGACCGGCCAGCAGGGGTTCCAGACGGCGGGCCAGGCGCTCCATGCCCTGGGCGTTGAGGTGGAAGCGGTCGTTCGGGGCCAGGCTGTACAGCTCGCGGAAGGCTGCGCTGTTCATGTCCACGCCGGAGACCCCGGAATCTCCGGCGTCCAGCAGACGCACCCGGGGGTGCCCGGCGTAAAGCTGCTCATAGCAGGCAATGATGCATTCGGCGTATTCGGTATAGCCGTAAGGGCTGCCGCCGGTCAGCTTCCAGGGGGTGACAAACACAATGACGGCGTTGGGGTAGGTCTCCAGCAGCCCCTGTACCATCCGGTTCCACGCGCCGGCAAAGGTGGCGGAATCCAGCGACCCGACCTCGCCCAGCGGCGCTCCCTGGCCGCAGTCGTTGGGGCCGCCCTCCAGAAAGATCAGGTCCACGGTTTCGGGGTCTTCGCGGCTCAGCTCGGTGGCCCAGCGGTCCACCATCGGCGCGCGGTTGGTAACGTAATTTGAGACCGTGCTGCCGTTGCGGCCGGCGTTCTGAAAATCCCAGCCGTATTTGTCGGCCAGCAGCTGCAGCCAGACCCCGTCTTTGCCCAGGTCGTCTCCGGCAAACAGGCTGTCGCCGATGGCCAGCACGCGCAGGTCCTCCAGCTCCCCGTAGCGGACCTCAAACAGATCGGTCAGGAACGGCTCCATCGCCCGCTGCATCAGCAGCATCCCCGCGCTGTTGAGGTGGCTGGCGTCGTTTTCGGCCTCGCAGTAGCTTCTGCGGAAATCCGCGCTGTTCATATCCACTCCCGAGACCGACGGGTCGCAGGCCCGGAAGAGCGCCACGCGCGGGTGATCCCCGAAGCTGTGCGCCACGGTTTCGCAGAATTTCTCTGCGTAATCCGCAATGGTGCCGACGTAGCCGTTGGCCTCGCTGCCGGGATTTTCATAATTGAAGGGAGAGACGCAGACCACTATGGCATGGGGGAAGGTCTCCAGCAGGTATGCGACCGTTGCATTGACCGCGCCGCTGAAGGTTTTGGTATCGGTGGAATCCAGGGAGCCGAAGGGAACGCGCTCCCCGCGGTCGTTGGTGCCGCCCTCAAACAGAATCAGGTCCACCTCCCCGGCCCTTGAGGCGTCCAGCGCATCCAGGCGGGAGACCATCGGATTGCGCCCGGTGGTGTAATCCGAAACCGTGCAGCCGCCGCGGGAGTAGCTGGTGTAATCCCAGCCATAGGCCGCCGCCAGCCGGTTGACCCACACCTCCTGCTGCGGCAGCTCCTTGCCGGTGAAGTAGCTGTCCCCCAGGCTGTAAACCGTCAGGCCCGAGAGCGGGTGCAGGGGGTCGGCCGGGAGCTCCGGTGCTTCGGGGCCGTCCGGACCGGGGGTGACGTCGGGGCCGGGGGCTGGCAGCCCGGCTCGGAGCGTGATGGCCTCGGGCAGTGCAATCACGGCGCTGTCGGCAGGCAGAACGGCGTCCACAAAATAGTCCAGGGCGGCAATCACCGCGGCGTCGCTCCCGCCGGCAATCACCAGCTTGGCGTCAACAATGCGTATCGTGAACTCATCCTCCGCCAGCCCGGCCGCGGCCTCCTGGCTCTGCGCGCGGTTGGTGCTGCCAATCAGGATTTCGCAGGGGTCCTCCTCGGACACGCCGGGAATCAGCAGGTCGTCGCGGTAGGCGGCAGGGGCGGCTCCCCGCGCGGTCAGCGTCCGGTAAAAGGCGTCGCAGGCGTCGGTCAGCTCGTCTGCCGAGCCAATCGGCAGGATCAGTGTGTATGCACGCAGATCCAGTCCGGGGGCGTCTGTCAGTTCCGGATCAGTGGAAATATCAATTCCGGAAGAATTTGCTGGAAGCGGCTTTTGCTCCCCGGTGCAGGCGCAAAAAACGAAAACTAAAAATATAAGGAAGGAAATCAATCGGTACCGTTTTCGCACTCCTGTTTGCCCCCTTTCCGCAAACCGCAAAATTTTCGCTTTTATCATAGCATTTTTGCAGCAGATTGTCAATCTCCGACGGCCACATTGTCAATTTAGTTCACAAGAAAATCAAGGTGGATATAGACAATACAGTTGGAGAAATGCTATAATAAAGCAGAATCAGTAAACCGCCGATGTTGCAATTTGAACATGAAACGTAAAAGATATTTTTACATCCTCTTTGTAGAGCGGTTCTCTGCAAACAAAAAGGAGGCATGAAGGAAAATGAAAAACAGAAAATCCCCCCGCCGCAGACGGCTGTTCTGCTGGCTGCTGATGCTGCTGATGCTGCTGACCGGCTGTGCCGGAACCGGCAGCAATGGGGACCCGACCGGCCCGGCGTCCGGGACCGATGCGGGCGAGCCACCCGAGCCGTCGGAGCCCGAGCAGCTGCTGCTGGCCGTGGACGGGGAAAGCGAGTTCCGCATTGTGCTGCCGCTGGGCGCCTCGGATCTGCTGGAGGAAGCCGCGCAGCGCATCCGCAGCCGGATTGAGGAGACCACCGGCGCCCGGCTGGCGATTGTTGACGACAGCGGCTCCGCGGCCGACTGCGAAATCCTGATAGGCGAGGTCAGCCGCATGGAGCGGCTGGAGGTGTTCTCCGAGCAGAGCCTCGGGCAGGACGATTTTGCCGTTGCGGTGCGCGGGCAGCGGATTGTGATTATCGGCGGCTCCGAGGCTGCTACCATCGAGGCGGCGGATTATTTTCTTTCCACTTCGGTTCTGCTTGATGAGGGCAGCAGGACCGCCGGCATTCAGCCGGACTACATTCATACCATGAAGGCGGAGGAAAACGGAGCCATGACCATTACCGAACTGACCGATTCCTATGCATATTTTACGGTGAACCCGGGCAGCGGGGCCGAGGTGCTCTGCCGGCTCAACTACGCCGGCAACCACGGCTGGCGGCTGCTGACCGGCAGCGACGACGGGAGCTTTGAGGAAACCGGCGCCTCGCAGCAGCTCTCGCTCTTCCTCGGGGAGGACCCGGTGCAGACCGTGGAGCCCATTTCCTGTGAGGAAACCGCCCAGGGTGCGGTGCTGCGCGCCGGGGACGGCAGCCGGGTGGAGCTGACCTGCGAGCCCTTCGGCATCTCCTGCTACTCCCCCTCGGGCCGTCTGGTCATCAGCGTCACCGATGTGCGCGCCGGCGCCACGGGTTCGGGCATCAGCGGCCTGCTGGAGCCACAGGAGGCCGTCTTTGGCACCGGGGAGCGCTTCAACGGCGCCAACCAGCGCGGCAACAAGATCGAGCTCTACGCACTGGACCAGTGGAATATGTCCAACGGCAACGGTTATATGCCGATTCCGGTGTTCGCCAGCTCGCGGGGCTCCGGGGTTTTTGTCAACCGCTACGAGCCCATGACCGCCGACCTCGGCTCGGCCGACAGCGACGTCTGGCGGATCGACGTGCAGAAGGTGGGCATGGACTGCTACCTGTTCGCCAGCGATCAGATCTCGGATGTGCTGTACGGCTACAGCATGCTCAGCGGCTTTGCCGAGATGCCGGATGACTGGAACTTTGGCGTGCTGGTCTGCCGCTACAGCCCGGATTTTTCCACCAAAGAGGGCATCTATGCGATGATCGACAAGATGGAGCAATACGACCTGCCCTGGACTGGCGTGATCATTGAAGGCTGGAGTATATATGAAGAACAATATTACGATGATTTGAAGGAGGTTGTGGATTATGTTCATTCTCTTGGCAAAAAGGTACTTGCCTACTGTGTGATGGGGGTGGTTTACACCCAGTATGTTACATTACCCAATGAGGGGTATTTGGTTCATATTGCTTCCAATGGTTCTACGCGCATTCCCACGGTGTCCAGCGATGTGCAGAATCCGGATTCTTCTTCCACCAATACCCGTCTTTATCTGGACCTGACCAATCCCGAGGCCTGCGAGTGGTTCTTCGGTGAGGTCTGGGGGCGCCTGGTGTACGACATCGGCATTGACGGTGCCAAAATCGACTTCTGCGAGCTCTTCCCGGAATCGATCGAGCTGGACCTCTACGACGGCGACATTTCGGGCGCGCACCACTGGTATCCCACCTATTTCAATTCGCTCTTTTATGAAATGCTCTCCGAGAAGGCCGACGGCGGCATGAACTTCTCGCGCGGCGGCGGCATCGGCTCGCAGCGCAACCCCTTTATGTGGGCAGGGGACCAGACCCGCGAATTTTCGCGGCTGCAGACCCAGCTCTCGGCTGTGCTCAGCTCGGGCCTCTCTGGCGTGCCCTTTATGACCTACGACATGGCGGGCTATCGCCCCAGCACCCAGAGCGGACAGAA
This sequence comes from uncultured Clostridia bacterium, assembly GCA_944383705.1. GTDB lineage: Bacteria > Bacillota > Clostridia > Oscillospirales > CAG-272 > UMGS1865. The sequence goes on from CALWQR010000032.1 coordinate 7,097, forward strand.
GGACGACGAGGCCAGGGTCTTTATCCGCGGCACCCAGATGACCGCCTTTACCGCCTGCATACAGACGCACGGCAATGTGACCCGGCCCTACGATTTTGACGAGCAGACCATAGACATCTACCGCGCCTACACCAAGCTGCACGAGCTGCTGGTGCCCTACATCCGGGAGTACGCCGAGATTGCCTGCCAGACCGGTATGCCCCTGGTGCGCCACCTGGTGCTGGCTTATCAGAATGACGTGAATGTGTACAACATTGAGGATGAGTTCCTGTTCGGCGACGGCCTGCTGGTGGCCCCGGTGCTGGACGATTCAACCTTGCGGGACGTCTACCTGCCCGAGGGCCGTTGGCAGAATCTGTTCACCGGCGAGGTGTACGAGGTCGGCGCCGAGGGCATGACCCTGACCGATGTCCAGGTGCCCATCCAGCAGATCCCGGTTTACGTGAATCTGGACCACAGCTCGGAGACGCTGGACGACCTGCTGGTGCAGGCCCAGGAAATTCTTGACTCGCTGCGCTGAGATCCGCGCGGAATATCCGGAACAGGAGGGCTGTCCATGAAAAAAATTACAATCGGTAAGCTCTGCGCCATCGTCATCCCTGCCGTGGCGGTTGTGGCCCTGGTGGTAACCGGGCTGCTGCTGACCCGCGGCGGGGCGGGAGAGGCGCGATGGAGCTACAATCCCTTCAGCGGCCGGCTGACCCTCTCGGGCGAGGGGGCGGCCGAGGGCAACGGCTGGCTCAACCTCTGGGAGGGGAGCATCCGTTCGGTGACGGTCAAGGACGGGGTCACCGCGGTTCCCGAGCAGGCCTTTTACGGCTGTACCAGGCTGACCGAGGTCAGCCTGGGGGCGGACGTTGCCGCCCTGGGGGCCGGCGCGTTTTACGGCTGCACGGCGCTGGAGCGCATCGAGCTGCCGTCCGCCACGGCCGAGGTCGGCCGCATGGCCTTCCGGGGCTGTACATCGCTGCGCGAGGTCGCCATGCCCGGGGTGCAGCGCCTGGGCGACGCTGCGTTTGAGGGCTGCACGGCGCTTGAGACGGTGGCCCTGCCCGAGAGCCTGCGGGTGCTGGGCAGCCGGGCCTTTGCGGGCTGTGCCGCCCTGCGGGAGGTTGAGTTTGGCGGCGCGGTCAACCGGCTGGACAGTCTGGGTGACGAGGTGTTTGCCGGCTGCGCCGCCCTGCAGCGGGTCAGCCTGGCGGTGGCCGGCGCCAGCGCCGCCGGCGAGGAGATGGCGCAGCGGCTGGAGCTGCCCGACGGGGTTGTGGTCTTTTCCTTCCTGATGGAGGAGGGAATGGAGGAAATTCCGGACGGGATGTTTGAGGGCGTGGAGGATCTGGAGCGCATCGAGCTGCCCGCCAGCGTCACCCGGGTGGGGGAAAACGCCTTCCGGAACTGCACGGCGCTGCGCGAGGTGGTGCTGCCTGCGGGCCTGACCGAGCTGGGCGACGCGGCCTTTGAGGGCTGCACGGCGCTGGAATCAATCCATCTACCTGCCGGGTTGACGGCTATTGGAACCAATGTCTTCCGCAATTGCACATCACTTCTGGCAGTAGCCATCCCTTCTGTTACCTTGGAGATTGATGCGGGTGCCTTTGCTGGTTGTACCGCGCTTACGGTTCTGCGGGTTGATGGCAATGTGCGTTATCGGCATAGTACAGCTTTTACGGATTGCCCGATCCGGGAATTGATCTATGGTGGTAAGGTGAGCATCTTCACGGCCTTTCAGCTTTCGGATTTTCCGCAATTGGAGAAAGTTACGTTTGAGTCTGGTGTTACGGCAATTCCATCCGGAATGTTTGAGAAATGTGTCAACCTGCGTGAGGTGATTTTGCCGGACGGTCTTGCCCGAGTGGAGGCCTACACCTTCCGGGATTGTACATCATTGATTTCGATCTCTTTGCCGGAGAGCGTGATTTCTGTCGGTACCGGCGCGTTTACGGGCTGCCGGTCGCTGACCGGGCTGCAGCTGCCGGCAGGGCTGCAGAGCATCGGCAGCGGCGCGTTTGAGGATTGCGCCGCGCTGGCGTCGGTCGGTCTGCCGCAGGGGCTGAACGAAATCGGCGCCGAGGCCTTCCGGGGCTGTGTGGCGCTGGAGGAGGCGCTGCTGCCCGAGAGCGTCAAAACGCTGGGCGCAAGAGCCTTTGCCGGCTGCACCGCGCTGGCCGGGGTCAGCCTGGGCAGCGGCATTGCGGAGCTGCCGGACGGCGTCTTCCGGGATACCCCGGCGCTGAAGGAGCTGACCCTGCCGCAGGGGCTGACGGCGGTGGGCGAGGGCTGCTTTGCTGGCAGCGGTCTGACCGCGCTGGCGCTGCCCGCCGGTGTGGAGCAGCTGGGGGCCTCGGCCTTTGCGGGCTGTGCCGCGCTGGAGTCGGTTACGCTGCCTGCCGGGCTGCGGACGCTGCCCGATGCGCTGTTTGCCGACTGCGCCGCGCTGGAGCAGGTCACGCTGCCCGATACGCTGCAAAGCATCGGCAGCCGTGCCTTTGCCGGCAGCGGGCTGCGGAGCCTGGAGCTGCCGGATGCCCTGGCTGAGATTGGCGCGTATGCCTTTGCCGGCTGCGCCGCGCTGGAGCAGGTTTCCTTCCCGCAGTCGCTGGCGGTGGTCCGCCCGCACGCCTTCGAGTACTGCACCGCGCTGACCTCGGTTTCGCTGCCGGGGGTGAGCGTGCTCTCGGAGTACGCCTTCCGGGGCTGCACGGCGCTGGAGGAGGCGCTTCTCTCGGGGATGACCACGCTGGAAAACGACACCTTTGCCAACTGCACCGCGCTGGCCGAGGTCACGCTCGGGGCCACGCTGACCGAAATCGAGCGCTTCGCCTTTTACGGCTGCTCCGCACTGACTACCCTGCACTGGCAGGGGACGCAGGCCGCCTGGCAGCAGGTGGCCATCGGGGAATTCAACGCCGCGCTGGAGCGCGTCGAGGTCACCTGCGGCGCCTGAGGGCGGCTCCCGCCCCGCATTCGCTTTTTTGTCACCCGTCCGGGGGTGCCGGCCCGTGCCGGCAGGGCAGGGCGTGCCGGGCCCTGTCCCGCCGGAGACCGGCCGGCGCACAGCCGGTCAACCCATATCCACACATTCAGAAAGAGAGGTAACCAATTATGAAGACCAAACTGATCTGCCTGCTGCTGACGCTGATGACCCTGCTCACCCTGGCGTCCTGCGGCGACAAAGAGCGCCCGATGGGGGATGAGACCACCCCGTCCGGCGACAGCGGCCAATCCACACAGGGTGGCAGCCAGGTGACCGAGGAGCCCTCACTGCTGCCAGACCCGGTAGACCTTGACGACTATCGTTTCATTGTCAATGTCAGAAGCGCCGAAACCGGCAACGGCGGCTTCCCGTGTGAGGACTTCTGGGCGGAATCCGAAAGCTCCGATCGCCTGGAAAGCGCGGTGTTCCGCCGCAATCAGGCCATCCAGAACGATTTCAACGTCAGCATCGAGCAGGTGCTCTCGCAGGAGGACCAGCGCACCCAGATCCGCAACGCCTATTTCGGCGGCGAGGATTTTGAAAGCGCCATTGTTCTGGCTTCCGAGGCACTGACCCTGGCCTCCGAGGGGTTCCTCGAGGACCTGACCCAGCAGCCCAACATCAACCTGGATATGCCCTATTGGGACGCCAACAGCGTCGATCAGCTCTCGCTGGGCGGCAGCCTCTTCTTTGTCAGCGGTGACAGCAATATCAATACGCTGGACAACTCGGTGGTCACCCTGTTCAACAAGCAGTTGCTTACTGCTTATCCCGATTTTGAATCTCCCTATGACATGGTGGATAACAACACCTGGACAATGGAGAATATGATGGCCATGGCCAAGTCTGCCACCATTGACACGAATGGCGATGGTGTGGATTCCAGCGATCAGGCCGGTTACTTCTCGTACTCGGCTTCCGGCACTTACTACTATTACGCCGCCGGTCAGCGAGTCAGCACCAATGATGAAACTGGCTACCCGGTTATCACTGCCGGTGCTGCTACCACCCAAGATGTGGTGGACTTCCTGTTCGGCATTCTCAACCCGCGCGAGAATACCCAAACCATCCGGGGAGCCAGCACCGAACGCGAAGCCATGTTTCAGGTCAACCACGTGCTGTTTACCGATATGACGCTGTGGGATGTTCGTAAACGGATCCGTCCGCTGAATATCGATTACGGTATTGTGCCGCCTCCGAAATACAATGAGTCGCAGGACCGCTATTACTCGCTGGTGTACTTCCAGGACTGCGTTCACCTGTGGACGCTTCCCAAAACCTACACCGACAGGGATAAGGCCACGCTGATGATGGAGGTGATGGCCGCCTACTCCACTGACACTACCATGAATGCCTACTATAATGAGGTGCTTTACTACTATGCGGCGCGCGACCCCAAGTCGATTGAGATGCTGGACATTGTGCGCACTTCCCAGACCTATGACATTGCGTTGGGCTATGACTGGGGCGGATTTATGGTCTTTTTGCGCAATATCAGCAATCCTGATTTTGACAACAGCTATGCCACCAAGTGCGAGCAGGATGTTGCCCGTGCCACTGAGCAGATGAACAAGGTTCTGGATGCCTTCAAAAACCCGACAGAGCCTGGAACAAGCGATGGCGGGGACGATGCCTGACCTTCTGCCAAGGGCTTTTTACAGGATTACTGCCTCCCGATATAATTAGACAATGCAACAATTGAAAGGAGACCGCCATCATGAAACGTACATCTACTCGCATGGCCGCTCTGCTGCTGGCCCTGCTGCTGACATTGCCGCTGACCCTGTTCCAGGGCGTGGTGGCCGAACCCGCGGACGGGAGCGAGGAGCTGACCTATCTCTGCCCGCCCCAGGATTTTGAAAGCTATGAGGCTGACGGGACACTCAACAGTGCCGATTTCAGTGTCCTGCCTCCCGATTACAGCGTCAAAGAAGAAAACGGTAATGTTTATTTCAGTATGCCGGATTCCGCCGATAATGACGACAAAGCTTTGATCCTGAAAAATGAGAGCAATTCTGGTTCTACATCAAAACTGGTTATTGAGGGGAGCTATCGCTATAGTCATAAGTCCGCTGCCGATGGCGAAGGACAGTTCCAGTGTCAGCTAAGAGATAGTTCGGATGGCTGGTATTGCCTTTTGCGCTTCAAGGCATTCGATGGCAGCGTTTCGGTGCAAACTACCGGTACCAGCTATCAGTTCCTTAGTTACAAGATGGAGCCAGGTAAATGGTACCATGTTGTGGCAGTGTTTGATTCGGTCCAGGGCACTGTGGATATTTATATCAATGATGAACTGGTTGTATCCGGATTGAATTTTGGGACGAAGGATTTTGTTCTTCGGGCCAATCAGTTTATTGTTTGCAAAGCAATCAAAGGGAACATCCCTGATTCCGATCCCGTATCAATGGACTTCGATAACGGTGCCATGTTTTATGCTCCCGCAGTTACTGTAACGGTAAATGGGGAAGAGCGTGAAATGGTTTATGGCGATATGGCGGATCTTTCAAAGGACGGCTACACCCTGACCCAGGCCACGGTTACCTGCAACGGCAAAACCACCGTAACCGTCAACCCGCTGGTGCCGGTGCTGGGAGACACCGTGATTGAGGCCCAATATGTCGCATCCGATATCGATTATCTGAATTACATGGACTTTGAAACCGTCGAGCCCGGTACGCCCGACCTCTCGCCCTGGTTTACCTCTACCCCCACCTCTGGTTATGAGGTGAAGGAAGAGGATGGGAACAAGTATGTATCTATGTCGCTGGGGACTCACGACGATGCCTTTATTGTCCGCAACCCCGCAACCAGCGCCGAGAACGGCAAGCTCGTTATTGAGGTGAGCTATCGGTATACCGCTCAGACCGGTACCGCTACAGATGCGGCAGACCAATGGATCTGTCAGCTGCGTCCGAGCTGGACCAATCTGTTGCGTATGAAGAGCTATAACGGCGATGTGTATGTTGCCTCCGGTGGGCCGGATTTCCGTCTTCCGGTAGGGGAATGGACACATCTGACCATGGTAGTGGATCCTGCCACTGACACAATGGATCTTTATGTCAACGGTGCAGCGCAGATTACCGGACGCGCACTGGAAGAGGGCAGGGATATTACAGATTTGGATGTCGGCCAGCTTATCATTGCCAAGGCGGCGCATAAAAATGTGCCGGGCAACGGCGCTACCCTGGACATTGACAACATCCGCTTCTATTATGCTCCCACATACACCGTCACCGTGAACGGCTCGGCGCAGCAGGTGACGCTGGGCGACACGCTGCCCATGCCGGAGGGCGCGGAATTTGCCGTGGTCATCGACCGGGACGGCGCCCGTGTGGTGACCGGGGAGAGCATCCCTGTCCTGAGCGACCTCACCGTGTACACCTCGGATTCTGTGATTTACACGCTGCCGGGCGCCTCGCTGCGCACCGATACTCCCACCGGCCTGCGCTTCCAGACCGTCCTGCTCCAGGCGTTGGTGGAGGCCGGGAACGTTGCCGACATCTCCATCGGCACTCTGTTTGCCCCCACCGCCTACGTACAGCAGGCGGGCGCCTTTACCAAGGAGGCGCTGGAGGCTGCCGGGCTTGCTGACCCGTATCTGGACGTGCAGGCAACGGTTGGCCAGTGGTACCCCGGAGCCGCTCCCGTGGACGGCCTGTACACCTTTGCCGGCAGTGTGGTCGGCATTCCGGAGGCGGCCTACAGCCAGCAGCTCTCGGCCGTCGGGTATGTCACCGTTACACTGGATGACGGCCAGACTCTGACGGTTTACAGCCTGTACAGCGAGGCCGACCATTCCCGGAGCGTGGCCGATGTGGCCGCGGCGGCGCTTGTCGACCCGGACAACGGCCTGAGCGATGCACAGCTGGCGCAGGTGCAGGCCATTGCGGACGCCGCCGGTGTGTCCGCCGCAAACTGAAAACAGGAGGAGTTCTGACATGAAAAAGATTTATTCTCCCGCGGTCATCGCGGTGACCGCCGTTGCCAGGCAGGATATCATCTGCAATTCCGATCCTATGGGACAGTACCCGGAGGGCTGGCTGCCTGGGATGTCCGAGATGCCCGGACCGAACTGAACCCGTGCTGCGCGCGGGTGCGCACTACCGCCCCGGCAGCCGCCGGGGCGGGACCCCTGCATTTTTACCCTGAGCCATGCTGAAAGGAGATTCATCATGAAACGCACATTTACCCGCCTGTCCGCCCTGCTGCTGGTGCTGCTGCTCACCCTGCCGCTGGCCCTTTCGGCCGGGGCGGCCGAGGAAGAGGATGCCTCCGGCATTACCTATCTGAATGACATTGATTTTGAGAATCTGGAGCCCGGTACACCGGATCTGACCGAACTGTTTACTTCTACCCCCACCTCCGGTTATGAGGTGAAGGAAGAGGATGGGAACAAGTATGTATCTATGTCGCTGGGGACTCACGACGATGCCTTTATTGTCCGCAACCCCGCAACCAGCGCCGAGAACGGCAAGCTCGTTATTGAGGTGAGCTATCGGTATACCGCTCAGACCGGTACCGCTACAGATGCGGCAGACCAATGGATCTGTCAGCTGCGTCCGAGCTGGACCAATCTGTTGCGTATGAAGAGCTATAACGGCGATGTGTATGTTGCCTCCGGTGGGCCGGATTTCCGTCTTCCGGTAGGGGAATGGACACATCTGACCATGGTAGTGGATCCTGCCACTGACACAATGGATCTTTATGTCAACGGTGCAGCGCAGATTACCGGACGCGCACTGGAAGAGGGCAGGGATATTACAGATTTGGATGTTGGTCAGCTTATCATTGCCAAGGCGGCGCATAAAAATGTGCCGGGCAACGGCGCTACCCTGGATATTGACAACATCAAATTCTATTATGCACCTGAGACTGTTGCCGTTACAGTAAACGGTCAGACTTCCAACGTAGAGTTCGGTTCGAATGTAAATCTGGCCAAGGAGGGCTTCCTGTTGACCCGTGCTGAGGTGACCTGCAACGGTATTTCTTATGTCACTTCTTCGACCGAAATTCCGGCGATTGGCAGTATGGTAATTGAGGCCAGCTATCGCGCCAGTGATATTGAATATCTGAATTATCTGGATTTTGAGGGTGTGGAGACCGGAACCCCCGATCTCTCGGCATACTTTTCAGAGACTCCCACCCAGGGCTATGAAGTAAAAGCGGACGCGGACGGCAACCACTATGTGTCTATGCCGCTACGCACCTACAACGACGCATTTATCCTTCGCAATCCCGCAACCGACATAACAAAGGGAAAACTTGTGCTGGAGGTCAGTTTCCGCTACAGTGCGCAGGAAAACGCCGATGCAGGCGACTGGGTAAGCCAGTTCCGTCCGAACTGGACTGCCCTGATTCGCATTAAGAGCTCCAGTGGCTCTGTCTTCCTTTGTGATTTTCTTGAAGCTGAACCCGAGGTGAGCCTGGAGCCAGGTGTCTGGAACCATCTGCGTATGATTGTGGATCCCGTTACGGATACGATGGATTTTTACCTCAATGAGGAACTGGTGGTGGAGGACAAACCTCTTGGTGGCGAGAGTGGAAAAGACATTGAAACGCTTTCGGCCAATCAGGTGATTCTTGCCAAGGTAAGCACAAGGAATGAGTGCGATGCCACATTGGACATCGACAACATCGCCTTTTATTATGACAACAGCGAGCCTGTGACCGTTCAATATACCGTTATCTGGAATGTCAATGGCAATATTACCACCGAAACGTATGAGGCCGGCGAAACCCCGGTATACCCCGGCGAAGAGCCCACCCGGGAGGCCGACGACGAGTACTCCTATACCTTTGCCGGCTGGAGCCCCACCCCCGCGCCGCTGACCGGAAATGTGACCTACCTGGTCAAGTGGACGCAGACGCCGCTGGAAAATCCGGACGACCCGGATGACCCCGACGACCCGCAGCCCGGCGGTGATGAGACCGACGATGAGACCGAGGCCGTTACCACCGCCCCGGCAGGCGATGACAGCCAGCCCGGGGGCAGCGGCACCGACGCTGCCGACGAGCCCGAGAAGGGCTGCGCCTCCGGTCTGCACGGCGCCGCCGGTCTGGCCGCCGTGTGCGTCCTGCTGGCCCTGCCGCTTGCCCTGTGCCCGCGCAGACGCAAAGAATAAGGCCCGCAAAGCCCCTGCAGGGGCCGCCTCGCAAGAGGCAGCCCCTGCGGTCGGGCAGCGGGCAGACAAACCCATCAGCGCCCCTCCCGCAGGCCTTGCCGCGGGAGGGGCGCTGATGGTCATCTGTGAGCCGGAGCCCCGGAAAGGGGGCCCGGCTTTTTTGCCCAGGCAGCGCCGCGGTGGAGCGCCGCCTGCGCCGGCACTTTGCAGCGCAGGCGGCCGGAATGCCTTGCGCGGATTGCGGCGCAGGCGGTCGGAATGCCTTGCGCGGGCTGCGGGGCGTGGGGCCTTATTTTCCGGCCTGCTGGAGTTTGCCGAACAGGTCGGTAAACAGCGCGTCGCGCTTGATCTGGTAAACATAGCGGATGAGGTGGCGGTCCCGGCGCAGGGCGTACTGCCCGTCATACTCCGGAATGGGGGCGGGGACCAGGCAGCTGTTCATAAACCGGTTGCCATCGTTGAGCAGCCAGGCCACCGCGGTCACATCCCAGATGCAGCGGCTCCAGGCCGTCCCTTTGGCGTAGGATTCGGCCTCCTCAATCGTGTTGCGGCAGAGGTAGTCGGCAATCGGGTTGCGGTCCTGCAGCCAGAGCTTCAGCTCGCCCTCGGTGGTGCGGAACTCGCTGACCACCCCGCAGCAGGGCAGCTGCACCACTGGCGCCCCGCAGCCAAACAGCACCCGCGCCCCGGCAACGTCCTGCCGCAGGTTGAACTCGCGGTTGTCCGGCCACTCCAGCGCGTGCCCGCCCAGCCACACAATCACCGTGTTGCGGGTCATGGCCTCGGGCGCCATCAGTATGGCCGAGGCCACGTTGGTAATGGCGCCCAGCGCCACGATGTAAAGCGGATGATTGGGCGAATACTCCGCGGCCTTGGCGGCCATCCAGGCCGCCGCGTCGGACGGCACGGGCGTTTTTTCGTCGGGCAGGTAGCGCTCCGAGCCCCGGTGCACCAGGGGCTCCAGGTCGGTCCGGCCCATCAGCCCCAGCACCTTCATAATCTCGCGGTGGCTTTTTTCCATGCCGTCGGCCGGCGAGGTACTTTTGGAATTGAGAAAGGGCGCGGCGCAGATGCCCACCGGCCGGATGCGCTCGGGGGAAAGCAGCATGTAGGCCAGCGCAAACTGGTCGTCAATTTCGTTATAGGTATCGGTGTCCAGCACCACGTCCACAACCTGCGCGGGGACGTTGAGATTTTCCAATCTGGTTTGCACGGTTCGGTTCCTCCCGGGGATTTTCCCCTTTGTTTTTTCAAAATTATACCATACTTCGTTTGATTTGTCAAGCATCGGGAGCGGCATCTTTGCACATTTGCCCGCATGGGCGGGAAAAACCCGGCCGGGGCGGGAAAACGACAGATTGCTCTTGCATTCCGCGGGGAAGTATGATATAATGAAAGTGACCTCCGCCCGCGCCCCGATGCCCGTTTTTTGCCCGAATCCCGTAACCTTGTCGCCGCCTCCGGCGACTGCTTGATCAGGAAGGCCGAAACCAATCGTCCGGAAAGGAGAACTGTCATGAAACCGTCCGCTGCTCTTCGTCTCGTCGCCGCCCTGCTGCTCTGCCTGCTGGTCGCCCTGCCGGGCTGCCGCACGGTCCAGGCCGAAGACCTGTGCGCCGGCCTGACCCCCAACCCGGTGGCCGCCCGGGCCGCTGACGACCCGTTTGTCGCCTCCCAGATGCGCTTTGCCGTGTCGCTTTTCCGGGAGGTCGCCGCATCCGACGGGGAGAATGTGCTGCTCTCGCCGCTCTCGGTTCAGCTGGCGCTGGCCATGACCGCCAACGGCGCGGCCGGGCAGACCCTGGAGGAAATGGAGGCCCTGCTGGGCGGCTC
>CALWQR010000033.1 GCA_944383705.1 uncultured Clostridia bacterium
CAGTCAGCTTCGCTGACAGCTCCCTTTACACAAGGGAGCCTTTTTAGCTTCTGCGCCGCCCTCTACCAGTCACAGTTTTCTTGAGGACGAAAACCTTGGAGGGGCCTACCTTGGAAGGCTCCACCGCCCAGACCTTCCCCGGCACGGGCGCACGGGAAAGGCGGAAGGCCGGAGCGTAGCATGGGATGAGGGATTGGCCAACGGCCCGGCATGGGCAATTGGCGCCGTGGGGCAGTTGAATGCCGGGACATGGAGAGAATCCGCCGGAGGCCGTGGCAAAAGAGGAAATGGTTTGCCGCAGGGCTGCAAATTTATGCGAATTGAATGGCGAATGAGATAAAAATGTTTGAAAAATCTGCGATTTGAACATGAAAAAAATCTTGCATTTTCAAGTGAAATCTGGTATAATATTAGGGCTTGATATGCGATGAAGCGAAAGGTTGCCGCTGCGGGACGCCGTGGCGGGGAATTTTCGTGGAGTATGTCCGTGAAAACCGGGCGAAAAGGGATTACCGAGGCGCTGAGAGGGCCGTGAACGCACGGTCGGCCTCGTCTGTTTTCTTGTCACTCTTCCGGAATTTGCTCTGCGCAGATGCTGATGTGCGGGCAAAGTCCGAATTTTCAGCAGAGGAAGGAAACACACGGGACGGTGTTGAGGAACAAGCCCCCCTTGCAAGTCGCAGGCCGCGCAAACGACCCTACCTTTTATATATAGGGGCGCGCGGACAAGTGAAATCTGATAAGGAGGCAAAAGCAATGGCAATCAAAGAGAAGATCAGAGTGAGGCTGAAGAGCTACGACCATGTTCTGATTGACACCGCGGCAAAGAAAATTGTTGAGGTGGCCACCAGAAACGGAGCCGAGGTCTCCGGGCCGATTCCGCTGCCCACCGAGAAGGAGATTGTGACCATTCTCCGCGCGGTGCACAAGTACAAGGACAGCCGCGAGCAGTTCGAGTACCGCACGCACAAGCGTCTGATCGACATCATCAAGCCATCCCAGAAGGTGGTTGACGCGCTGATGAGCGTGGAGCTGCCGGCGGGCGTTGAAATTGAGGTGAAGCTCTGATCCGGGGGATCGGGCGTCGCCGCACCGTCACACAAAGCCAACAGCCGGGCTCCGAGGACCGGGGCGGCCGGCAACTTTGTAAGTCATGTTGGCGCGGGGAAATCGCGTCAACCAATAATTTACAGGAGGAATTATCATGAAAAAGGGTATGATCGGCAAAAAAATCGGCATGACGCAGATTTTCGATGAAAAAGGCAATGTCATTCCGGTTACTGTCATCGAGGTTGGCCCGTGCGTTGTCGCACAAAAGAAAACCGTTGAAAAGGACGGCTACAATGCGTTGCAGCTTGGCTTTATGGAGGTCAAGGAAAAGCATCTGACCAAGCCGGAAATCGGACACTTCAAAAAGGCGGGCGTTGCCTGCCGGAAGCACCTCAAGGAGTTCCGCCTGGAGGATTGCTCCGCGAATGTCGGGGACTTCATCACCGTCGATACCTTCGCCGTTGGCGAGAAGGTCGATGTAACCGGTATGACGAAGGGCCGCGGCTACACCGGAGCGGTCAAGCGCTGGAACCACCACACGCTGTGCTCCACGCACGGCGTCGGACCGATTCACCGGGAGGTTGGCTCCATGGGCGCCAACTCCACCCCGTCCCGCGTATACAAAAACAAGAAAATGGCCGGTCAGTACGGAAACGAGCAGGTCACCATTCTCAACCTGAAGGTTGTGAAGATTGACAGCGAAAAGAATCTGATGGCCATCAAGGGCGCCATTCCGGGCGCAAAGGACGGAATTGTGTTCATCCGCGATTCCGTGAAAGCCTGATCGGAAGGAGGATAACAACAATGCCAGTCGTAAAAATCGTAAATATGTCCGGCGCAGAAGTCGGAGAACTCACACTGAGCGATAAGCTGTTCGGCGCCGACGTCAGCGCCGCTGTTCTCCATGCCGCGGTCAGAGCTTATCTGATGAACCAGAGACAGGGGACCCAGTCCACCCTCACCCGCACCGAGGTGTCGGGCGGCGGCAAGAAGCCGTGGCGCCAGAAGGGCACCGGCCGGGCGCGTCAGGGCTCCACCCGTGCTCCCCAGTGGACGCACGGCGGCGTGGCGCTCGGGCCCAAGCCCCGCGATTACCGCGTGGCCATGAACAAAAAGACCCGCCGGGCGGCGCTGTTCGGCGCGCTCTCGGATAAGGTTGCCAGCGGAGACCTGGTGGTGCTGGACAGCCTGACGGTGGCGGACAACAAGCCCTCCACCAAGACCATGGCCGGAATGTTCAAAACCCTGGGCTTTGAGAAAACCTATACCAAAACCTACAAGACCATTGCGGTGGAGGATGGCAAGCCGGTGTACGGCGCCGCCACCCGCGAGGCCGTCAAGCCCCAGCGCGCGCTGGTGGTGCTGGACAGCCTGGACACCGCGGTGATCAAGAGCTGCGCGAACCTGCCCACGGTCAAAACCACGCAGTACAGCACGCTCAACGCCTACGACATTCTCCATGCCGAAAAGCTGGTGATGACGGTTGAGGCGGTGAAGAAAATCGAGGAGGTGTACGCATCATGAAACTGGCTCACGATATCATCATCAGACCGGTGATTACCGAGGCTGCCATGGATATGCTCCCCGCCAAGAAGTATGTGTTTGAGGTTGCCCGCACGGCGACCAAATCGGAGATTGCCAAGGCGGTGGAGGAGGTCTTCAAGTCCAGCAAGGTCAAGGTTGCAAGCGTCCACACCATCAACATGAAGAAAAAGCCCAAGAGACTCGGTGTACACTACGGGTACACCTCGGAATGGAAAAAGGCCATCGTCACGCTGACGCCGGATTCCGGGGAGATCGAGTTCTTTGAAGGCCTGAACTAAGAGTAGGAGGGAACACAGATGCCTACCATTAAGTATAAGCCTACAACCCCGGGCAGAAGAAACATGACGGTTTCTTCGTTCGCGGAAATCACCAAATTCTCTCCTGAGAAAAGCCTGATTGTCACAAAGAAGAAGCACGCCGGCCGCAACAGCTACGGCCGCATCACGGTCCGCCACAGGGGCGGCGGCAACAAGGTCAAGTACCGCATCATCGATTTCAAGCGGCTCAACGCCAACGCCAACACGGTTGTGGGCATTGAGTACGACCCCAACCGCACCGCGTATATTGCGCTGCTGCAGGACACCGAGGGCGCCAAGAGCTATATCATTGCCCCCGAGGGACTGAAGACCGGCGACGTGGTGTACTCCGGCCCCGAGGCCGACATCAAGCCGGGCAACACCCTGCCGATTGCCAACATTCCGGTGGGTACCGTGATTAACAACATTGAGATTTACCCCGGCAAGGGCGCCCAGCTGGTCCGCTCTGCCGGCGCCATGGCCCAGCTGGTCTCCAAGGAGAGCAACGGCATGGCGCAGGTGCGCCTCCCCTCGGGCGAGGTGCGCTTCATCCGTCTGGACTGCAAGGCCACCATCGGCCAGGTCGGCAACGTCGAGCACGACACCGTAAAAATCGGTAAGGCCGGCAAAACCAGACACATGGGCATCCGTCCCACGGTGCGCGGCTCGGTCATGAACCCCTGCGATCACCCTCATGGCGGCGGTGAAGGCAAGTCTCCGATCGGTCATCCCGGCCCGGTAACCCCGTGGGGCAAGCCCGCGCTGGGATATAAGACCAGAAACAAGAAGGCTCGCACGAACAAATTCATCGTCAAGCGCAGAAATGCGAAATAAGGAGGGAAGATAAATGAGCAGAAGCCTGAAAAAAGCACCTTATGTGGAAGAAAAGCTCTTCAACCGCATTTGCGCGATGAATGCCAACGGCGAAAAGAAGGTTCTCAAAACCTGGTCCCGCGCCTCCACCGTGTTTCCGGAATTTGTCGGGCACACCATTGCGGTGCATGACGGCAGAAAGCACATTCCGGTGTATATCACCGAGGATATGGTGGGGCACAAGCTGGGCGAATTCGCCCCGACCCGCACCTTCAAGGGCCATGCCGGCTCCAAAACGTCCAACAACGGCAAATAACTGCAAAGGGAGGTTCATTTTCTAAATGGAAGCGAAAGCATATCTGAAATACGCCAGAATTTCCCCGCGCAAGGTGAAAATCGTTCTTGACCTCATCCGCGGCAAGGACGTCAACGTCGCGATGGGAATTCTGAAAAACACACCCAAAGCCGCCTCCGAGCTGCTGATCAAGCTGCTGGGCAGCGCGGTTGCCAATGCCGAGCGGTTCAACATGGATTCCAGCAAGCTGTATGTTTCCGAGTGCTTTGTGTGCCCGGGGCCGACCCTGAAGAGGATCATGCCCCGCGCCAAGGGAAGCGCCGACCGCATCCTGAAGCGGACCAGCCACGTGACGCTGGCCGTGCAGGAACGAAACTGAGAGAGGAGGAAACAGCAGAATGGGTCAGAAAGTCAACCCCCACGGCCTGAGAGTGGGAATCATCAAAAACTGGGATTCGAGATGGTATGTGAAGGATGAAGTCTTCGGGGACACCCTTGTTTCCGACTACAACGTCAGAAAATTCCTGAAAAAAGAGCTGTATGACGCCGGCATTTCCAAGGTGGAAATCGAGCGCGACGGCCACCGGGTGCGCGTGTTTGTGCACTGCGCAAAGCCGGGCCTGGTCATCGGCAAGGGCGGCGTTGAGATTGAAAAGTACCGCGTGCAGCTGGAGAAGATGGTCAAGATGCCGGTCTCGCTGAACGTGGTGGAAATCCGCCAGCCGGATCTGGACGCGCAGCTGGTTGCCGAGAACATTGCCCGGCAGCTGGAGGGGCGCGTGGCCTTCCGCCGCGCCATGAAGATGGCCATCCGCAACACCATGCGGCTGGGCGCCAAGGGCATCAAAATCAACTGCGGCGGGCGTCTGGGCGGCGCCGAGATCGCGCGCAGCGAGCACTATCACGAGGGCACCATTCCCCTGCAGACCCTGCGCGCCGACATTGAGTACGGCTTTGCCGAGGCCAGCACCACCTACGGGAAGATCGGCGTCAAGGTCTGGATCTACAAGGGCGAGATTCTCAACGAGGTCAACCGCCCGGGCAGCAACCAGAGACATGACCGCCGCGAGGGCCGCGGTGAGCGCAGAGGCGACCGCCGCGACGGCCGCAGAGGAGACCGCCGCGAGGGCGGCCGTCCCGACCGGCGCGAGGGCCGCGGTGAGCGCAGAGAGAGAACTCCGAAAGAAGGAGGCGCAAGGTAAATTATGTTAATGCCGAAAAGAGTCAAGTTCCGCCGTGTGCAGCGCGGCAGACTGAAGGGCAAGGCCTCGCGCGGGACCACCATCAGCAACGGCTCGTATGGACTGGTCGCGCTGGAGCCCGCCTGGATCACCAGCAACCAGATTGAGGCTGCCCGTATCGCCATGACCCGTTATATCCGCCGCGGCGGCCAGGTCTGGATCAAAATTTTCCCGGATAAGCCGATTACCGAGAAGCCGGCCGAAACCCGAATGGGCTCCGGTAAGGGCTCTCCCGAGTACTGGGTTGCCGTGGTCAAGCCGGGCCGGGTCCTGTTTGAGATGGACGGCGTTGCCGAGGATGTGGCAAAGGAAGCCATGCGTCTTGCGGGCCACAAACTTCCCATTAAGACAAAGTTCATTTCCAAAAAGGAGGGGTAATCCATGAAAGCAGCAGAACTCAGAACCATGTCTGCTGAGGAGCTGGAGAGCAAGCTCAAGGACCTGAAGGCCGAGCTCTTCAATCTCCGCTTCCAGCATGCCATCAATCAGCTTGATAACCCTCACAAAATGACCGAAGTGAAGCACGACATTGCCCGTGTGATGACGGTCCTTCAGGAAATGAAGAAGGAGGCATAAGCCATGGCAGAAGAAAGAGCACTGAGAAAAACCAGAGTGGGCGTGGTGGTCAGCGACAAGATGGACAAAACCGTTGTGGTTGCCATTGAGGACAACGTCAAGCACCCGCTGTACGGCAAAATTGTGAAGAGAACCCTGAAGCTGCACGCGCAGGACGACAACAACTCCTGCGGCGTGGGAGACAAGGTCAGGCTGATGGAGACAAGACCGCTTTCCAAAACCAAGAGATGGCGCGTTGTCGAAATCGTCGAGAAGGCGAAATAAGCCCGCCCGACCGATTCAAATTCACCGATTCGAATAGTAGATACGTCGTAGCGTATCGAAACAGTAGGAGGAAAAACAAGTGATTCAGCAGCAGTCTTTGATGAAGGTTGCCGACAACACCGGCGCCAAGGAGCTGATGTGCATCAGGGTCCTGGGCGGCACCGGCCGCAGATATGCGAATATCGGCGACGTGGTTGTCTGCGCGGTGAAAAAGGCGGCCCCGGGCGGCGTGGTCAAAAAGGGCGACGTGGTCAAGGCGGTGGTCGTGCGCACCGTGCACGGCATGAAGAGAGCCGACGGCTCTTATATCAAATTCGATGAGAACGCGGCGGTCATCATCCGCGAGGATAAGACCCCGAGAGGGACCCGTATTTTCGGGCCGGTTGCAAGAGAGCTCCGCGAGAAGGAATACCTCAAGATTCTTTCTCTGGCTCCCGAAGTGCTTTGAAGGAGGTCAGAACAATGGCAGCATTGCACATCAAAAAAGGCGACAACGTTGTGGTTCTCTCCGGCGATGACAAGGGAGTAATCGGAGAGGTGCTGGCGGTCTCCCCCGAGGAGGGCAAGGTGATTGTGAAGGGTGTGAACATCATTCACAAGCACGTCAAGCCCCGCCGGCAGGGTGAGTCGGGCGGCATTGTGGACGCCGAGGGCGCGATTTACGCCTCGAACGTGGCGCTGATCTGCCCCCAGTGCGGCAAAGCGGCGCGCGTGATGAAAAAGGTCAGCGTGACCGAAGAGAACGGCAAAAAGAAGAGAACGGTAACCCGCGTGGCGGCGCACAGACAGTGCGGCTACCCGGAGCTGAAGTGAGGAGGCGGCAGACATGGCAAGACTGAAGGAACTTTACAAGGCCGAGATTGCGCCTGCCCTCATGAAGAAATTCGCTTACAAGAGCGTGATGCAGATTCCCAAGCTTGACAAGATTGTCATCAACGTGGGCGTGGGCGACGCCAAGGACAACTCCAAGGCGCTGGACGCGGTGCTGCGCGACCTGGCCACCATTTCGGGCCAGAAGGCGGTGCCCACCTATGCCAAGAAGTCGGTGGCGAACTTCAAGATCCGCCAGGGAATGAAGATTGGCGCCAAGGTGACGCTGCGCGGCGAGAGAATGTATGAGTTTATGGACAGACTCTTCAACTTCGCGCTGCCCAAGGTGCGCGACTTCAAGGGCATCAACCCCAACGCCTTCGACGGCCGCGGCAACTACGCCCTGGGCCTGAAGGAACAGCTGATTTTCCCCGAAATCGATTACGATAAGGTGGAAAAAATCCGCGGGATGGACATCTGCTTTGTCACAACCGCGCTGACCGACGACGAGGCGCGCGAGCTGCTGACCCTGTTCGGCGCTCCGTTCTCGAAATAATCAGGAGGTAACAAACGATGGCAAAGAAGTCCATGATTCTCAAACAGCAGAGAGCGCCGAAGTTCTCCACGAGAGCCTACAATCGCTGCAAAATCTGCGGACGCCCTCACGCTTATCTCCGCAAATACGGGATCTGCCGCATCTGCTTCCGCAACCTTGCCTACAAGGGCGAGATTCCGGGCGTGAAGAAGGCTTCGTGGTAATCGATCTTCCGCAACAGCAAAAAACCCCCACTTATCGGCAGGAAACCGGGGCGCCGCAGGGCAGAAGGGTTTAACCGCCGATACGCCGCCGCGCCGTGCGCGGCAGCAAGAAACCAAACTTGCATAAGGAGGAATTTGAAATATGCAAATGTCAGACGTGATTGCCGATATGCTCACCAGAATCCGGAATGCGAACAACGCAAAGCATCCGACTGTGGATATCCCGGCATCCAATATGAAAAAGGCCATCGCCCGGATCCTGGTGGAGGAGGGCTATGTCAAGTCCTTCCAGGTGATTGACGACGGCAAGCAGGGCATCATCCGCATTACCCTGAAGTATCTGAGCGGCCGGCAGAAGGTGATTCGCGGCATCCGCCGGGTCTCCAAGCCCGGTCTGCGGATTTACGCCAGCTGCGAGGATATGCCCAGCGTTATGAACGGCCTGGGAATTGCGATTGTTTCCACATCCAAGGGCATTATGACCGGCAAAAAGGCGCGCGCGCTCAATGTGGGCGGCGAGGTCCTGGCGTTTGTGTGGTAATCGGAACGGGAGGTATCTGAAATGTCAAGAATTGGAAGAATGCCGATCGAGCTTCCGGCCGGCGTAGCCGTTACCGTTGCCGACGGCAATGTGGTGACCGTAAAGGGCAAGCTGGGCGAGCTGACCGAGCGGTTCAGCCCCCGTATGACGATTGCCGTGGAGGGGAACACCGTGCTGGTGTCCCGCCCCACTGACGAAAAGCAGGACAAGAGCCTGCACGGCCTGACCCGCGCGCTGCTGCACAACATGGTGGTGGGCGTGACCGAGGGCTTTTCGAAAAAGCTGGAGATTGTCGGCGTGGGCTACAAGGTGGTCAAGCAGGGCAAAACCATCCAGCTGTATCTGGGACACTCGCTGCTTTCCACCGGTCTGCCCCAGGCAAAGTTCTGCATTGCCGAGGGAGACGGCATCACCTATGATGTGCCGGACGCCAACACCATCATTGTCAAGGGCATTGACAAGCAGAAGGTGGGGCAGATGGCGGCTGTCATTCGCGGCAAGCGTCCGCCCGAGCCCTACCACGGCAAGGGTGTGAAGTACACCGACGAGCGGATCCGCCGCAAGGCCGGTAAGACCGGCAAGGGCAAATAAAGAGAAAGGAGTGAAGTGAAATGGTATCAAGAAAGGATGCAAACAAGGCCCGCCTGAAGAGACACAGGAGAGTCAGAGCAAAGATTTCCGGTACTGCCGAGCGTCCCCGCCTGGCTGTGTATCGCTCCAACGCGAACATCAGCGCGCAGATCATCGACGATGTCAAGGGCGTGACGCTGGTGAGCGCTTCCACTTTCGGCTCCGGCTTTACCGGCAACGGCGGCAACAAGGCCGCCGCGCGGGAAATCGGCAAGACAATCGCGCAGAAGGCGATTGCGCAGGGCATTACCGAGGTGGTCTTCGACCGCGGCGGTTACCTGTATCACGGACGTGTATCGGAGCTGGCGGAGGGCGCCCGCGAGGGCGGCCTGAAGTTCTGACTTCGGTTTATACACTGTTCAACAAACTTTATGTTTATTGAATATTTTGGAGGAAAACATGGCTGATAAATTTAATCCCGCCGAGCAGGATCTCAAGGAACAGCTCATCTCCCTGAACCGCGTGTCCAAAACCGTCAAGGGCGGCCGCATTGCGCGCTTTGCCGCGCTGATGGTGGTTGGCGACGGCGCCGGTCACGTGGGCGTGGGCCTGGGCAAGGCCGCGGAGGTCCCCGAGGCCATCCGCAAGGGAATTGAGGACGCAAAGAAGAACATGGTTGCCGTGTCCATCAAGGGCACGTCTATCCCGCATCAGGTGATTGGCGTGTTCGGCGCCGGCAAGGTGCTGCTCAAGCCTGCCGCGCCCGGTACCGGTATCATCGCGGGCGGCAAGGTCCGCATGGTGCTGGAGGCCGCCGGCATCAAGAACATCCGTGCCAAGTGCCTGCGCTCCAACAACCCCACCAACGTGGTCAAGGCGACCATGGAGGGGCTCAAAGAGCTGCGCACGGCCGAGGAGGTTGCGAAGATCCGCGACATCCCGGTTGAGCAGGTCAAGGCCTGAGGGAGGTGCGGACAATGAAAAAAGTCATACTGAAAAAGAGCCTGATCGGCGCCAAGCCCAACCAGAAGGCCACGGCCTACTCCCTGGGCCTGAAGCGAGTGGGCGACAGCATTCTCCACGCGGACGATGCGGTGCTTGCCGGAAAAGTGAAGGTCCTGGCCCACTTGGTCACGGTGGAAACCGTGGATAACGCATAAGGAGGGAACCGCAGATGAAACTTCATGAACTTGCACCCGCCAAGGGGGCCGCAAAGGCTGCCTGGCGCAAGGGCAGAGGCACCGGCTCGGGCAACGGCAAAACCGCCGGCAAGGGCCACAAGGGGCAGAACGCCCGCTCGGGAGGCGGGGTGCGCCCCGGCTTTGAGGGCGGCCAGTTCCCGATTTACAGACAGCATCCCAAAAGAGGTTTCAACAATTACAATTTTGCCACCAGATACGCGATTGTCAATGTGAAGGACCTCAACCGGTTTGTGGACGGCACCGTGGTGGACATGGAGATGCTCCGTGCCGCCGGCCTGGTCCGCAAGCCCCTGGACGGACTGAAGGTCCTGGGCAACGGCGAGCTGACCAAAAAGCTGACGGTGAAGGCCGCGGTTTTTTCGGCCGCAGCCAAGGCGAAGATTGAGGCGGCAGGCGGTCAGGCAGAGGAGGGCTAACGGATGAAGGCAAACAATCCAGGCTCCGGCGCCGCGGCTCAGCCCCGCAGGAGCGGCAATGTCTTCACCCGCATCGGCAAGTGGTTTGCCGGCAACGATCTGTTGCAGACCTTTTCCAATGCGTGGAAGATTCCCGACCTGCGCAAAAAGATGCTGTTCACGCTGATGATTATCCTGCTCTACCGCATCGGCGCGAATCTCTACGTTCCGTTTGTCGATACCGACGCCATCCAGTCCAACGCGCAGATCAGCGGGCTGACCTCGGGTCTGTTCGGCATGATCAACCTGTTCTCGGGCGGCGCGTTCGAGCAGGCGTCGCTGTTTGCACTCTCGGTGTCACCGTATATCACCGCATCGATTGTGATGCAGCTGCTGCAGATTGCCATTCCGAAGCTGGGTGAGATGGCAAAGGACGGCGATGAGGGCAAGCAGAAAATCAACAAAATCACCCGCATTCTCACGGTAGCGCTGGCGCTGATTACGGCCTATGGCTATGTGCAGCTGCTCAGCTCCTACGGGCTGCTGCTGGTTTCCTCCAGCAACGGCGGTATGTACTGGTTTGCCATGGCGGTGATGGTGCTCTGCCTGTGCGCCGGCGCCTCGATTATCATGTGGCTGGCCGAGCGCATCAACGAGCACGGCATCGGCAACGGCGTTTCCATCATTCTGTTCGCCAACATCATCTCGCGCGGCGGCGCCATGCTCAACTCCATGATTGCCATGATGCAGGACAGCCGCGGCGACTGGCTGGAGGGCTGGCAGCTGGCTCTGGGCATCTTTGAGTTTGTGCTGTCGCTGGTTCTGTCGGTGGTTGTGGTGGGACTGGTGGTGTGGTTCACCAACTCCGAGGAGCGCATCCGCATCCAGTACGCCAAAAAGGTGGTCGGCCGCAAGATGTACGGCGGCCAGTCCAGCAATCTCCCGCTGAAGATGAACATGGCCGGCGTGATGCCCATCATCTTCGCCAGCTCGATTGTCTCGATTCTGCCAACGATTGCGGGCTTCTTCAGCAGCACCAACGGCTTCAACAAATTTGTAACCAACTACCTGGGCACCGGTACGCCGGCGTATATCCTGATTTACTTTGTTCTGATTTTCGCGTTCTCCTACTTCTACATTATGATTTCCTTCAATCCCATCGAAGTGGCGAACAACATCAAGAGCAATGGCGGCTCCATCAAGGGCTACCGCTCGGGAACCGAGACCGCTGCGTATATCAAAAAGCACCTCAACCGCGTGACCACCATCGGGGCTGTGTTCCTGGCGGTGATTGCGGGTGTGCCGATGGTCATCGGCGCGCTGGTCCCCTCCTTCTCCTCGCTGGCCTTCAGCGGCTCCTCGCTGCTGATTGTGGTGGGCGTGGTGCTGGAAACCGTGCGCACGATTGAGGCGCAGATGAAGCTGCGCAACTACAAAGGCTTCCTTGACTGATTCCAACCGAGAAAGGACCCATGCTATGAACCTGATTTTACTGGGAGCCCCCGGAGCGGGGAAGGGTACCCAATCCGAAAAGATTTCCGAGCGCTACGGCATCCCGGCCATTGCCACCGGGGATATCCTGCGCAAGGCTATCCAGGAGGGGACCGAGATGGGCAAGGCGGCAAAGTCCTACATGGACGCCGGCCGGCTGGTGCCCGACGAGGTTGTGATCGGAATCATCCGGGATTATCTCGCCTCCGACGCCTGCCGCAACGGCTTTATCCTGGACGGCTTTCCGCGCTCGATTCCCCAGGCCGAGGCACTGGACGCGATGGGCATTCGCATCGATGTGGTGCTGAGCCTGGAGGTGCCGGACGAAAAAATTGTGGAGCGCATGAGCGGACGCAGGGTCTGCTCCTGCGGAGCCTCTTACCATGTGACCTACAAGCCCCCGAAGACCGAGGGCGTGTGCGACAAGTGCGGCGCCGCCCTGTATATCCGGGATGACGACGCCGAGGAAACCGTGCGCCGCCGGCTTGCCACCTTCCATGCGCAGACCGAGCCGCTCAAGGAGTACTATTCCTCCCGCGGGCTGCTTCTTACCGTGCAGGGACAGGAAGAGGTGGCCGATACCACCGCGCTGGTCCTTGGCGCCCTGCGCCGGTTTGAGGCGTAAGCACACATGATTCACCTGAAAAATTCCGCGCAGATTACGGCAATGAAGGACGCGGGCCGCATCACCGGGGAGGCCCTGCTGGCCGCCCGGGACGCGGTAAAGCCCGGCGTCAGCACGTATGAGCTTGACCTGGTGATCCGCCGGTATATCGAGCGCTGCGGCGCGACCCCCACATTCCTGGGGTACGGCGGCTTTCCTGCCAGCGCCTGCATCAGCATCAACGATGAGGTCATCCACGGGATTCCCTCCCGGGACCGGATTCTGCGAGAGGGCGACATTGTCAAAATCGACACCGGTGCCACCTATCACGGCTACGTCGGCGATTCGGCGCGCACTCTCCCGGTCGGGCGGGTGAGCGAGGAGGCCGAGCGGCTGATGCGGGTGACACGGGACAGCTTCTGGGCCGGGGTGGAGCAGCTGAAGGCCGGCAACCGGCTGGGGGACATCGGTCACGCGATCGACGCCCTGGTGGTTGCCAATGGCTTCAGCACCGTCCGGCGGTATGTGGGGCACGGCATCGGCACCGATATGCACGAGCCGCCGGACGTCCCCAATTACGGCACGCCCGGCCGGGGCATCCGGCTGTGCGCAGGCATGACGCTTGCCATCGAGCCGATGGTCAACGCGGGCGGCTTTGAGGTACGGGAGCTGCCGGACGGCTGGACCGTAAAGACAATGGACGGCAGCCTTTCGGCGCATTACGAGAACACCGTGGCGCTGACAAGCGACGGGGTACTGATTTTAACCCAAGTGGAACCAGGCTTTTAGTCGTTCACGGAGTAAGGTGAGGAGGGATTATTCTGGCACAGAAGGATGATGTCATTGAGTTTGAAGGCGTAGTGGTTGAGGCCCTGCCCAACGCTTGCTTTCTGGTCAAACTGCCGAACGGACATATGGTCACTGCCCACATTTCCGGGAAGCTGCGCATGAACTATATCAGAATTCTGCCGGGGGATCGCGTCACCCTGGAGGTCTCGGTTTACGATCTGACCAAGGGGCGCATCACGTGGCGGGCAAAATAAGCTCCGGGGCACCGGGCAACGGGGCAACCCCAAATTCAGCAAGAAAGGTATGGTAGAGACAATGAAGGTGAAACCATCCGTCAAGAAGATCTGCGAAAAATGCAAGATCATCAAGAGAAAGGGCAAGATCATGGTAATCTGCGAGAACCCCAAGCACAAGCAGCGGCAGGGTTGAGGCAGTGTGGTCAAGCGAAAAAATCAACAGAGAGGTGAAGAAACAGAATGGCTCGTATAGCTGGCGTTGATATTCCGAACAGCAAGCGCGTGGAAATTGCCCTGACCTATATCTACGGGATCGGGCGCAAGAGCGCAAACGACATCCTTGCCAAAACCGGTATCAATCCCGATACCCGGGCAAAGGATCTGACCGAGGAAGAAGTGGCAAAGCTCCGTGACGAGATTGAAAACTCCTATACTGTGGAAGGCGACCTGCGCCGCAATGTGGCGATGAACATCAAGAGAATGGTGGAAATCAACTGCTACCGCGGCATCCGCCACAGAAAGGGTCTCCCCGTGCGCGGGCAGAGAACCAAGACCAACGCAAGAACCCGCAAAGGTCCCGCAAAGACCATTGCAAACAAGAAGAAGTAAAGGAGTGGCATAGAACATGGCAAAAGTTGCACCGAAAAAGGTTGTCAAAAAGCGCCGCGAGAGAAAGAATATCGAAAAAGGCGCCGTTCACATTCAGGCGACCTTCAACAATACCATTGTCACCATTTCCGATGTGGAGGGCAATGCGATTTCCTGGGCTTCGGCCGGTGAGCTCGGCTTCAAGGGCTCCAGAAAATCCACTCCGTACGCCGCGCAGTCGGCCTCCGAGGCCGCAGCCAGAGCCGCGGTGGACCACGGCCTGAAAACCGTTGAGGTCTATGTCAAGGGACCCGGGGCCGGGCGTGAGTCGGCCATCCGCGCGCTGGAAACCGTCGGGCTGCAGATTACCCTGATCAAGGACGTCACACCGATTCCGCACAACGGCTGCAGACCGCCCAAGCGCAGACGTGTTTAATTTTTGGTGGAGGTAAGAAAACATTATGGCAAGATATACAGGACCTGTATGCAGACTGTGCCGCAGAGAAGGCACCAAGCTCTTCCTCAAGGGCGACCGCTGCACCTCCGGCAAATGCGCGCTCGACCGCAGAAGCACGGTCCCGGGCCAGCATGGCGCCGCGAACAAGAAAATGCGCGAGTACGGAATGCAGCTGCGCGAAAAGCAGAAGACCAGAAGATACTATGGCGTGCTGGAAAGCCAGTTCCGCAACTATTTTGAGGAGGCCGACCGCCGCGAGGGCATGACCGGTGAAAACCTGCTTTGCCTGCTGGAGCGCCGCATGGACAATGTGGTGTACAGAATGGGCTTTGCCTCGTCGCACAAGGAGGCGCGTCAGCTGGTGCTGCACGGCCACTTCACGCTCAACGGCAAAAAGGTGAACATCCCCTCGCTGATTGTCAAGGCCGGCGATGTGATTGCCGTCAAGGAGACCAGCCGCGCGTCGGTCAAGTTCAAGGCGCTTGCCGAGGACGCCGCTACGCACACCGCTCCCAAGTGGCTGGACGTCAAGGCCGATGCCTTCACCGCCAAGGTGGTTGCGCTCCCCACAAGAGAAGACGTGGACTTCGATTTCAACGAGCAGCTGATCGTCGAGCTCTATTCCAAGTAATACCGACACGTTCCAAACCGATGCGGTTTTCCGGGCTCCGGACGGCCGTATCAGACCTGCAGGCCGAAATAATAATTGAATAAGGAGGTTTTATTTGGAATGATTGAGATTGAAAAGCCCAATATATTCGTAAACGATCTGAGCGAAGACGGCTCACACGGCGTTTTCATTGTCGAGCCGCTGGAACGCGGATACGGCACCACGTTGGGCAATTCTCTGCGCAGGGTTATGCTCAGCTCTCTGCCGGGCGTCGCGGTGACCAGCATCAAAATCGACGGCGTGCTGCACGAGTTCTCCACAATTCCCGGCGTGCGGGAGGATGTCACCGAGATCGTGCTGAACGTCAAGGGCATCACCGCCAAGCTGCACGGCGCCGGCCCCAAAACCGTCGTGATTGACGTGACCGGCGAGCGGGATGTGACGGCGGGCGACATCAAGCAGGACGCCGACCTTGAAATCCTCAACCCCGAGCACCACATTGCCACCGTGGGCGAGAACGACCGCTTTTATATGGAGCTGACCTTTGCACACGGGCGGGGATACGTTTCTCAGGAGAGGAACAAACAGCTGCACACCCAGAGCCTGGGCGTGACCGCCTCGGCCCCCATCGGCACCATTTACACCGACTCGATTTATACCCCGGTGTACAATGTCAAGTACACGGTGGACAATACCCGCGTGGGCAGCAACATCACGGATTATGATAAACTTACTCTCGAAATTCTGACCAACGGAACGATTACCGCAAGGGAAGCGATTTCGCTGGGCGCCAAGATTCTCAACGAGCATCTCAACTTGTTTGTGGATTTGTCGGATGAAGCAAAGAAGGCAGAGATTATGGTGGAAAGAGAAGAAACCATTAAGGAAAAGGTCCTTGAGATGACCATTGAGGAACTTGACATGTCCGTGCGCAGCTTCAATTGCCTGAAGCGCGCGGGCATTGACACGGTGGAGGATCTGATCAACCGTACCGAGGAGGACATGATCAAAGTCCGCAACCTCGGCAAGAAGTCTCTTGAGGAAGTCATTGCCAAGCTCCATTCGCTGGGGCTGGACCTCAGGAGAGAAGAAGAGTAAGAATCCGTCGGAATTTCAGTTTGCATCGAAACTTATCGTATACAGCAGAAGGAGGGAATACAAATGCCCGGAACAAGAAAACTCGGCAGACCCACCGCGCACCGCATTGCAATGCTGCGCGGCATGGTCACCCTGCTGCTGGAAAACGGACAGATTGAAACCACGCTCACCCGGGCGAAGGAAGTCCGTTCCATGGCAGAAAAAATGATTACGCTTGGCAAAAAGAACACCCTGGCCAGCCGCCGCGCGGCCCTTGCATATATCACCAAGGAGGATGTTGTCAGCAAGCTGTTCAGCGAAATTGCCCCCGGCTACGCCGAGCGCAACGGCGGCTATACCCGCATTTACAAGCTGGGTCCCCGCAGAGGGGACGCTGCCGAAATGGCGCTTGTGATGCTGGTGGAGGCAGACGCCTCGGCTGTCGCGCCCGCCGATGACGACAAAAAGCCCGCCAAAAAGGGTTCCCGCTCAACCGCCAAAAAGGCAGCCGCTAAGCCCGCTGCCCTGAAGGCTGCCGACGGCGCCGAGAAGCCCGCCACCAAGAAGGCGGCAGCCGCCGATGCGGCTGACGGCGCGCAGGAGAAGAAGCCTGCCGCCAAAAAGCCCGCCGCCAAGAAGGCGGCAGCCGCCGATGCGGCCGACGGCGCGCAGGAGAAGAAGCCTGTCGCCAAAAAGCCCGCCGCCAAGAAGGTGGCAGCCGCCGATGCGGCCGACGGCGCGCAGGAGAAAAAGCCTGCCGCCAAAAAGCCCGCTACCAAAAAGGAACCCACCGACGCGGAGTAAGATTCCCACCGTTGGGAAAGACCTTGGAGGGACCCGCCTCTTAAGGAGAGGCCGGTCCCTCCAAGCCTCCCCCGGCGAGACCTTCCCCGGCGCGGGCCCCCATTTTTGCGTACTGTATTTGCAAATACGGTACGCCTGGGGGCCCGCGCCGGGGAATTTCTTTTGGGGGCGGCAGGGTTTATAATGTTTGCAGCTGGGCGCGGAAGAGAAGAAGTGCGCGCCTCTTTTGAAGATTCGGCGGATTGCCCGGCAGCTGCGGGCCGGCGTGGATGGGCAGCATCATTCCGGAATGTTTGGTCAGATAACCCCCGCTCGCCCGGTGAAGCTTTTTGGTGAGGCCGGTCTCTCGGGGGCCTCCCCCGGCGAGACCTTCCCCGGCGCAGGCCCCCCGGGAGGAAGAGCTTCGCCAGAGAAGAAGACCTTGGAGAGACCCGCCTCTTGAGGAGAGGCCGGTCCCTCCAAGCCTCCCCCGGCGAGACCTTCCCCGGCGCAGACCCCCGATGATTGCATACTGTATTGCAAATACGGTATGCCCGGGGGCCTGCGCCGGGGAATTTCTTTTGGGGACGGCAGGGTTTATAATGTTTGCAGCTGGGCGCGGAAGAGAAGAAGTGCGCGCCTCTTTTGAAGATTCGGCGGATTGCCCGGCAGCTGCGGGCCGGCGTGGATGGGCAGCATCATTCCGGAATGTTTGGTCAGATAACCCCCGCTCGCCCGGCGAAGCTTTTTGGTGAGGCCGGTCTCTCGGGGGTCTCCCCCCGGCGAGACCTTCCCCGGCGCAGGCCCCCATTTTTGCGTACTGTATTTGCAAATACGGTACGCCTGGGGGCCCGCGCCGGGGAATTTCTTTTGGGGGCGGCAGGGTTTATAATGTTTGCAGCTGGGCGCGGAAGAGAAGAAGTGCGCGCCTCTTTTGAAGATTCGGCGGATTGC
>CALWQR010000034.1 GCA_944383705.1 uncultured Clostridia bacterium
AAATGAAAGGCCCCCGCGAGCAAAACAATTGGTAATGAGCCGTGAGCAATGAACAGTGAGCGGTGGGCAGGACCCAATGGTCAGTGGCCAGTCAAAAAGCAAGGGCAGCAGCTGATATGTTACATAGGAATACACCCATACCATCAAAAACCGGGCAACCCATGGCGGCTGTCCGGTTTCCTGGTATGCAGGGCAAATCGCTTTGTATGGCGATAAGCTCTTATTTTTTTGCGCACCTCCCCAAAGAAGCCTTCCCCGGCTGCCGCCCGCCGGCGGGACGCTGTCATTGGCGATTTTCCAAACAGGCGGGCGGTGGCCGGGGAAGGCACCGGGGGAGGCCCCCGAGGGACCGGCCTCTCCGAAAGGCTTCACCGGGTGGGACGGACCGGGTAAATCCGAAGCAGATTTTTCGTCAGGCGAGTAAACCGTTGATGGCAATAGTTACCCCTATTGCCGAGACGGCTTGCGATGCATGACGGAAAAGATGCAAGAAGTTGCCCGGTCTGTACCGCCCGGGGGAGCCTTCCTAGGCGGGTCCCTCCAAGGTCTTCTCCTATGGTGGGACTCTTATCAGGCGGGGCCATCCAAGGTCTTCTCCAACGGCGGGAACTCATTTCACAGCAGCTCTATCTGCTCCAATCCGGGGTCTGTAAGCAGCAGGTTGGCCTGACGTCCGGGCAGCAGGGATCCGACAAGATGCTGCACGCCGATGGCGCAGGCCGGCTGATAGGATGTCAGCCGGAAAATTTGCGGAAGCGAGTAGCCCATATGCAGCAAATTGCGGGCAACATGCTGCATACACATACAGCTGCCCATCAACTCCCCGTTCCGGAAATTCACATCTTCGCCCTGCCATTCCCCGCAGCAATCGGTGATTGCCACCATCCGGTGCAGACCGACGGTTTTTTCCAGAAGGCGGATCCCATCATGCCGGACATGCAGCCCGCCGGAATCGCAGATGAATTCATACCACAGCGCATCCTCCAGCAAGCACGCCTCATCAAAGCCGAACGGGCGGGTGCCCCGCGGCACGTTTCCCTCGCTATGTCCGCTGGCATTGAACACGTGGGTAACCACCCGGGCGCCGGCCTCGACAGCGCGCCGCACAAACCGGCGTCCGGCGGCCGAATGACCGATTGCGGGTACAATCCCGCGCGACGCCAGCGCGCGGCAAAGCGCTTCCGCCCCCTCCAGCTCCGGGGCAAAGGTACACATCCGCACAACGCCGTGCTGCAGCAAGCGGTTGTATACGGCGGGATCGGGGCTGAGCGCAAACCCCGCCATACTTCCCAGTGCAGGATTGAGGTACGGCCCTTCGAGATGAACCCCCAGAATTCCCTGCTCTTCCCGCATTGCCTGTGCAATGCGTCCGATTCCGCGCAGCATTCCGTCAACGCCGATATCCCGATAAAGCGTTTGCAGCATGGCCGCAGTTCCGTGCGCACGATGATACCGCATCACAGCCGCCGGATTTTCATACGCCATATAACCGCCCCCCGCATGGCAATGGATATCCACAAAAGCAGGAGCCAATATCTGTTCGGGATCGCACCGCCGCAGCACACCGTCCGGAAGCCCATGCAGCCAGTTTTCTGCCTGTATCGATGCTGCCGGAGCAGAAAGCCCGATGACGCCGTCCTCTACTCCGATCACCCAGTCCGGATGCAGTCCATCCGGCAGACAGGCCCGCCCGTATACCGCATACCGCACGGACTGCGGCATCAATACCCCGCCCTTTCCATACAGACAATTGGTTTTGCTATTTCTTCGCTGACATAAACATTGGTGGGCAGCAATTGCAGGATGGAAGCCGGGACCAGCGGCGTGACCTCCCCGTGCAGAATCAATCGCGAAACCATGCGCTGCCAGGAAGAAAACGAGCCTCCGGTTGTCAGACCGTGAATTTCCACACGTGTGCGGGCGCGGACAACATCAACCGGCCCGATGGTAGCCGCATGAGAGGGGACCACGGCAAGGTCCCCGCTCTGCCCGAATACGCCATGAAGCGAATTCTGCATCACCGTCATCGGGTGCAATGTGACAATACGGGATTCCATCCGCATAAACGTCTCTACATCGGGCTGACCGAATTCGGGCGTCTGCGGGTCGATAAAGGCGATATGTCCGCTCCAGCCGGGGCCGGAATAGCAGACGTCGGCGCCTCCGGCCTCTTCCAGGAGTCTGGAATAATCCCGGATGTTGCGGGTTGTGGGATAATGGATCTGGTTCAGCGGCATCCGCAGTTCCGGGTCGATTTTCCCATAAAAATATTTCAGCTGAGAATAGGTAAACCCGGCGCGGTAATCCGGCGGCGCCACATTTCCCTGTTCGTCCGCCCATTCGTCCATGGTAAATACATGCAGATTGCGGCACTGGATGCGCAGCAGATTGATGACCTCCGCCACCGATTCATACACCACCGGGCAGGGGTTGGGCAAAATCATGGTACAGCGCCGGTTCAGGCGGTCGCTCTCCTGAATCCGGGCCACCATGTCGGCAACCCATATGGCAGTGGCGTCCGATACAATGCGAATCCGAAAGGCCGGATTGGCGTGCCGCTCCAGCTCCTTTCCGCTCAGGCGGCGGACCCGATCCAGCACCTCCCGGTTTTGGTAAGGTACAAACGATGCAATTTGTGGACAAAACATATCTGAATTCTCCTGACGGATGACTTCCGCGTTCTTTCCAAATAGCGGAAAAATATCAAAGTGAATCGCCAATCGGCCTGACGGATGAATCACGCGGCGCTGCCTGACGCCCGCGGGGAGCGCTCAATCGGGTTTTCTCTTCCCAATCAGCGCCGTTCCGGCCGCCGCAGCCATCAGGAGCATCAGCCCTGTGCCGGCGGCGGACCGGCAGCCCTTGTCATCTGCGGGCGCCGGGTCGGTCTGGGCGTCGCCGCCCGGGGCGGATGTGTCGGCGCCTGCGCCGTCGGTGCTCTGCTCCCCCGGCTGCTCCTGTTCATCCGAGCCGGGATCGTCGCCATCATCCCCTTCGTCATCCCCGCCGGGGGTCTCATCCCCCTGCCCCGGGAGAATCACCTCAACCGTGGAAAGCGCAGCCAGGGCCTCCATATCAAAATCGGCCACATAGGCAAGGGCAATGTTGCCGTATTCCACGTCAATTCCCTCCCCCTCCTGGAGCACGGTTTCGCGGTACGTGTTGAAGGAAAAGCCTCCGTCGTCCACCACCTTGGCCCGGGTTTCGGTTACATTGACAAAGGTGTGCAGGGCAGCTCCGTCCACCGAAACGGTCAGGTCGCCCGCCTCGGTCCAGTACAGCTCCAGGGTAAAGCGATCCCCCAGCTGCTTGCCCAGCGGCACCGACTCATATTTGTCCTCGGTATCCTGATAGGCCGCGGTGGGAGCGTTGGCCACAAACACCAGTCCCTGCGCGGTATGATAAATGTTGGCGGTAATCACCTGGTTGGAGGCAAGCCCGCGCGCCGCGAAAATGGTGATGCGGCCGGGATTGGCCGGACCTCCGATGGCGGTTTCATACCCCCAGCTCTCAACCTCCGGGAGGTTGTTGACGCACAGCTCAAACCGGAAGGAATAGTCGCGGTGCAGCGAATTGATCAGATCCGGCAGCCGGTACAGAATGGCATAGATCCGGGATTTGGCATTTTCGGCTGTTTCGGCCGAATAGGTATCGGTCATATGAATCACGCCGTTCTCGTCGGTCAGGGAACCGTGGAACCCGCTGAAATCGGTTGTTTTGAGGAAGGTTCCCCCCTCCGGCAGCTTGGTGCCGCCCGAGGTATGGCCGGCAAATATGGTTTTGCCGGTAAAGAACAGATTGCCCTCGGCATCCCCCGCCTGCTCGCCGGCAACCTCTATCCGGAAGGGGGTATAAATGTACGCGCCGTCAAAGGCAAGCGCCAGACGCTCGATGGGAATTGCAATTTCCGCAATATGCCCGGCTATGGCTACGCTGGCTCCCTCGATTCCGGTTATGGTGCCGGCCGCGCAATCCACCGTCCCCTGGGCAAAGCCGACCGAAAGATCGATCTCTGTCGTCCCCCGGGCTTCCAGAGACAGCCAAAGCGTTTTCTGCTCCAGATTCCAGGCCGCGCCATACCGCAACCCGCCGCTGCCGCGCTGGGTAACGGCCAGTTCGGGCTCCGGCTGTCCATCCACAATGACGTCCCCCATCGGCAGGAAGACCTCTGCCGGCGGGACATATGCGGTCAGGGCCAGCAGCGCGTCTACATCCACCTCATCCATCACCGAGACCGTGTGGTTGGCGTGCAGCACCTGGGTCTCCTCCCCTTCCGGCATCGGAGTTCCGCGGACAATGTCCACCACGTAGGCACCGATGGTAGTGGAAAGCTGGCGAATACGGGCTACATCCTCAAGAAATCCCACATGGATGCCATCCACATATACCTCCAGGCGATTCTCTACAGACCAAAACAGGTGAAGATGAAAGGAATCGCCTGCCTGCTTGTTGAGCGGAACCGGCGGCAGCGGCGAATTGTTGGAGCTGGTGCCGAAAAGCGTCAGACCCTGATCCTGGACATTATAAATCTGTAACAGATACCCAATCCCGTAAAACCGTTCAAAATCCACCGGAATATCCGAAGCTTTCAGCGCAACCAACCGGACGCATGGAGCCATATCCGGTTGCGGAATGTTGTCAAACATCTCCATCTGCGCTTCTTCTACCACAGGCAGGCTTTCTATCTGCAAGTCCAGCGAAATATAAAACGCGGTGTCCATATTCTGCAAGGGCGCAACTCCGCTTGCCTGAATGCAATACTGCCGGTAGAGGTCCGCAGAGCCATCATCCGTCATCACGTATGCCCCCAGAGCATTGTCAAACGGAGCACTCCCGGTAAAGGACAGATTCACTCCATAGGAATCCGAAAGCTGGAGGAAAGCCACCTCCCCGCTGACTTCTCCGTTCTGCCCGTCCGTCTCCACCACAATGCGTCCGGCCAGACGGACCTGTCCGTCCCGCACGACCGGGAGCAGCTCTGCCATGGGGACGGCAATCTCGGCATAGGTTTTGTCCGAAGACATCCCAAGAGAAGCGTCTCCCTCCACCGTACCGGTGGAAAAATCGGCCGCAACCGTCAGCGGATTGAGCCCGACGACAACCGAATCCATCGGGGAATCCGACCGGACAACGACAATCATCTCCGCGGCTTCCGCGTCCCAAAGCATCCCGGCGCGGACGGCGCCGTCCAGGAGCAAAATGTCATATTCCATCATTTCCTCGGGCACACCGTCAATCGCGGTGCTGCCGGGCTTGGCAAAAAAGCTGCGGGCGGCGTCGGCTTCCGCCGACGCTTCGGCCGCCGCAGGCAGCGCAGCTGCCGCAGCGGGGACAAATACCAGGGCTGCCATCAACAGTACAGACAACCATGCCAACCGATTCCGTTTCATACATTCACCTTATGTGGCGTCCAGCAAAACCTTCCGTTTCTTTGTCAAAGCCACCGCACCGACGCAGCACGTTCTTTCCGTCAGGCGGGACACCGACCCCTATACCGGCTCCGGCACGGCGGCCGACACCTGTATGACCCTGACCGACGTCAACAACAGCGTGGTATACGATATGGGCAGCACCACGGATATCGGCGGGGCCGTGATTCACGGGCTGGAGGGCAGCACGGTTTTTCTGAGCAAGAGCTTTGTGGCGTTGTATGCCAGTGAGGACAACCGGACCTATCGGCGCATCAACGACTTTACCATGCTGCAATCCGGCAGCGATATCTACTTTTACAATTTCCATGTGCAGGCACGCTATCTGAAGGTGCATTGCGTGGACGTCAAAAACACCGAGGGGACCATTCTCAACTCGCTGCAGAAAATGATGTCGGCCGCGGCCTCGGCAGAGGAGCTGTTCGGCGATGCGGAGTTCCGGAGCTCGCGCCTGGTATCCCTGTCCAACCCGGCAGAAGCAGATGCTGTGGATCGGGTATATCCGCTGACGCTGGACGAGCTCGGCATCCCGGGCGAAGAGCTCAATGCCGACCGCAGCGATATCCGGTTTTATCTAGACGACAGGCTCCTCCCCCACTATTATCATGCGGGCACCTTTTATGTCCGGGTGGATCGGATCCCGGCCGGGGGAACGGTCTCGGTCCGGGTGCAGTACGGCTCGGAAACCGCGCTTTCCGTGGCCAACGGCAACGAAACCTTTGAGGTGCAGTACGGCAGCAAAATTCCCACGCAGCACACCGGCGCCTGGCGCAATTCGGTGGCGCAGATGCCGGACGGCAGCCTGCTGATGGCGGGCGGAAGAGGCAGCGGCGGGCTCTCCTGTGAGCGGTCCCTGGACGGCGGCCACACCTGGCAGCCCTCTGTAGCCATCCCTGGGACCGATGACATTCTCGACGGCGGAGGATTCATCGTAGACAAAGAGAACAACCTGGTTTTCTACATCGGGTACGCAAACGATTCCAACGCCTGGACCTGTCGGCTCTACATCATCTCCTCCCGGGATTCCGGCTACACCTGGAGCGCACCGGTCACCGTACCGGACCAGCCGCGCTATGCACTGACCTATTCGGACGGGCTGAAGCTTTCCACAGCCGACGGAGACGGCCCCGGTGTGGATTATGTCATGTCCCTGGCGGCCAGCGAAAATCAGAGCACAATGGAGTTTTTTGCCACCGCAATTTATTCCTGCGACGGTGGGAAGAGCTGGAAGACCAGCAAAAGCCGCATCCGCTATGACGGCGGAGGCAGCAGCGCCAGCTTTGAGGGCGGCGTATCCGAGGAAACCATTTACGAGCAGGCCGACGGCACGCTGGTGCTGTGGGCGCGGTGCCAGATTGCATCTGTGGTGCATTTCGCCATTTCGCATTCCTACGACCACGGCGTGACCTGGGAGGAGTCGGCCACGCTTTCCAACATCTACACCTCCAACACACAGCCCATCATAGAGGATTACAACGGCACCCCGGTCCTGCTCTGGGGCGGCAACAATGCGCTTGGCGGAACTTCCTATATGCGCTTCCCGCTGAATCTGGCCTACTCCACCGACGACGGCGAAAGCTTTACCGGCATTCAGGATCTGCTCTTCCAGACGCCATACGCCGACCTGAACAACACCTACCGGATCACCAACCCGGACCTCACGTTTTTCACATACAACGGCACCGATTGCGTATTCATCATTACGCCCTCCTACCGGCTCCTGATTGAAGACGTCGGCCGGTTTCTGACCGGAACCAAGGGCGCGTTTGACTCGTTTGAAACCGGATCGCCGGCGGCCGAGGGCTGGCTGTCCATTGCCGGCAGCGCAACCCGGACCGCCCCGGACTGAACTCAACTCCCCCGGACTGAACTCCCCGCCCGGGCCCCGGCGCAGGCCCCTGATTTTGCATCCTGTATTGCAAATCCGGCACGCCCGGGGAGCCCGCGCCGGAGAACCTGCTCTGCGCAGACGGGAGCACGGGAGGCCGCGCGCGGACACGCACAGCCGGCAAATCTCAGGGGCCGGCCCGCACAATGCGGGCCGGCCCCTTTCGTTCTGCCGGATGCTTATGAAAACAGGATGCTTCCCGGATAATCTGCCGGTAGAGCCGGGCGTATTTGCGGGAGATTTCGGTCAGCGGGATCATTTTTCAATCGGGAGGAAGAAGCAGGCGACGCCGCGCGGGGATACCTCGTCGCGCAGCGTCGCCTGCCTTACAGCTCGGAGCGTTCCCCGAGCAGGGTGCGGTATTTCTGATAGAACGCCTCAAACCAGCCGCCCTCGAGCGCCTCGCGGATGCGGGCGGTCAGCTCGTTGTAAAAATACAGGTTGTGCACCACGGCCAGATGCATGCCCACCGCCTCCTTGGCCTTGAGCAGGTGGCGGACATAGGAGCGGCTGTAATGGCGGCAGGCCGGACAGCCACAGCCCTCGTCAAAGGGCTTCGGATCCTTGGCGTATTTTTCGTTGAGCAGATTCAGCTTGCCGTGCCAGGTGAACAGGTTGCCGTGGCGGGCGTTGCGGCTGGGCATGACGCAGTCGAAAAAGTCCACCCCCAGGTGCACGGCCTCCAGAATGTTGCAGGGGGTGCCCACCCCCATCAGGTAGCGGGGCTTGTCCGGCGGCATGTGCGGCTCCACCGCGTCGATGATGCGGTACATCTCCTCGGTCGGCTCTCCCACGGCCAGGCCCCCCAGCGCGTAGCCGTCGCAATCCAGCCCGGCAATCTGCTGCATGTGCCGGATGCGCAGGTCCTCGTAGGTGCTCCCCTGGTTGATGCCGAACAGCAGCTGATGGCGGTTGACGGTATCGGGCAGCTCGTTCAGGCGGGCAAGCTCGGCCTTGCAGCGCCCCAGCCAGCGGTAGGTGCGGGCAATGCTCTCCTCGCAATAGCGGTAGGGGGAGGGGTTTTCGATGCACTCGTCAAAGGCCATGGCAATGGTGGAGCCCAGGTTGGACTGAATCTGCATACTCTCCTCGGGCCCCATGAAGATGCGCTTGCCGTCGATGTGCGACTGAAAGCGCACCCCCTCCTCGGTGATTTTGCGGAGCTGCGCCAGAGAGAAGACCTGAAAGCCGCCGCTGTCGGTGAGAATCGGGCGGTCCCAGTTCATGAATTTCTGAAGCCCCCCCATCTCATGAATCAGCCGGTCGCCCGGGCGCAGGTGCAGGTGATAGGTGTTGGAGAGCTCGACCTGGCAGCCGATTTCGCGCAGCTCCATTGTGGTCACGCCCCCCTTGATGGCGGCGCAGGTGCCCACGTTCATAAAAACCGGCGTCTGGATGTCGCCGTGCACCGTGTGCAGCACGCCCCTGCGCGCCCGCCCGTCGGTGGTGAGAATTTCAAACATGTTGTTGGTTCCTCTCCGGTGGCAAAAATACAGTTTGCTCCGTCAAAAATTATAAATTAGTTTTTTTCTTTTTCAATTCTTCTGTAAACTGCTGATAAATAGGGATTACAAGATCCGTTTCCAAGTGCATATGCGCGGTCACAGCATTTTCGTGCGTTTTCGTATTCTTTCATATCGCAGTATGCAGCGGCGGCAGTTGTAAGTAATGCAGGCGTAATCATATCCGCACCAAATTTTTTCTTTGCATAGGCAAAAAGCCGAATTGCGTCTTGTGAACGGTGGCATTTTCTATAACAAGCCGAAATTCTTGGAAGTATGTAAGCCAAAGTTTCCTTGTCACATTGAACGGTTGCTTTTTCATAGTATTTGATTGCCAATGTGTAGGATGCGCTGTTCTTCATCTGATCGCCTGCGTCTACTAATTCCTGAATGCTTAATTTTGAAAGATCAATGGAATTGGCCTCCATATGATTCAAATAATTTGAAAGTGCTTCAGAGACCATTATGTTGTTTTCATCAACCCAGTGTGTTTTTACACGTTTGTATGTAATTCCTTGATACAAAATTTTATCCAATGGTAATTCCTCCCAGATTGTTTCATAATCCAGAACACAGCCCGGCGGATAAAGAACCCCGTCCGGTCAAACTGCCGGTCGAGCGTGCGCCGGGAGAGCTCCATGGCAACCGGCCTGCCGTGCGGATATGCGGACAAACTGTGGCGTGTCGCATATCTTTGGCGGCGCAGGTGCCCACGTTCATAAAAACCGGCGTCTGGATGTCGCCGTGCACGGTGTGCAGCACGCCCCTGCGCGCCCGCCCGTCGGTGGTGAGAATTTCAAACATGTTGGTTCCTTTCCGGTGGCAAAAATACAGTTTGCCCCTTGAAATTGACGCCAGCCCGGACCGGCCCGCCAAGGCATGGAGGGACCGCCGGCGGCAGACGGCCGTGCGGCCGATGGCTTGTGCAGCCGGACGGCCGCTCAGAAGCCCGTCCGGTCAAACTGCCGGTCAAGCGTGCGCCGGGAGAGCTCCATGGCCACCGGGCGCCCGTGCGGGCAGAAGGTGATGTCGGGCAGGCGCATCAGCTGGTCCACCAGCCACTCGATGTGCCCGGGGGCGTAGACCCTGCCGGCCTTGATGGCCGCCTTGCAGGCCCCCTGGTAGAGCGCCTTTTCGAACAGGATGTCGCGCGTGAGCCGGACGCTGCCGGTGTTGTCGAGCAGCCGGCCGGCCATGGTTTGCAGCATGTCGGGCACCGCGCCGGTCTCCACCCCCTCGGGGATGGCCTCGGCCGACACCGTATTGCGCGCGTAGCGCAGCAGAAAGCCGATGCGGTTCAGCTCGCCGTCATACTGCCGCAGCGCCTCGGCCTCGGCGGCGGTCATCATCACCTCCACCGGCAGCATCAGCATCTGGGAGGAGGGCTCCCGCTCGCGCAGCCCGGCGCGCAGCCGCTCGAACAGAATGCGCTCGTGCGCGGCGTGCTGGTCGATGATGAGCAGCTTGTCCTCCAGCTCCACAATCAAGTAGGCGTGAAAGACGTCCCCCACCAGCCGGTAAGCCGTGCCGGCTGCCGGAATGCCCTCCTCTGCCGGCGCGGGGGCGCGCGCCGCCTGCGCAGACGGTGCGGGCGAATCGGCCTGTGCGGGTGCTTCGGCCTGTGCGGGTGCTTCGGCCTGTGCGGGTGCTTCGGCCGGCGCGGGCGGGACTGCGCCCGGGCTGCCGGCCGCCGGAACATCGGCCCCGGCCGGCGCGGTCAGGGCATCTGCCGCCGGCGGGGGGACGGCAGCCGGGGAATGCAGCATGGGCAGCGGGGGCAGGTCGGGCAGCGGCACGCCCTCCTCCGGGCCCGGGGCGTCTGCCGGGGCTGTCGCTCGGGCGTCCGGCGGCAGAGCCGGGCCGGCCGCGGCAGGGCCGGGCGCCCGGCCAGAAGAATCCGGCCGCGTATCTGCCGGGGCAGAAGAGCCGGGCCGCATGTCGGCCGGGGCCGGGAACCAGGGCTGCGTGGAACTCTGGCCGCAGGGCTCCCGTGCCGGGGCTTCCCGCTCCTGCCGCATCAGCCGCCGGTATTCCTCGGCGGTCAGGCGGTCCTGCGGCTGGGGCTGGGTGCGCCCCTGCGGGTCATAGGAGAGCCGCAGCTGCTGCGGCGGGACCGGGCGGCCGTCCTCCACCGGGACCGTTGCATCCGAGAGTCGCGGGCGGGCGCCGCCGGGGCGTCCCCGGCGCAGCCCCCCCTCCAGGCTCATGGCCGGGCGGCTGGCGTTGCTCTCCAGCGCGCTGCGCACCGTGTAATAGATTGCCTCGAACACCGCCTTTTCGTTGGAGAATTTGACCTCCAGCTTGGCGGGGTGCACGTTGACGTCCACCCGGGCGGGGTTGACGTCGATATAGAGCACGCAGC
Source organism: uncultured Clostridia bacterium (assembly GCA_944383705.1). Taxonomy (GTDB): domain Bacteria; phylum Bacillota; class Clostridia; order Oscillospirales; family CAG-272; genus UMGS1865. The sequence goes on from CALWQR010000034.1 coordinate 11,182, forward strand.
AGGGGAATTTTTCGGGCGGCATGTAGGAGGTAAAGGCCTGCTCCAGCGCGGCCGCGGCGGTTTTGCTTTTGACATAGCGGCCGTTGACAAAAAAGTTTTCGCCATTGCGGTTGGCCTTGTAGTTGTCGGTGCGGCCGATGTATCCCCGGACCGCAATGCCCTCGTCCTCCCCCCTGACCTCAATCAGCCGCGCGGCAAATTCACGGCCGAACAGGGCGTAAATGGTGTTGTGCAGGTTCCCGTCCCCGGCGGTTTCCAGCTTGACGCTGCCGTCCACCACCAGCCGCACAGCCAGCTGCGGGCGCGAGAGCGCGATTTTTTCGACACAGGCGGTCACCGCCACGGTCTCGGTCACGTCCTTTTTGAGGAACTTGCGCCGGGCGGGCACGTTGGCAAACAGGTTCTCAACAATCACCGACGTACCGGTGGAGCAGCCCTGCTCGGTTACGGTGAGCTGCTCGCCGCCGTGCGCCTGCAGCAGCGCGCCATAGGGCGCGTCGGCGGTTTTGGAGAGAATGCGCAGGTCGGAAACCGACGCGATGGCCGCCAGCGCCTCCCCGCGGAAGCCGAGTGTGGCGATGCCGTCCAGATCCGCCGCCTCCTTGATTTTGCTGGTTGCGTGCCGGCGGATGGCAACCGGCAGGTCGTCCGGCGACATGCCGCAGCCGTTGTCGGTGACCCGCATAAAGGTCACGCCGCCATGCTGAATTTCCACCGTGACCCGGGTGGCCCCCGCGTCGATGGCGTTTTCCATCAGCTCCTTGATGACCGACGCCGGGCGGTCAACCACCTCCCCCGCCGCAATCAGGTTGGCCACGGCAAAGGACAGAACATTGATCACACCCATCCGGGGGACCTCCTTTCTTTGTGCTTCGGTTGGCAGGGCCCGGAACGGAACCGTTTCGGAATCCGTCCGGTTCTCCCTTTTTGCGCAGTGCGCTTTTACTGCAATCTCTTTTTCAGATCAAACAGGAAGGACATGCACTCAAACGGCGAGAGGGTATTGAGGTCCACAGCCTTCAGCTCGTTGATGACCTGCTCGTTGATGCAGTCGTCCATGGTAATCAGGCCGTCGTCCTCCGGGGGGGCGTCCTGCTTCTGCGCGGCCGAGACCGCGCGGGCGGTGGATTCCACCGAGGAGAGCACCTCGCGGGCGCGCTTGATGACCTCCCCCGGCAGCCCCGCCAGCTTGGCAACCTCAATGCCGTAGCTGTCGTCGGTGGAGCCGCGCACAATCTTGCGCAGAAAGGTGATGCTGTCCCCCCGCTTTTTGGCGGCGATGTTGTAGTTGACAATGCCCGGGAACTCCTGTTCCATCGAGGTCAGCTCATGGTAGTGCGTGGCAAACAGCGTACGGGCCCCGATTTTGCGGCCGTTTGTGTACTCGACAATCGCGCGGGCAATGCTCATGCCGTCAAAGGTCGAGGTGCCGCGGCCAACCTCGTCGTAGATGATCAGGCTGCGTTTGGTCGCGTTTTTGAGGATGTAGGAGACCTCGTTCATCTCGAGCATGAAGGTGGACTGCCCCGAGGCGAGGTCGTCGGAGGCCCCCACCCGGGTAAACAGCTTGTCCACCAGGCCGATGCGCGCCTCGGCGGCCGGAACGAAGGAGCCCACCTGCGCCATGAGAGTGATCAGCGCCACCTGCCGCATGTAGGTGGATTTGCCGGCCATGTTGGGGCCGGTAATCAGCATCAGGCGGTTGCGGGAGGTGTCCAGCTCGGTGTCGTTGGGCACAAAATATGCGTCCTTGACGAACTGCTCCACCACCGGGTGGCGGCCGTCCTTGATGTGAATCACGTCGCTCTGGTCAACCTCGGGGCGGACGTATTTGTTTTTGGTGGCCACGGCGGCCAGCGACTGGTAGACGTCCAGCTCGGCCAGCAGGGCGGCGGTCTTCCGGATGCGGTCGCTCTGCGACGCCACCTGCCCGCGCACCTCCTGGAAAAGCTCGTATTCCAGCGCGCAGATCTTGTCCGATGCGCCGAGGATTGTGGACTCCATGTCCTTGAGCTCCTGCGTGATGTAGCGCTCGCAGTTTGCCAGCGTCTGCTTGCGGATATAGCGGTCGGGCACCTGGGAAAGGTAGGAGCGGGTCACCTCAATGTAGTAGCCGAATACCTTGTTGTAGCCGATGCGCAGCGACCTGATGCCGGTCTGCTCGCGCTCCTCGTTCTCCATCCGCTCTATCCAGCCCTTGCCGTCGGCCATTACCGAGCGCAGGCGGTCCACCTCGGCGCTGTAGCCCGGGGCGATGATGCCCCCCTCGCGCAGCGAAAACGGGGGCTCCTCGCAGATCGACCGCTGCACGAGGTCGCACACGTCGGGGAGGGGGTCCAGCTGCGCGTAGATTTCGCGCAGGCGCTCCCCGCGGCAGGGCTCCAGCAGCCCGCGCAGCTCGGGCAGCACCGATACGGTCGCCCACACCGCGCGCAGGTCCTTGGCGTTGGCGGTGCCGTAGACAATGCGGGTGAGCAGGCGCTCCAGGTCCAGCACGTGCGAGAGCAGCTCGCCCAGCTCCTCCCGCAGCATAAAGCTGCCGTACAGCTCCTCCACCGCGTCCTGCCGCCGGTCAATGTCCCGGGCCGAGCGCAGCGGGTGCTCCACCCACTGGCGCAGCATCCGCGCGCCGGGGGAGGTGCGGGTTTTGTCCAGCACCCAGAGCAGCGAGCCCTTTTTCTCCTTGGTGCGCATCGACTCGGTCAGCTCCAGGTTGCGCCGGGTGTTCACGTCCAGCTCCAGGTACTGCCCGTCCGCGTAGACGTTCAGCTCCCGGATGTAGGAGACGTCCCGCTTTTCGGTGTCCCGGATGTAGCTCAGCGCGGCCCCCACGGCGCAGACCAGGGGGACGTCCTCCAGGGTCTCGGGGCGCAGGCTCTCCCCGAACTGTTCGCGCACCAGCGCGCCGGCGGCCGCGGGAGCATAGCGGGCGGACTGCCCGTCGGTGAGCATGATTTCGGGGTGGGAGGACAGGACCTCCCCCACCTCCCCCATCTGCCCGCGGGCAAGGTTGCAGAGCAGCTCGCGCGGGGCCCAGGTGCCGATTTCGTTGCGCACCCGCACGGCCGCCTCCGCGCCGGGAAAGGAGGTGGCAAAGACCTGCGCGGTGGAGATGTCGGCAAAGCAGACGCCGCAGCCGCTCTCCCCGAGGTAGAGCGAGCAGAGGTAGTTGTTCCGCTGCGCCGGCAGCAGGCTGTCCTCAATCAGGGTGCCGGGGGTCACCTCGCGAATGACTTCCCGCCGCACCAGCCCCTTGGCCTGCGCCGGGTCCTCGACCTGCTCGCAGATGGCCACCTTGTAGCCCTTGGCAATCAGCCGGCCGATGTAATCGTCGGCGGAGTGAAAGGGCACGCCGCACATCGGGGCGCGCTCGGCCTCGCCGCAGTCCCGGCCGGTCAGGGTCAGATCCAGCTCCCGGGAGGCGACAACCGCGTCGTCAAAGAACATCTCGTAAAAGTCCCCGAGACGGTAGAACAGGAGATAATCCTGGTATTGGTTTTTGATCTCAAAGTACTGCTCCATCATGGGCGTCATGGGCGGGGCTCCTTTCCTCTCTGCCGGCCGGGGGCTCAGTGGCAGCCGGCGCAGGTGCTGCAGTTGTGCGTGCAGCCCGAGGCGGGGGGCTCGCCGGTGATCTCGGTCATAATGGCGCCGTTGACCTGATTCATCAGGGCGTTGACCTCGGCCTGCGCGCGGTTGAGCGCGTCAAAGGCCGGGCTGGCGGCAATTTCGCGGTACAGGGCGTCAATCCGGTGCTGAATCTGCTCGATGAGCTGCATGTCGCGGTCGGGCTTGGCGGCCTCGTTCTGCATCACGGCCTGCTGCACGTCGTATTCCATCAGCGCCTTCTGCAGCGCCGGGTCGGCCTCGTAGGCCCGTTTGGCGTCCTCCAGCGCAACCAGGCGGGGGTCGGCCTTCAGGGCCTGGCCCAGTCTGGCGGCCAAATCAAAAATTTCCATGGTTTCTGCTTCCTTTCGGTCATGTTCCGGGCTCTGTTTTGTGTCCGTACAGCGCAAAGGCGTCGGCGCGGTCGGCCTCAAAGGTGACAAATTGCCCCACGTCGGCGGGCGAGCCCTCAAAAAACGCAATCTTGTTGCCCTCGGTGCGGCCGCTGTACAGCGCGGGGTTGGCCTTGCTCACCCCGTCGCACAGCACGCGCAGGGGGCGGCCCAGCAGGGCGTCGTTCCTCTCCTGCCCGATCTGCTTTTGCAGCGCCAGCAGCCGGTCAAAGCGCTCCTGCTGCACCGCGCGGGGGATCTGCCCCTGCATCCCGGCGGCCGGCGTCCCCTTGCGCGGGGAGTAAATGAAGGAGTAGAGCAGATCGAAGCGCACCCGCCGCAGCATCTCGAGCGTGGCCTCAAAATCGGCCTCGGTCTCGCCCGGGAAGCCGACGATGATGTCGGAGGAAAGCGTGAGGTCGGGCATCCGCTCCCGCATGTACGCCACGGTTTCGAGGTACTGCGCGGCGGTGTAGCGCCGGTTCATGCGGCGCAGAATCTCGTCGCTGCCCGATTGCAGCGGCAGGTGGAACTGGTGCGCCACATGCGCGGACGAGGCCATCACGTTGACAAGCTCCCGGCTGGCGTCCTTCGGGTGGCTGGTCATAAAGCGCAGCAGGTAGTCCCCCGGGATGCGGTCGAGCTCGGCCAGCAGGGCGGGAAAGCCGCACCCGGCCCCGGCGTCCCTGCCGTAGGAGTTGACGTTCTGCCCCAGCAGTGTAATGTCGCGGTAGCCCGACTGCACCAGCCCGCGCACCTCGTCAAGGATGGCCTCCCGGCTGCGGCTGCGCTCCCGCCCCCGCACATAGGGGACAATGCAGTAGGAGCAGAAGTTGTTGCAGCCGTACATCACCGAGACCCAGGCCCGGTAGGAGCTGGAGCGGCGCACGGGGCAGCCCTCGGACATGGGGGGCTGCTCCTCCGGCGGCACAAACAGCCGCCGCCCGCGCGCCAGACGCTCGTCCAGCAGCTGCGGGAAGCGCCCGACCGACGCGGTGCCGAAGGCCAGATCGACATACGGGTACCGCCGCTTCAGCTCCTCCAGCCGGTGGGGCTGGGAGGGCATACAGCCGCACACCGCCACAATCAGGCCGGGGCGGCGCGCCTTGAGGTGCTTGTACTGCCCCACCGTGGAGAGCGCCCTTTTTTCGGCGTGCTCGCGGATGGCGCAGGTGTTCACCACAATCAGGTCGGCCTCGTCGGGCCGGCCGCACAGCTCGTATCCCATCGCCTCCGCCATGCCGGCGAGCCGCTCGCTGTCGGCCTCGTTCTGCTGGCAGCCAAAGGTCAGCACATAGGCGCGCGGCGGCGCGCCGGCCGCCGCCCGGTGCGCCGCGCTGCGCGCGCGCATCCGTTCCAGAGCGGCGGCCGGCTCCGCCTCTGCCCCGGCCGGTACCCGGCCGGGGGTCTGCCCCGCGCGGGGCTCCCGCGCCGCACAGGCGGCGGGCGGTTGGTTGTGTTCCTGCATCGGTTTGCCGTCCTCCTTCGGAGCGCCCCCGGACTGGCGCCGGTTGCGGATTCATCTTATTATTATACAATAAAAACGGGAAAATGTCAAGAGCCGGAGACTGTCGCGGGGCAGCCTCCGGCAAAAAACCCGCCGGCGCTCAGAGCCGGTCCACCAGCGCGCGGATGTCGGCCTGAACGGCCTCGGGCGGGCGGGCGGCGTTGACAATTTCGATGCGGTCGCGCCCGCGCAGCGCCGTGATGACCTGCAAGAACCTTTCCCGCACGGTCTCCAGGCGCTCCTGCGTTTCGTATATCTCCTGCGAGACCCGGCCGCGCCGGATGCGCTCCATGCTCTGCTCGGGCGTCAGATCGAGGAAAATGCAGAGGTCCGGGCGGCGGATCTCGGGGCAGTCCAGATTCATGCGCCGCACCCAGTCGGGGTCGGTCTCGCTGCCCTGGTAGGCCATGGAGGAGTAATAGTAGCGGTCGCAAATCACATCCCTGCCCCCGCGCAGCATGGCCCCGATGCCGCATACCGGCCTGACGTTGTGATGGATGCGGTCCAGCGCGAAGAGCGCCGCCATCTCGCAGGCCGTGCGGGGAACCGCGCCGCTGAGCGCGTCCCGCAAAAGCCCCCCGGTGACCGAGTCGGTGGGCTCGGCCGTGCACCAGACCTGCCGGCCCTGCCCGCGCAGGTACTGCTCCAGCAGCCCGATCTGCGTGGTTTTCCCGGCGCCGTCGATGCCCTCAAACACGATAAAGCGGCCGTCCCTCATGTCTCCGCCTCCCCGGACAGCGCCAGCAGCCCGGCCCGGTCGGCCAGCAGGCAGCGGTAGCCCCCCGGCCCGGGCGGGGAGACGAGCCCCTCGGCCTCCATGCGCTCCAGCAGCGCCGCAGACTGCGCCGGGGGAACCCCCAGCCGCCGGCACAGCAGCTCCCCCGAGGGGTTGCCCCCCTCGGCCAGGGCGGCCAGGGCCCGGCGATAGAGCGCCTCCCCTGCCCCGGCGCTGCGGGCAGCGCCGGCAG
>CALWQR010000035.1 GCA_944383705.1 uncultured Clostridia bacterium
CCTCAGGTACTGCTCCGCGCTCCTTCCGTTTCCGGATTCGGCAGAAGCTTGCGCTTCTGCGATGGCTTCTCCGCACCATCATCTCCACCAGCAAAAACGGAGGCCTTGCGGCCCCCGCTTTTGCTGGTGGAGATGATGGGAATCGAACCCATGTCCGAAAATCCCTTGACAGGACCTTCTCCGTGGGCAGTCTGTTATTTGGATTTCCCCGCCGGGGGCGTGAGCAGACACACTCGCCCGCCGGGTAGCCCTTTTCTGCCTGACCGGTTCAAGGACGAACCGCCGGTGCAGGTTCACTGCTTACATGACGCTCGGTCCGCGGCCGCAGTACTCCGCAGAGGAACGGGTGACCCTCGGGTCACGGCACTGCCGTTGTTCTACGCCGAAGCGTAAAACTCAGGCAGCCATAGCAACGGTATCGTTGTCGTTTATTTTTGAAGTTGGGCAGTTTACGAGATTACCCGGCTCGCCACGCTGATCCTGCCTCAGAATCCCCGTCGAAACCATTACATCCCCATATCCGGCCGGCAGCCCCCGCCGGAGGACCGGCGGGCTCTGCCATACCATTATTATACCCGGATTGCCGGCATTTGTCAAGAGCAAATTTTGCCGAAATAGTGCGCAATTCCCTCAGCTACGCCAAACTCCCCCGTTGCGGTATAGGAGGCGTACCGCCGCAACTCGGGCGGCGACTGCCGCATGGCCACGCTGTTGGGACAGGCAGCAAAGACCGCCAGGTCGTTGAGACTGTCCCCAAAGCAGATGCACTGCTCCGGAGAAATGCCCCACGTGCCGCAAAAGTCCAGGAAGGCCGCGCCCTTGTCCCGCCCCGCCGGCAGCACCTCGGCATAGGTCTCCATCCGCACAACGGTCTCGCCGTACGGGGGCATGTCCTGTTCGTCTACGCGCCGCAGGCTCAGCTTGGCAACCGGATGCGCCTCCATCCAGCGCCGGGCCCGCTCCAGGACCGCCTCCTCCTCGGTGGAGGCGGGCGGAGCGGTATCAAAATCCAGCGACAGCAGCCCGTCCTCGCTCCCCAGCCGAATCCACATCCGCCGCTCCAGTGCATAGCGCACCCAATACAGCGCGGAGCGGTCCGACAGCCGGTGCTCGTACACGCGCCGCCCCCGGTAATTCATGTCCGAGGAGCCGAAAATCATACCGTCCCAGGCGATACCCCGGTACTGCTCCAGACCAAAGTCCAGACCGCCCCGCGCGCGCCCGGTGTTGAGAATGAGCTGATGCCCCAGGCGCTGCACCGCCGCCAGTGCCTTGCGGTTTTCGGGCGGGATGCGCCCCTGGAGAAAGACCGTCCCGTCAAAATCCAGGAATAAGTAGCAGGTTTGCTTGGTGTCCGGCATCTCCTCAGTCCTCCGTTCTCTGTCCCTTGAGGTGGCGCTCCATATCCCGCCCGGCCTGCCGTGCGGCCTCGGAATCCCGCTTGTCGTACAGCTTTTTGCCGCGGCACAGTCCGATCTCCATTTTGACATAGCTGCCCGAAAAATACAGCGACAAGGGGATCAGCGTCAATCCCTTCTGCTGCACCAGGCCCTGCAGCCGGCGCAGCTCCCGCCGGTGCATCAGCAGCTTTTTTTCGCGCAGGGGCTCGTGATTGAAGCGGTTGCCCTGCTCGTACGGGCTGATGTGCACCCCCACCGCGTACATCTCCCCGCCCCGGAAGGAGCAGTAGGAGTCCTTGAGATTCACCGCGCCCCGGCGGATGCTCTTGATTTCGGTGCCGCACAGCGCGACGCCGGCCTCATAGGTTTCATCCACAAAATAATCGTGCCGGGCTTTTTTGTTCTGGGCAACGGTTTTCTGCCCGGCCTTCTGTTTGTCTGCCATCGTCCTTGTCCTTCTCAGGAATTGCGGTTGTTGAAAAAAATTTCCTCATCCGGCGAGAACAGCCCCCATACCTTGCGTGCAATACGGATGATGAAGCTCTCGTCATGCTCGGAGTTCAGCAGCTCCTGATACTCTTCCTTTTCCTCCTGCAGCCCGGCCACCTCCTGCTCCAGCTCGGCGGCTTCCTGCAGCTTCTCGTTAGCCACCATCACGCTGTTGATGAACACCACCAGCGACACCACAATCAGCAGCGCGAGAAAGACCCGCACCATCAGGCTCAGGCTGAATTGCTTTTTTCTTGGCTTTTCCTGTTGCATGTTTTGCATGTTTTACATCCTTTCCGTTCCCACCGGAGCGCGGCAACAGCTCCCCGCCCTGCCGCGCCCGCTGCATCTGCCGTCCGGTCCAGGCGGCCCGCCCACGCCGGTCGGCCAGCTCCCGCATTCTTCCCGCCGTGCAGCGCAGCAGCCGGAGCAGCCGCCCGCCCGCCCAACGGAAGGGAAAGAGCAGGAACCACACGCAATAGCGCAGCACACACTCCAGGCCGAAGGCAATCACCTCGGAGAACAGCATCACCGCCCGCCCCAGCGTCCGCCGGTAAAGCGCAAAGCCGCCCGCCATGCATACCAGGGCCATCGGGCGCAGCCGGCCGTCAAAGGCCTCGTAGCACAGCAGAATAAAGGCAACGCCGGCAATCAGACAAAAGAGGAAGTCCTCTGCGAACACCACCACACAAAGCGAACGCCGCGCGCGGTGGCGCCGGTAGCCGCCAATCAGCGGCAGGCGCAGCGCGTGCAGGCGCTCCACGGCCCGCCGGCTGTAATGCTCCCCGAGAAAAATGCGGGTGATGCGGCAGCCGTCGTACAGCAGCCCCAGCGCCATGCCAAGCAGGCAGGCATACAGATACAGCAGCGCAACGGCGACCTGTGAAAGCGGCATACCCGGTCAGCGGAACAGCTTTCCGAACAAGCCGCCCCGCTCCCCCTTGCCTGCCGGCTCGGGGTCAAAATACAGCATGGAGTCCACCCTGCCCTCCACCGTTACGGTCCCCTGCTCCAGATTGAGCACCTGTACATGCAGGGAGGCTCCCTCCACCGTCAGGGTGCCGCAGGATGTCGAGAGCACCACGCTCTCCTCATCAAACCGCACCACATCGGTAACGCCCCGCACCTCCAGCAGCTTCCGGTCCCGCAGGACCAGCGTCTGCGCCGGGTCGGGCGGCCGTTTTTCCGTATTCATCGATGCACCTCCGTCCTTTCGGTTTTGCTACATCTATATGCGGAAAACGGCAGAATATGCAGAGCCGCGCTCAGCCGAGCACCTCGTAAAGCGAGGCCGCGTCGGCCTTGGCGGTGTACTCCCGGACGTCCAGCACGCGCACACGCAGGGTGCGCTGCCCGAAGGTGACCTCCAGGATGTCCCCCTCCTTGACGTCATACGACGCCTTTGCCGGCCGGCCGTTGACCGTGACATGCGCCGCGTCGCAGGCCTCGTTGGCCACGGTACGCCGCTTGATGATGCGGGAGACCTTGAGATACTTGTCCAGCCTCATCCCTGGGCACCGTCGGCGGCCCCGTTGACCTGCTCCCGCAGGGCCTTGCCCGCCGTGAAGACCACCGCGCGCGAGGCCGGGATGGCAATGGTCTCACCGGTGCGGGGATTGCGGCCGGTGCGCTCGGGGCGCTCCTTGGTGGAAAATGCACCGAAGCCGGCAATCTGAATGCCGTCCCCCTCGGCCAGCGAGGCCGCCACGCTGCCGAACAGCGCATCGCACACCGAACCGACCTCCTTTTTGGAAAGGCCCGTCTCGGCCGCCACTCTGTCAATCAACTGTGTTTTTGTCATTTTCATACTCCTTTTGGTTGGTCCGTCCCGCACGGGCCGGCCGGCAGGCCGGCGGGCGGCGGGACAGGATTATTTTATCATAGGATTGCCGTTTTTGCAAGTCTTTTTTCAAAAAAGAAAAATTTGATCGGGCATTTGCCGGCAGAGCGGCTCAGAACTCCGCGTTTCCGACCGTGCGGGGATACGGGATGACGTCGCGGATGTTGGAAACGCCGGTCAGATACATCACCATCCGCTCAAAGCCCAGGCCGTAGCCCGCGTGCTTGGTGCCTCCGTACTTGCGCAGATTGAGATACCACCAGTAATCCTCCTGGCGCAGGTGGCACTCGACCATGCGGGAGAGCAGCACATCCAGCCGCTCCTCTCTCTGGCTGCCGCCGATGATTTCTCCCACGCCGGGCACCAGCATATCCATGGCTGCCACGGTTTTGCCGTCGTCGTTCAGACGCATATAGAAGGATTTGATCTCCTTCGGGTAGTCAATCACAAACACGGGCTTGTCGAACACCTGCTCGGTCAGATAGCGCTCGTGCTCGGTCTGCAGGTCGCAGCCCCACTCCACCGGATATTTGAAGTCGGCGCCGCTCTGCTTCAGCAGCTCCACGGCCTCGGTGTAAGTGACCTTGCAGTAGTCGCTGGCGGCCAGCGTATGCAGGCGATCCAGCAGCGACCGATCCACAAAACTGTTGAAGAACTCCAGCTCCTGCGGGCAGTGCTCCAGCACATGCCGGATGATGAACTGAATCATATCCCATGCCAGCTGCATATTGTCGTCCAGGTCTGCAAACGCGATTTCGGGCTCAATCATCCAGAACTCGGCCGCGTGGCGCGTGGTGTTGGAGTTTTCGGCGCGGAAGGTGGGGCCGAAGGTGTAGATGTTGCCGAATGCCATGGCAAAGGTCTCGCCCTCAAGCTGCCCCGACACCGTCAGGTTGGTGCTCCTGCCGAAAAAGTCCTGCGACCAATCGATGCCGCCGTCGGGCAGGCGGGGCGGGTTTGCGGGATCGAGCGTGGTCACGCGGAACATCTCCCCCGCTCCCTCGCAGTCCGAACCGGTAATCAGCGGAGTGTGCACATACACAAAGCCGCGCCGGTGGAAAAAGTCGTGAATGGCAAACGCCACCTCGCTGCGCACCCGGAACACCGCCGAAAACAGGTTGGTGCGCGGGCGCAGATAGGCCTGCTCGCGCAGGTACTCCAGCGTGTGCCGCTTTTTTTGCAGCGGATAGTCCGGCGTGGACGCGCCCTCCACCGTCACCTCACGGGCCTTGATCTCAAAGGGCTGCTTCATCTCGGGCGTCAGCACAACGGTCCCTCTGACAACCACGGCGGAGCCGACGTTCAGTTTGGCAATTTCATCGTAATTGGAAATATTGCTGCGCTCAAACACAACCTGCACCGACTTATGGCAACTGCCGTCGTTCAGGTCGATAAATCCGAAGGCCTTGCTATCGCGGATGCTCCTCGCCCAGCCCCCCAGGGTCACTTCCTTCCCCGCATACGCGGAGGGATCTGCATAAAGCTGCTTGTTCAGTTCTCTTTTCATGATCTTTCATGAATCCTTTCCGTTTCCGATAAATTGCCGCAGGCAGAGCCCATGCCCTGCCAGAATCATTATACCACAGATTCCCGGGATTTGTCAATGCAACCCGCAAAAGTTCTTCTGTAGCTTACCCGCCCGGAGCTGCGGGCAGGCCGAATATGCCCCCTGTGGGCAGGAAAACGGCATGACGGCCCGCATACCCTTGTATCCGGGCCGCACCACAGCCGCTCAGTCGTCGCAATTCTCCCAGTTGTGGTAGACGTCCATCACGTCGTCGTCCTCCTCCAGCTTTTCAATCAGGAGGTTCATAAACTTGATGTCGTCCTCATTTTCCAGCGTGACGCCGGTGGAGGCCTGCTTGGTCTTCTCTGCCGAGAGAATTTCGTAGCCGGCGGCGGCCAGCGCCTCCTGCACGGCGTAAACGTCATCCGGCTCGGTGGTCACCACAAACACGTCGCCGTCCTTTTTGAAATCCGAGGCTCCGGCCTCCAGCGCGGTTTCCATCAGCTTGTCCTCGTCCACGTCGCCGTCCTCGTTGTTGATGACAATCTCGCCGATGTCGGTGAACAGATACCCCACGCAGCCGGTCTGCCCCATGTTGCCGTGGTATTTGGAGAAATACGCGCGGATGTTGCCCGCCGTGCGGTTGCGGTTGTCGGTGGTGGCGGTGACCAGCACGGCGATGCCGGCCGGGCCGTAGCCCTCGTAGGACACCTCCTCGTAGTTCTCGCCGCCGGCTCCCATCGCCTTTTTGATGCAGCGCTCGATGTTGTCGTTCGGCACGTTGTTGGCCTTGGCCTTTTGAATCAGATCGCGCAGCTTGGAATTGGAGGCCGGGTCGCCGCCCCCCTGCTTGACGGCAATGGTGATTTCCTTGCCGATTTTGGTAAAGATTTTGCCTCTTGCGGCATCGGTCTTCTCTTTTTTATGCTTGATATTTGCCCATTTGCTGTGTCCGGACATATTGTAAACCTGAATCCTTTCTCTATTCTGTTGATGCAATTGCTCCGCTCCCGTCCCCGCGGCAGAGCCGGACGGCCGGGGCGGACGCCATGCGGCTGTTCCCGCGTTACACCTTTTCGGTCTTTTTCAGGCAGATGAGATCAAACGCATTGCCCAGCACGATTCTGGCCGCCTCTGTAATGGCCAGGCGGCTCTCGCGCACGGCGGGGTCGTCGGCCGAGAGAATCGGGCAGTTGTGATAGAAGCGGTTGAAGGCCGCCGCCACATCGAGAATGAAGCGGGTGATATAGCTGGGCTCATAGTCGTCCAGCGCCGCACAGACCCGCTCCCCGAAGCGGCAGAGCAGCTTGACCAGCGCCGACTCCTCCCCGCAGGTGATGCGGACGGGCGCCCCGGAGGGCTGCCAGCCGGCGCGGCTCAGAACCGAGCAGGCCCGCGCATAGGTATACTGCACATAGGGGCCGGTGTTGCCGTCAAAGCTGAGTGCGTCCTCCATCACAAAATTGATGTCCTTCATGCGGTTGTTGGAGAGATAGTAGAACACCACCGCCCCCACGCCGACCGCCTCGGCCGTCTCCTCGATGTTCTCGGCGCCGGTGTTTTTCTCCTTCATGATGGCCTTGACCTTGTCGATGGCCAGCGCGAACAGGTCGCGCAGCAGCACCACGTTGCCGGTGCGGGTGGCCAGCTTTTCGCCGTTGAGCGAAACCGTGCCGTAGGGAACGTGCACCAGCTCGTTGTACCACGGGTAGCCCATCAGCTCCACCACCTTGAACCACTGCGCAAAGTGCAGACACTGCTGTGCGCTGGTGACATAAATCGCCTTGTCAAAGTGGTAATGCTCCTTGCGGTAAACCGCGGCGGCGATATCCCGTGTAGGATACAGCGTGGAGCCGTCCCGCTTGAGAATCAGACAGGGGGGCATATTGTACTCCGACAGATCGACGATTTCGGCGCCGTCGTCGGTTTTGAGCAGATGCTTCTGACGGAGGATTTCGATCTGCGCGGGCATTTTGTCGGTGTAAAAGCTCTCGCCCAGATAGGAATCAAACTCGATATCAAGCTGGCGATAGGTTTTCTGATATTCAGCCAGACTGATGTCCACAAACCAACGCCAGAGCTTCAGATTTTCCTCATCTCCGGTTTCCAGCTTGTGAAACTCGGCACGGGAGGCCTCGGCCAGCTCGCTGTTTCCGGGAACGCCGTGCTCAGGGTCTCCCTTGATTTCATTGTTGATACGAACATACAGCTCGACCAGCGTGTCAATGCCGCCCCGCTCCACCATTTCCCTGCTGCCCCAGAGACGGTAGGCGACAATCAGCTTGCCGAACTGCGTGCCCCAGTCGCCCAGGTAATTGATACCGATGCAGCGATACCCGGCGAACTCATGCAGACGGCGCAGCGAATGCCCGATGACCGTGGTGCCCAGATGCCCGATGTGAAAGGGCTTTGCCACATTGGGAGAGGAGTAATCCAGCACCACGGTTTTGCCCTTGCCGAAGGTCTGCGCGCCATACCGGTCCCCGGCCGCCAGAATCTCCGGGACAACCTTGTCTCCGAGATAGCCCTCCGAAATGGTGAAATTGAGATATCCCCCGACCGCGCGGGCAGCGCCGACGCAGCCCCCGCCCAGCTTTTCCGCCAGCGCGGCGGCAATCTGCACCGGGGAGCGGCGCAGCGCCCGGCTCAGCCGGAAGCAGGGGAAGGCAAGGTCCCCCATGCCCGGGTCGGGCGGGTACTCCAGCGCGGAGGCAATCTCCTCCTCGGTCAGCCCTGCGTCCGGATGCTCCGCATTCACGGCGTCCAGAATCTGCCGGGCAATCAGCTTTTTGATGGTTTGCATACACACTCCTTGAATCAAACGCTCCCGGCCCTGCGGCCGGTTTTTTCATGCCATATTATACTACAAAATCCGCGGCTTTGCAAGTGTTTTTTTCGCGGCCGGGCGGGCCGCGCCCGCCATGCCCCGGCGGGGCTATTGCACGGTCAGGGGCAGCAGCCGGGCCTGGACAAAATCCACCAGCTCGGCGCGGTTCAGCAGCAGCTGCGCGCCGCGGGTGCCCGAGCTGACCGTAACGGTATCATATTGCAGGGCGCTCTCGTCCATCCATGTGGGGAACTTCTTTTTCATGCCGACCGGCGAGCAGCCGCCCCGGATGTAGCCGGTCAGCCCCAGCAGCTCCCTGACCGGCACCAGCTCGATTTTTTTGTTGCCGGTCTGCGCGGCGGCGCGGCGCAGGTCCAGCTCGGCGCACACCGGAATGCAAAAGACCAGCGGCCCGGTTTTGTCGCCGCGCGCCACCAGGGTTTTGAACATGCGCTCGGGCGGGAAGTGCAGCTCCTGGGCAATGTGCCGGCCGCTCAGGTCGCTCTCGTCCACCTCGTATTCCAGCACCTCGTATCGGATGCCGGCGGCGTCCAGCATCCGCATGGCATTGGTTTTGTTCACGGCGCTTCCCCCTTCCGGTATTCCGCAATCATCTCGCGCGCGGCGTTGCGCTGGGCCTCGGTCACCTCAATGCCGCCCAGGATGCGGGCAATCTCCTCCACCCGCTCCTGCGGGCTCAGCTCGCGCACCCCGGTTTCGGCCCGGCCGTCGCGCTCGGTTTTGGTAATCAGATAGTGCACGTCGGCCAGCGACGCAATCTGCGCCGAGTGGGTGACGCACAGCACCTGCGCCTTGGCCGCGATGTCGTGCAGCATCAGGCCGATTTTGCGGGAGGTCTTGCCCGACACGCCGGTATCGATCTCGTCGAAAATGACGGTGGTTGCCCCGTCCCGGTCGTCCAGCACCGAGCGCAGCGCCAGCATGATGCGCGAGAGCTCGCCTCCCGAGGCGATGCGCGCCAGCGGCTGCACCGGCTCGCCGGGGTTGGTGGCGATAAGCAGCTCGGCCCGGTCGGCGCCCGACTCGTTCAGCTCGGCCGGGGTCAGCCGCAGTTCCATGCGCACCTTGGGCATATCCAGAAAGCGCAGCGCGCCGGTCACCTCGCGCGTGACCTGCTCCGCCGCCGCCTCCCGCCGCCGGTGCAGCCCGGCGGCCAGCTCCTCGGCCTGCCGCCGCAGCGCCTCGCATTCCTGCTCCAGCGCTCCGCGCAGCTCGTCCGAGTTCTCCATCTCCTCCAGTTCGGCCGCGGCCTTCTCGCGGAAGGCCAGCACCTCGCCCACGCTCCCGCCGTACTTGCGCTTGAGGCGGGAAATTTTCTCCAGCCTGCCCTCAATCCGGTCGATGCGGGCGGTCGGGTCTTCGCGGTCGTCATCGGCAAAGCCGGCCACCGTCTCGGCCACGTCCACCACCTCGGATTCGGCCTCGGCCAGCCGGTCGGCCAGCTCCCCCGCCCCCGCAATCAGCCCCCGCAGCGACAGGATGGCCGACTGCGCCCGGCGCAGCAGCTCGGCGGCGCTGCTCTTCTCTCCCCCGGCAAGAAAGCGGTAGGCCAGCCCCACCTGCCGGTTGATCTGCTCCAGGTGCTGTAGCCGGTCGCGCTCGCGCTCCAGCTCCTCCTCCTCGCCCTCCCGCAGCCGGCAGGCGTCGATGTCCGAGAGCTGAAACCGCAGCATCTCCTGCATCCGCAGCCGCTCGGCCTCGTCCCGGGAGAGCGAATCCAGCCGCTTTTTTGCCGCGCGATAGGCCGAAAACACACCGCGGTAGGCCTCCAGCTCGGGCTCCAGCTGCGCGTAGGCGTCCAGCAGCTCCAGGTGCGCCTCCTTTTGCAGCAGCCGGTGGCTGTCCATCTGCCCGTGAATGCTGATGAGCAGCGGCGTGATGAGGCGCTGCATAGCCTGCGTGATGGTCTGCCCGTTGAGGCGGGTCTGCGAGCGCCCGTCGGCCCCGATGACCCGCTGCAGCATCAGCGCGCCGTCCTCGCAGGCAAAGCCCAGCTCGTCGAGCTGCCGCAGGGTGTTCGGGGAGAGCTTTTCAAAAACCGCGCTGACCACCGCGCGGCTCTCGCCGCTGCGCAGCATCTCGCGCATGACCCGGTTGCCCAGCAGCAGATTGATGCTGTCGATGATCATGGATTTGCCGGCGCCGGTCTCGCCGGTCAGCACCGAGAGCCCCTCGCGGAAATCCATATCGGCCCGGCGGATGACCGCGATGTTTTCGATGTGCAGGGACCGCAGCATGGCTACACTTCCTTGAGCAGATGGTGCATCTGCCCCGACAGCTCCCCGGCGCTCTCCAGGTCGCGCGTCACCACCAGAATGGTGTCGTCCCCCGCCACGCAGCCAAGAATTTGCTGCTGGTTCATGCGGTCGATGCCGGCCGCCACGGCCGACGCCAGCCCGGGGTAGGTTTTGAGCACCACCAGGTTCTGCGCGGCCTCCACCGAGACAATCGACTCGATCAGCGCCTTGCTGAAGGTCATCCCGCCCCCATCGTCCTGTCTGGGCAGCACATAGCGGTACGCCCCCTTGCCGGCGGTCATTTTGGCAATTTTCAGCTCCCGGATGTCCCGGGAAACGGTTGCCTGCGTCACGTGAAAGCCCTGCTCACGCAGCCGGGCAATCAGTTCGTCCTGGGTATTGATTTCATAATGGGCAATCAGATCCAGCAGTTTATCCTGTCTTTCCTTCTTCATAGCCGACCTGTCAGACTCCTTTTCTTAAAAATGCGTGTCCCGCAGCTTTTGGCAGAGCTTGCCGTAAAAGCCGTTTTCCTTGAAGCGCACCAGCGAGGTTTCCAGTGCGGATTTGGTAATGCGCACGGTCTGGTTGCGGTAAAGCTCAAAATTCATCCGGCCGTCCACCGTCAGATACAGCATTTTCTCGCGGGCACAGATGTTGCGGATTTCCAGCGAGGAGCGGTCCGAGAAAATCAGGGGCCGCGCCGCGAAGGAGTGCGGACAGATGGGCGTGACGCAGAAGCAGGGCACCGCGGGATCGACAATCGCCCCGCCCGCCGACATCGAATAGGCCGTCGAGCCGGTGGGAGTGGCCACAATCAGCCCGTCGGCGCGGTAGGAAGCCACGGGGTGTCCGTTCTCGGAAAGCTCCAGGTCGATGATGCGGGATACCGAGCCGTTGGAAATCACCGCGTCGTTGAGCGCGTAGCAGAAGGATTTCAGCTCTCCCCCGGCGTGCAGCTCCACCCGCAGCATCGAGCGCCGCTCCAGCCGGTAGTGCCCGTTGAACAGCCCCCGCAGCAGCTCCAGCTCGTTCATCTCGAGCTCGGTCATGTAGCCCAGGCGCCCCAGGTTGATGCCCAGAATCGGCGTCCCCCGCTGGGCGGCCCTGCGCGCGGCCTCCAGAATGCTCCCGTCCCCGCCCAGCACAATGATGACGTTGGCCTCGGCGTACACGCTCTCCAGCGGCAGATAGCGGAAATCGCTGCGATGCCGGCGCATACGGACCAGCTTTTCGCGGTTGAAGGCGGGAATGAGAATTTCGCAGTCCTCCCGCAGCAGCCGGCCGGCCACGGCGCAGGCGGCGCCGGCCTTATCGGGGATATTGAAATTGGTAATCAGCGCAATTTTCAGCATGTCAATCGGTTCTCCTTCCGTGCAGTCCGGTCACCAGGCGGATTTGCTCCCCGGTGCATTCGGGCAGGGCGTCCTGTCCCAGCGTCAGGCGCAGCAGGAACTCGCGGTTGCCGTCCCCGCCCGGGACAGGCGAGGGGATCAGCCCCACCGGCCGCAGCCCGGCCTGCCTTGCCCCGGCAATCACCCGCTCCAGCGCCAGCCGGTGTGCCTCGGGGGAGCGGACAATTCCCCCCTTGCCCACCATGGCCCGCCCCACCTCAAACTGGGGCTTGACCAGGCAGACCGCATCGCCCGGGCTTTGCAGCAGGAGCGGAAAGCGGGGCAGAATGCAGGTGGCCGAAATGAAGGACACGTCCATCACAATCAGCCGCACCGGCCCCCCCAGCGGCTCAGGGCCAAGATAGCGGGCGTTGCAGCGCTCCAGCAGGACCACCCGGGGGTCGGCCCGCAGGGCCGGCGCCAGCTGACCGCTGCCCGAATCCACCGCCCAGACCCGCGCGGCGCCCCGCTGCAGCAGGCAGTCGGTAAACCCGCCGGTCGAGGCCCCGACGTCCAGCGCCGTCCAGCCGGCAACCGCCAGTCCGAAGGCGTCCAGCGCGGCCGCCAGCTTCAGCCCGCCCCGCCCCACATAGGGCATGGCGTCCCGCACCTCCACCCGGTGCGTCCCGTCCGTGACCTCCTCCGCCGGCTTGCGCAGCGTCCTGCCGTCCAGCGTGACGCAGCCCCCGGCAATCAGCCGCCGGGCCTGCTCCCGGCTGGGGGCGTGCCCGTGCTGCGCAAGATAGACGTCTGCCCTCATCCGGCGCTCACTGCTTCCGCCGGGCCAGCCATTCGGCCAGCGCGCAGAGCATCTCCGAGCCCGGCCAGTCGCGCACGGCCTCCACCGCGGCGCGGGTCAGGCGGTCGGCATAAAGCTGCGCCTGCTCCACCGGGTAAAACCGCAGAAAGGTGTTCTTTTGGTGCGCCGCGTCCACCCCGGTCCGCTTGCCCAGCGCGCTCTCGTCCCCGGTGACGTCCAGAATGTCGTCCACAATCTGAAAGGCCAGCCCGATGCTCTCGGCATAGCTGTTGACCCGCTCCAGCCGGGCGTCCCCCGGCCGCAGGCCGGCCGCCATGGCCCCCAGCACGCAGGCGGCGTTGATCAGCGCGCCGGTCTTGCGCGAGTGCAGCCGGAGCAGCTCGTCCAGCGAGAGCTCCCGGCTCTCGCCCTCTATATCCATCATCTGCCCGCCAATCATCCCTGCCCGCCCCGCGCAGCCCGCAAGGTAGGCCACCGCCATGGCCGAGGTCTCGGCCCCTGCGGCGGTATTGGTGGCCGCCGCCTCAAACGCAGCGGTCAGCAGGGAGTCCCCCGCCAGCAGCGCCACGGCCTCGCCGTACACCTTGTGGTTGGTTGGCTTGCCCCGGCGCAGGTCGTCGTCGTCCATGCAGGGCAGGTCGTCGTGAATCAGCGAATAGGTGTGCACCATCTCCACCGCGCAGGCAAAGGGCAGCGCGGCCTCCTCGTCGCCGCCGAACAGCCGGCAGAACTCCAGCGTCAGCGCCGGACGGATGCGCTTGCCCCCGGCAAACAGGCTGTACTGCTCGGATTGCAGCAGCAGGGCAATGTCGCCGTCGGCCTCGTCGTAGTAGCTACGCAGCGCGTGCTCGGTTGCGGTTGCGTCCCTGTGCAGGGAGAGCATCAGTGCTTCTTCGGTCATGAATTTCCCCTTCCGCCGCGCCTTCCCGCGCGGCTGTACCTGTAATTTCCGGTCTCCAGCCGGTATTCGGGACCGGGCGGCGGACCGCTCCGGTTCCCTGCCCGGGAACGCGGTTATGCGTCCCCGCTGCCGAAATCGGTCAGGGTCACGCTGCCGTCCGGCCCGAGCTGCAATTGCCTGACGGTCTGCTCGGCCCGGTCCAGCCGCTCGGTGCAGCTGCGCACCAGCGCAATCCCCTCCTCGTAGAGCTTCAGCGAGCGGTCCAGCCCCTCGCTGCCGCTCTCCAGTGTGCGCACAATCTCCTCCAGGCGCGCCATGGATTCCTCAAAGCCCGGTTGTTTCGTCGCCATTTTTGTGTTCCTCCTGTTTTTGCACTCCGGCAGTCACATTCTGCACCGCGGCGGTCACGCTGCCGTCGGCAAACCGAACCTCAATCCGGTCCCCCGGCCGCAGCTGCCCGGCCCGCGTGACGGTCTGCCCCGCCCGGCCGACCGCCGCGTAGCCCCGCTCCAGCACACGCAGGGGACTCAGGGCCTCCAGCCGCGCGCACAGCGCCGCCAGCGCCGACCGCTGCCTCTCCACGCTCTGCCCGGCGGCGCGGTCCAGCCGCTCCCCCGTCTCGGCCGTCCGCAGGCGCAGGGGGTCCAGCAGACGCTCGGGATGCGCCAGCGCCCCCGACTGCCCCAGCTGACGCAGGAGCTGCCGCTCCTGCGCGATCTGCCCGGCCAGGCTCTGCCGCAGCCGCGCGGCCGTCCGGCCCAGAGCCGCCTTCAGCTCGGCCCGGTCGGGCACCGCCAGCTCGGCCGCTGCCGAGGGCGTGGGCGCGCGCAGGTCGGCCACAAAATCGCAGATGGTGAAATCGCTCTCGTGCCCCACGGCCGAGATGACCGGAATGCTGCACGCGGCCACCGCGCGGGCCAGCCGCTCGTCGTTGAAGGCCCAGAGGTCCTCCGCCGAGCCTCCCCCCCTGCCGATGAGAATCACGTCCACCGGGCAGACGGTCTGAAAGACATACAGCCCCGCCATGAGCTGCTCCACCGCCCCGTCCCCCTGCACCAGCGAGGGGAACAGCAGCATCTGGGCGCAGGGAAAGCGCCGGCCAAGGATGTTGCGGATATCCTGCACCGCCGCGCCGGTGGGGGAGGTGATGACCCCCACGCGCATGGGCATGGCCGGAAGCGGGCGCTTGCGGGACTCGTCAAACAGCCCCTCGGCCTCCAGCCGGCGGCGGATCTGCTCAAACTGCAGCGCCAGCGCGCCGGCGCCGTCCGGCACCAGGTCGTCGGCGTACAGCTGATACTGCCCGCGCACCGCGTAAACCGATACCCGGCCGTGCGCAATCACGCGCAGCCCGTCCTCGGGGCGGAATTTCAGCCGGGAGGCCTGCGTGCGGAACATCACCGCGCCCAGCTGCCCCCCCTCGTCCTTCAGCGAAAAGTAGAAGTGCCCCGAGCTGTGCAGCTTGCAGTTGGAAAGCTCGCCCCGGACGTACAGCCCCGAGAGCACCCGGTCCCCCTCCATCTGCATCCGCAGATATTCGTTGACCTCGGTGACCGACAGCACAGCCTGCTCCGGCATCACGCTTCCCTCCCCTCTCTTTGCGTCACCGCCCGGCGGCAGAGCAGCGCCACGCCCGCCGCGTTGTCGGCCGAAAACTCCGGCGCGGCAAACAGGCTCCCCGGCCGCCTGCCCAGCACCGATTGCAGATACCGGTTGCTCATCACGCCGCCGGCGTAAACAATCGGAATCCCCGGGTAGCTCTCATCCACAAAGGCGGTCAGCCGCTCCAGTGTGCGGGCACAGTACTCCAGCGCAAAGGCCGCCACCAGCGGGCGGTCGCCGGTCTGCTCCCACAGCCGCGCGGCCAGGTTCTCCAGCCCCGAAAAATGGCACATGCCCCCCGTGACGCTGATTTTGGGCCGCGGCACCTCCCGGGTGTTCCGCGCCGCCAGCTCCTCCAGCTCTCTGCCGCAGGGAAAGCGCAGCCCCATCATCACCCCCACGCGGTCGATGGCCTGTCCCGCGTGCAGGTCGGCGCTGCCCCCCAGCAGGGCGACCGCAAAGCCGGCCTCCCGCGGCGTGACGTGCAGCACTTCCGTGGTCCCGCCCGAGACATGAAAGGCCGCAAAGGGCGCCCGCAGCAGGCGGTCCGCCCCGCCGCAGGACCAGAGCGCCGCCATGATGTGCCCGTCCTGGTGCGAGCAGGGCTCCACCGGCAGGTCGCGTGCCGCGGCAAAGGCCGCGGCCGCCGCCCGGCCCGCGAAAAAGCAGGGCATATAGGAGCCGTCCGCGCTGCGCGGGCGCACCGAGCACCCCACGCCGCGCAGCTCCAAGCCCCGCACCGCCTCCCGCAGCTCCCCGCACACCTGCGGCAGATTGCGGCTGTGCAGAAACACCGCGTCGCTCTGACGCAGCCCGCGCGCCCCCTCCTTTACCGGGAGCGGCAGCCGGATGTTGGCCAGCACCTCCCCCGCGCCGGTACAGACCGCCGCCGAGGTGGTGTAATTGCTGGTGTCAAACCCCACGTACCCAATCTGGCTCATAGGGCCCGCTCCGCCTCCAGCTCATCCTTGACGCTGTTGAGCACGCCGTTGACAAAGCTCCGCGCCTTTTCGGCGTCATAGCGCTTGGTCAGCTCCACCGCCTCGTTGATGGCAACAGCCGCCGGCACGTCCTCCACATAGCGCATCTCGTATATCCCCAGGCGCAGAATGCTGCGCGAGACCGGCGTGATGCGGTCGGGCCGCCATCCCCGGGAATGCCGGGCAATCAGTCCGTCCAGCTCCTCCAGCCGCTCCCGCACGCCAAAGTACACCTCACGGATGTAGCCGTCGCCCTCGAAGCCGCGGTCCTCACAGGCCAGCGAAAAGATTTCCTCGGGCGGCATTCCACCGTGAAATTCGGTTTCAAACAGCAGCCGGAACACTTCTTCCCTGGCCTCTCTTCGCTTCAGTGCAGCCATACCACGCAACAGTCCTTTCTCCGGGAAACGGGTTTTGCGGATGTTTCCCCCATTCATACTTATATTATACATCTTTTTTCCCGAAAGTCAACACCAAAAATGAATATCCGGTACTTTTTATGCATAAACCGGAATAAAATGAAAGCAGATTCCGCAAAATAACCGGAAAAATCCGGCCGGAAAGGAGAACTGCCACCCATGCTCCGTGCCCAACGCCGCCCCGCCCTGCGCCTGCTGTGCCTGTGCTGCTGTCTGCTGCTGGCCTCCTGCGCCCCCGGCAGCACCTCCCCGGACGCGCCCGCCGGGCAGGATTACATCCGGTGGATCGACTTCGACATCCCCGAACCGGCGCTGACCCGGGCGCTGCAGCTGGACGTGGAGAGCGTGAACGGCGACTGCCACGTGGGATGGGTGGAGCTGCTGGCCATATACGCGGCGCGCCACGGCGGCAGCTTCCGGGATTGCCGCCCGGACGACCTGCAAAAGCTCTACGATGCGCGCCTGTCCGGCAAAACAGCCGCCGAGCTGGCGTCCAATACCAGGCTCTACGACTATTACACCGAGGCATACGGCGCGGTGCTGGGCGGCATGGTGGGATACTACACCGAAATACGAACCGGCGAGGACGGCAGCCTGACCACCGCCGCGCGCTACGGCCTGCGCGCGTTTTCCCCGCTGGCCGCAGGCTATCATTATACCGATTATGACGATTTCGGCGCCGTGCGCTCCTACGGCTACCGGCGCAATCACCTGGGGCACGACCTGCTCGGCTCGGTCGGCACGCCGGTTGTCGCGGTGGAAAGCGGATATGTCGAGCACCTGGGCTGGAACCAGTACGGCGGCTGGCGGGTGGGCATCCGCTCGCTGGACGGCAAACGCTATTACTACTACGCCCACCTGCGCAAAAACACCCCCTACGCGGACGGACTGGAGGAGGGGCAGTACGTCTGCGCCGGAGAGGTCATCGGATATCTCGGTATGACCGGCTACAGCATCCGCGAAAACGTCAACGGCATCAATACCCCGCACCTGCACTTCGGATTGCAGATCATTTTTGACGCCTCCCAGATCGACGGCTGGAACCAGATCTGGATCGACCTGTACGACCTGACCCGCTTCCTGGCCCGGAACCGCGCCCCCACCCGCCCCGGCGCCTCTCCCGGCAAACGCGTCAGCACCGTCTGCTACCTCTACCCCGAACAGCCTGACTGACGTTTTTCGCCGTTGGAAAAGACCTTGGAGAGCCCCGCCTAGGAAGGCTCCCCCGGGCGGTACAGACCGGGCAACTTCTTGCATCTTTTCCATCATGCGTCTC
>CALWQR010000036.1 GCA_944383705.1 uncultured Clostridia bacterium
ATTCCCCGGCGCGGGCCCCCGGGCATACCGCATTTGCAATACTGTATGCAATGATGGGGGCCTGCGCCGGGGAAGTTCTCGCAAGGGGAGGCTTGGAGGGGACTGCCTCTCCGAAAGAGGCGGCCCCTCCAAGGTCTTTCTCCTACGGCATCTATCTCACTGAAGCACCGAGATAGCGGCGGTGATGGTTTTTTCGTGGGCTTCCATGCCGTATTTGTCCACTTCGGCTTTGTTTTTCTCGCCGTGGGTCAGGCAGCCGGCGCCGCCGATACAGCCGCCGATGCAGGCCATACCCTCGATGAAATTGGCGTCCAGCTTGCCCTTGCTTTTCTGCATCAGGGCAATTTTGCAGGCCTCGATGCCGTCGCAGGAGCAGGGCTTCAGCTCAAAATCGGTCAGTCCCTGTTCCTTCAGCCCCTCGGCCACCGCGTCGGCCAGGCCGCCGCAGCGGGCGAAGATACGCCCGAAGTAGGAGGCATTGTCCAGCACACCCTCGGGCAGGGTGGTGATATCGATCTCCCGGCTGTCAAACAGCGCCTGCAGCTCCTCAAAAGTCATGGCAGCGTCTACATAGTCCTTCACGGTATCCTTTTGCACCTCGGCCTTTTTGGCCGTGCAGGGGCCGATGAACACCACCTTGCAGGGCGACTCATGCTCCTTGATGTATTTGGCAATGGCTCCCATCGGGGACAGGCTGTGCGACACGAACGGCAGCAGCTCGGGGAAGGTCTTGGCGATATAATCCACAAACGCCGGGCAGCAGGAGCTGGTGAGGAAGCCCTTTTCGGCCAGCTCGCGGGACTCGGCCGCGGCCACCATATCCGCGCCCAGCGCCACCTCAACCACGGTATGGAAGCCCAGCTCCTTCAGGCCGGTAATCACCTGCCCCAGCTTGGCATAGGTGAACTGACTGGAGATAGAGGGCGCGACGATGGCGTACACCTTGACGCCTCCTTCGGCCTTGCCCTGCTTGAGCATTTCAATCACGTCCAGAATGAAGGACTTGTCGGTAATTGCGCCGAAGGGGCACTGATACACGCAGGAGCCGCAGGAGATGCACTTGCTGTAATCGATGCTGGCCTGGTTGTCCTCCCCGCGCGAGATGGCCTTGACCTTGCAGGCAATTTCACACGGGCGCTTGTAATTGCGGATGGCAGTGAAGGGGCAGACCTTGGCACAGGCGCCGCACTCCCGGCACTTGGATTTGTCGATGTGCGCCACATGGTTCTCGTCAAAGGTAATCGCGCCGAAGCGGCAGACGTCCTCGCAGCGGTGCGCCAGGCACCCCCGGCAGGCCTCGGTGACGGCATAGCCGCCGACCGGGCATTCGTCACAGGCGATGTCGATGACCTGAATGACGTTCGGGTCGGCGGGATCCCCGCCCATGGCCAGCTTCACCCGCTCGGCCAGAATGGCCCGCTCCTTATAGACGCAGCAGCGCATGGTGGGGGTTTTGCTGGGGACGATGGTTTTGGGGATGTCGATTGCAGTTTTTTCCAGCCGCCCGGCCCAGGCCTCCCGTGCCACCTCGCGCAGCACCTTGTATTTCAGATGTTGGACTTTGGTATCGAATTTCCGCATATGTTCTTCTCTCCGTTCTCTCCGTTCTCTCCGTATCCGTGTTCCCGCGCGGGGCGGGCCCGCCCCGCGGCATGTCCGGCGGTCAGAAATAGCTGACCTTGATGCGCTTGCCCATCTTTCGCAGGCAGGTGGACAGCTCCTCCACCAGGTTCATCTTGATGTTGAAGTTGATGGGCAGATCGGGGTTTTGGTGCGCCGGGTTGATGGCGCGGCCGACAAAAAAGTTGATGTCGGTTGCCTCCTCAAACAGCAGCCGGCAAATCAGCGAGGCGGCGTCATGCCCGAAGCTCCACTTCTCATAGGTTTTGTTCTCTCCCAGGGCGTCCTTGGCGTACTCCAGCACCCGGCTCATGGTAATCACGCCCTCGGTAACCAGGTCCACCCCCTCGATTTCGGCCGTCGGGGGCACATCCCCCCGCACATAGTTCAGGCTGGCCCTGACCGGCTTGCCCAGATATTTGGCTGCAATGGAAGAGGTGGTGCCGCCGCAGACGATATGCTTGCCCTCCTTGGAGAAAAACAGCGACATCATGCGGTTGCAGTCGTCCCGGTTGGAGGGGGGGCCGAACAGGATGTTCATAGGCACCCGGCGGCGGATTTTCACCACACAGGCGGTGGCATCGTCGCCGGGGCGGCCGCCGTAGAGCTTGTTGCACTCGTCAATCAGAATGGTGGAAAGGGTTTTGGCGGTATAGCCCACCGGCGCAACCGTCTCCATAAAGCCGATGATGTCCTCCCGCTTCCAGCCGAAGTTGTAGGCCGTGCCGATGCCGGCGTGCGGGCAGCCGTCGCTCATCGCGATGAAAATATCGTCCTCGCAGAGCTTGACCACCGATTTGAGAATCTTCTTACCCCCGATGTTCATCTCGGTGCGGGGGTAATCGAAATTGCTGCCGTTGCGCAGCAGAATGACCTCGGGGTTGTCGTACTGGATGATCTCGGCCTCGGTGTTGTTCACCAGGTGCAGGATGGTAAAGGTGGAGTAGGCCACCCCGCGCACCGAGCAGATGGGCAGCGTGGCCGCGATGGTGGCCACGCAGTCCTCCAGCGTCAGTCCCTCCGAGAGCATGGTGGAAATGATTTTGCTGGTGAGCGTAGAGAGGATGCTGGCCTTGACGCCGCTGCCCAGCCCGTCGGCCAGCACCAGCACGGTGGAGTTTTCCCCCCGTTCCACAATATCCACGTGGTCGCCGCACAGCTGCTCCCCGGCGTGATTGATGCTCCGGTACCCGATATCCGCGCAGAGGTCATTCATCGGTGATACTCTCCTTCAGCTTGGTCAGGGCAATTTTGGTCTCGGCAGCGGTCTCGCCCAGCAGCGAGGCAATTTCCTGCACAATCCGCATTTGCTTATCCACCACGCGGTCGGCAATCTCCACGGTCTGGCGGCTGATGTTTTCCTTCTTTTCGCGCTCGTTCTCCTCGTCGGTCACGTCGCGCATGATGCAAATCAGCAGGTGATAGGTATCGTCGTAGACAATGGTCTGCTCCACATACTTGCCGTACTCGGCAAGGTAGGTGCGCTGGTCGTGAATGCTGCGCCGGGTCTCCAGGACCTTGAGGAAGACCGCAGGGTCCAGGATGCGCACCACCTGGTCGCCCAGCACGTCGGAGGCCGAACGGATGTTCATGATTTTGCGCGCGGCCTGGTTGATCTGCTGCACCTCCAGCGCCTCGTTGAGCACAATCAGGCCGTTGGGGGTGTTGTTGACGATGCAGTCCGAAAAGCTCTCGGCCTTCTCCTTGAGGAAGGGCAGGCACATCGAAATTTCGGCCTTGCCCTGATAAATGGCAATGGCCTTGTCCCGGCAGCTGTCGTAGCCGCAGGAGCCGCAGTTGAGCAGGTCCTCGGGCTTGGTTTTACCCATTTTGCGCAGGATGTCGGCAATCTGCTCCTCGGTGGGCAGCTCCCCGCGCTGGGAAATCGGCTCAAACTGCTTTTTCAGGGTCAGCGCGTCGGGCTGCGCAACCGCAAAATCCTTTTTGCCGGCATAACCGGCCACCGCCATGTAGTCCCGAACCGGGGAGCGGTGGTACTTCTCCATCACCGGCCCGCCGACACAGCTCCCCACGCAGGCCGACATCTCGATGAAGCAGCGGTGCACGTTGCCGTTTTCGATCTCACGCAGCGCGGCAATGCAGTTCTCCACCCCGTCAATTGCCAGATAGGAATAGCCCGGGGCGTTTTGCGCCATGGTTTTGAGAATGCCGCCGGTGGTGGGGAAAAAGCGCGCGCGGCTCTCCTCGGTCCGGTCCATATCGGGCTCTGGGGTAATGTGCTCGCTCTCCATCCAGCGGGTCAGCTCCTCATAGGTCAGCACCGCGTCCACCAGGCCCGCATAGTGCTCGGCCTCATCCTTTTTGGCCACGCAGGGGCCGATGAATACGGTTTTGGCGTCGGGGTGACGCTTTTTGATTTCGGCGCAGTGGGCCTGCATGGGGCTGAGCACGTCGGCAAGATAGGGCAGCTCGGCCGGGAAATGCTTTTGAATCAGCAGGTTGACCGAATGACAGCAGGAGGAAATGATGATGTCCCGCGTCCCCTCGGCCAGCATCCGCTCGTACTCGGTTTTGACAATGGAGGCGCCCAGGGCCGTCTCCTCCACGTCGGCAAAGCCCAGCTTTTGCAGCGCCCGGCGCATCCCTCCGATGCCGATGCCCGCATAGTTTGCAATGAAGGAGGGCGCAAGGCTCACATACACCGGAGCCCCCGACTGAATCAGCACGCGCACCTTTTCGGTATCGTCCACAATCTGCTTGGCGTCCTGCGGACAGACCACAAAGCACTGCCCGCACAGAATGCACTCGTTGCCGATGATGTGCGCCTGGTTGCCCGAAAACCGGATGGATTTGACCGGGCAGTGCCGGATACATTTGTAGCAGTTTTTGCAGTTGGATTTTTTGAAGGTGAGACAGTTGGCCATGCTTACCCCTCCTGACTGGCCCGGAGCGCCGGGAGGACCGTGCCCTCCCAGAACTCGCGGTAGTTTTCTTTGGTCACGCCGGTGTGTACCTCGTCCCCCACCGTCACGGTGACGCCCACGCGGTTGCACCGGCCGGTGCAGAAGGAGCCCGTGAGCACAATCTCGTTCTCCAGTCCGCCCTCGGCAATGCTTTTCTGCAGCAGCTCCACAATGTCGGGCGCACCCTTGAGGTGGCAGGAGCTGCCGACACATACCTCAACGAATATCATGCTTACACCTTTGCCTTTACTTCCTGCTCGAAAAAGTCCCCGACCGTATCCACCGTGACCGAGTGGAACACATCGTCAACGGTGACGCACACCCCTTCCTGGCATCTGCCCATGCAAAAGGTGCCACCCAGCTCCACGCGGTCGCCAAGCCGCTCCCGGTCAATCAACTCCCGCAGCTGCTCCACCACCTGGCGGGAGCCCTTGAGATGGCAGGAGGAACCGATGCAAACTGTAATCTTCATAATTCTTCTCCGTTCTGCCGCCATGGCGGCCATATGATGCAAAGGAATGCCTGAACCGGCGCGCCGCTCAGCCCTGCCCCGCTTCCCCGGTGCGGATGCGGTTGCTCAGATAGGCCAGCGAGAGCGCCATATTTTCGTACTGTACCGGAATATCGTCGGGCACGCACAGCGTGCAGGGGGCAAAGCACCAGATGCCCCTGACCCCGCTTGCCACCAGCTGCTCGGCCACCTGCTGCGCGGCCCCGGCCGGCACCGTGATGATGCCGATGCGCACGGCGTTGCGCGCGCAGAAGCCGGACAGCTCGCGCATGGGATAGATGGGCTTGCCCGAATTGCTCTGCCGGGGCGCGTCCTCGACCGCGGCGTCAAAGGCGGCCAGAATCTCCAGCCCGTAATCCCCGAAGCCGCGGTAGTCCAGCAGCGCGCGCCCCAACTTGCCCGCGCCCACAATCACCACACCGCCGCGCTCGCCGCAGCCGACAAAACGCTCCAGTGCCGCAATCAACTCACGGGTATCGTATCCGGTGCGGGGCCGGCCGGCGCCGCTGATGGCGTTGAGGTCCTTGCGGACCTGCACCTCGCCCAGATGCAGCTGCTGGGCCAGCGTGGTGGCAGAAATGTTCCCGCCCGGGCGGGTATGCTCCCGCAGATAGCGCAGGTAGACGGGAATGCGCCCCATTGTGGCGCGCGAAACCTCGTTCTGTTTCATCAAACGCCTCCCTCTTTTCAGGAATCCGGACCGGAACCGGCCGCACCCCCGGCCGCCTCCCCGGGCGGGGAGACGGGGGGCGACCCCGCTCAGGTCTCGCTGCTCCGGCGGGTGTAGTCCGGCAGCAGGCGCGGGGAAACGGCGTCGGTCCGGATGCCGGCAGCGGCGCGCTCGGCGTCAAATTTCCCGATGTGCGCCAGCGTCGGCTTGCCCGGCCGCACGGTCTTTGCGGTCTGTGCGGCGTTCTTGCCGGCGCTGCGGCCGAAGACGATGACGTCCAGCAGCGAATTGCCCATGAGCCGGTTGCGGCCGTGAATGCCGCCAACGGCCTCGCCGGCCACAAACAGGTTCTCCACATTGGGGGTCATGCCGTCCACGTTGATGTCCAGCCCGCCGTTCTGGTAGTGCAGGGTCGGGTAGACCAGAATCGGCTCACGGCGGATATCGATGCCGTAGCGCATGAACATCCGCATCATCGCGGGGATTCTGCTCTCAATCGTGCCCTCGCCGCCGATGCGCTCGATCATCGGGGTGTCCAGCCACACGGCCTCGCCGCTGCCGGTGTCAACCCCCATGCCGCGCGCCGTGCACTCCCGGATGATCGAGGCCGCGGCCACGTCGCGGGTCTCCAGCGGGTGCATGAACACCCGGCCCTGGCGGTTGACCAGCTTGGCTCCCAGCGAACGCACCTTTTCGGTGACCAGCGCGCCGAAAATCTGCTGTGGGAAGGCCGCTCCGGTGGGGTGATACTGCAGGGTATCGGCATAGAGCAGCTTGGCCCCGGCGCGATAGCCCAGCACCAGCCCGTCGGCGGTGGCTCCGTAGTGATTCGAGGTCGGGAAGCCCTGATAGTGCATCCGTCCGGCGCCTCCGGTGGCAATGATCACGGTTTTTGCCCGCGCCACCATCAGCTCCCGGGTCTCCATATTCATCAGAACCGCACCGGCCGCCCTTCCCTTGCCGTCCAGAATCAGCTCGACCGCCGCGGTGAAATCCACCACCGGGATGCCCCGGTTGAGTACCTCGTCCCGCAGGGTGCGCATGATCTCCGCGCCGGAATAGTCCTTTGCGGCGTGCATCCGCTTGCGCGAGGTTCCGCCGCCGTGCGTGGTGATCATGGTGCCGTCCGGCGCCTTGTCGAACTCCACGCCCAGGTTGTTCAGCCATGCAATGGCCTCGGGCGCCTCGCACACCAGTTTGGCCAGCAGCTCGCGCTTGGCGGCAAAATGCCCGCCGCCGTAAGCGTCGAGAAAGTGAATGGCCGGCGAATCGTTCTCCTTGTCGGCGGCCTGAATGCCGCCCTCAGCCATCATGGTGTTGGCGTCGCCGATGCGCAGCTTGGTCACAATCATGGTCCTGGCGCCCGCCGCGTCGGCCTCAATGGCCGCGGACGCGCCGGCGCCGCCCCCGCCGATGACCAGGACGTCCACATCATAGCGCACGTCCGAAAGATCCACATCGTCTGCGTGAATGCGGCTGTTGGCCTCGAGCAGCTCGCACAGCTCGCGCGGCACGGCCTCCCCCTTGTTGGGGCCGACCCGGAGGGTGGCAAACTCGCTCTTTTTGTAGTCGGGATGATATGCCGCCAGCAGATCCTCCTTCTCCTTGGCCGTCATGCGGGCCGGCTCGCAGGCGATGTTGGCCTCGCGCGCCGCCTCAACGGCCTTCAGGGATTCCTGAAATTCGGTTGCATACATACGCGCTCCCTCCTCACTTTTCAATGTCTCTGTGGTTGTAAAGCTCTTGGAGCTCCTCCACAGGCTTGCCCATCAGGGCCTCGATCAGCTCGTTGAACGTGCCGTTGTGAATCTCCTGCACACGGTTTTCCAGGTGCGCGCTGCGCGGCGCGAGATACTTGCCGTTGAGCCGGCGCGCCAGCATGGCCACCTGCGGGTGGGAGATGCCGGCCGGGCAGCGGGTGGAGCAGATGCCGCACATCACGCAGTCAAACGACTCCTCGGCGCATTTATCAAACTCCCCGCGCTGCGCATATGCGATGTACTGCATGACGTTGAGCGACTGCGGGCAGCTCTTGGTGCAGGCGTTGCAACCCACGCAGGCGTAAATCTCCGGGTAGAGCTGCATCATAATCTGCTGGGTGGGCGAAACCTTTTCAATGTCGTACACCTGCTTGACCAGCGGGAAAAAGGGCAGGGTTGCAATGTACATGCCCTCCTCCACCTTGGTCTGGCAGGCCAGGCAGGTTTTCAGCTCCCGGTCTCCCTTGATGCGGTAGATCGTGGCGCAGGCGCCGCAAAAGCCGTTGCGGCAACCGCAGCCCCGCACCAGCTGGTAGCCCGCGTACTCCATGGCGCGCATGATGGTGAGCTGCTCCGGTACGCTGTACTGCTTGCCGAACAGGTAGATATTTACCATTTTCTCCATATTCCAATCTCCTTCATTAGTACTCGTCGGGCAGCTCGTCGAGCTGGTCGCAGCGGAACACCGGGCCGTCCTTGCAGACATACTTGGAGCCGATGTTGCACCGGCCGCATTTGCCGATGCCGCACTTCATGCGCAGCTCCATGGTGGTATAAACCTGTGTTTTGTCAAAACCGAGCTCCATCAGCCCCGCCAGCGTGAACTTGATCATAATCGGGGGGCCGCAGAGCACCGCAATCTTGTCGGTGGAAAAGCCGAGCTCCTTGACATAGTTGGGGACAAAACCGACGTGTCCGTCCCATTCGGGCTGCTCGCGGTCGATGGTCAGATACACGTTGACGCCCTCGTCCCCGGCCCACTCGTCAATGATCTCCTGATAGTCCACAAGGTCCTGCTTGCTGCGCGAGCCGTACACAATGTCAATTTTTCCGTAGCGGTCGCGGTAGTGGCGGCAGTAGTTGATGACCGAGCGCAGGGGCGCCAGCCCGATGCCGCCGGCAATGAAGAGCATGTCGTGCCCGGCAAAGGCGGTATCCACCGGAAAGCCGTTGCCCAGGGGGCCGCGGATGGTAATCTGCTGCCCCACCTCCATCGCGTGCAGCCATTCGGTCACGCAGCCGCACTTTTTGATGGAAAACTCCATATATTCCTCATTGGTCGGGGAGGAGGTGATGGAGAACATCGCCTCGCCCACGCCCGGAACCGAGAGCATCGCGCACTGCCCGGGCTTGTGCGCAAACGCCTTTTTCCCTTCGGGCGTGACGACGCGGAAGGTTTTGACGTCGGGCGTGTCGATGCGGATGTCGGTCACCACGCCCACCACCGGAATCAGCGGTTCTTTCATATCAGTCATTCTGCTTGCCTCCTAACTGTTTCATCACCTTGACGATGTTCATCTGAATCGGGCACTTGGAAAGGCAGCGTCCGCAGCCCACGCAGGAGAACAGGCCGTCGTTGTTGGTGGGATAGTAGACCAGCTTGTGCATGAACCGCTGGCGGAAGCGCTCCAGCTGGGTCAGGCGGGGCTGTCCGGCCGACATCTTGGTGAAATCCGAATACATGCAGGAGTCCCAGCAGCGGAAGCGCTTGACCCCGTGACCGGTGTCAAAGTCCTGAATGTCGTAGCACTGGCAGGTGGGGCAGACAAAGGTGCAGGTGCCGCACCCGAGGCAGGCCTCGGAAAGGCTCTTCCACGCCGGGTCGTTGAAAAATTCGTCGGTTTTGTCCGCGCCGAAGCGGTCGGCAGAAAGGCTTGCCAGCGGCAGCTTCGAAAGGCGCTCATGCGACAACTCCCGGTGCCGCTCCACCGCCGCTTCGTCCTCCGCGGCGCAGTCCTCGGTCAGCGCCGAGAGGCCCTCGAGCAGGGCGCTTCCCTTTTCGGTTTTCGCGTCGAGATACAGCGTGTCGGCCGTCATGTGACAGACCACATCGCCCTCGGGCTCGGCCGCGTCGATGCCGAAGGTACCGCAGAAGCAGGTTTCGGCCGGGCGGGTGCAGGACATGGACATGATCAGCCCGTGCTCGCGGCGGTTTTTGTAATAGGTATCCACCGGCTCGGCGAGGAACACGCGGTCCAGCACCGTAAAGCTGCGCACATCACAGGCGCGCACGCCGAACAGCACAAAATCCTCGCTCTCGCGTCTGGTGTCGATGATTTCGATCTTCTTGCCCTCCACGCGAAAATCCATGAGGTTTTCGGTCTGCGGAAAGAAGAAATCCTTGGCGCTGCGCACGGTGTTGAGCGCCGACGAGAGCTGCTTGCCGCTCTCCCATTGTTCAAATTTTGCACCCGCCTTGGTGTCCACCGGCAGGTAGAGGGTCTGCCCGGCGGCAATGGCCGCAAACAGCTCCTGTATGCGGGATACCGCAATTTTACGCATGGCGCGCACCTCCTTCCACCGCCTGGCCGGGCTCAATGTCGCCCTCGGTATAATCGACAATCGGGGCGCGGCTGCCGACCTCGGCACCTGCCTGATACTCGCCGTAAAAGCGGTCGATGTCCCGGATGAACTTGCGGTTGAGCAGATGCAGAGGGATGTGCTGCGGACATACCCGGGAGCACTCGCCGCAGTCGGTGCAGCGGCCCGCCACATGGAAGGCGCGGATGATGTGGAACATCTGCTCCTCAAAGGAGCTGGACGGCGCCTTGTTGGCGGCGCCCGAAGCCGGGTTGTCGAACACGCACTTCTCGCAGGTGCAGGCCGGGCAGACGTCCCGGCAGGCGTTGCAGCGGATGCAGCGCGAGAGCTCGTTCTGCCAGAAGGCAAAGCGCTCGTCGGGGGTCATGCGCTCCAGCCGCTCCACCTCGTCGAAGCGGTGGGAATCCAGCACCTCCCCGTCGCTGCCCAGCAGCTCGTCATAGGCCACGTGCTTTCTGGACTTGCAGTTGCGGCAGCGGTCGGCCAGCAGCTCCTCCTGCGGCAGGGTGACGTCGCCGTCGTACAGCGTATGTACCAGAACGCCCCCCTCGGCGCTCTCGGCAGCGGTCACGCCGTCAAAGCGCTCGCGCAGCAGTCTGGGGTCGGCCATGCCCGCGCAGGGCACGCCGACGGCATACACCTTCTCGCGAGCAAAGCGGTGCTCGGTGAGCAGCTGGTTGAAGCTGTAGGTGTCGCAGGGCTTGAGAAATACCAGCACCTTCTTTTCGGTCAGTCCGGTCTCCCGGATCAGATATTTGGAGAAATTCGCGCCGCAGAAATCGTTCCAGACAAAGCCGTTCTCCAGCTCCTCGGCCGAGGTGAACACCCCGGGCGTCACGTCGTAATCAAACTCTCCGGCCCGCCAGCCCAGCGCGCGGTCCACCGTTCCGTCCCGGAACAGCTCGGCGGCGCGGGCCAGAATGGCCTCCCGTGTTATTTCTTGCATCGCAGATCCTCCAATCTCTTGTTTTCGCCGAGCGCGGCGACCTGCGCGACGAAATCGTTCATGGTGGCGGCAAACTTTGCGCCTTCGGCGGCGCTCACCCACTCCACACGGGTGCGTTCGCGCTCAATGCCGAGGTAATCCAGCATCGAGAACAGCAGCGCCATGCGGCGGCGGGTGTAGTAGTTGCCGGTGGTATAGTGGCAGTCGCCGGGGTGGCAGCCGCACAGAATCACCCCGTCCGCCCCGCGCTGGAAGGCGCGCAGGATGAACATGGGGTTGACCCGGCAGGAGCAGGGCACGCGGATGATTTTGACGTCCGCCGGGTAGGAGAGCCGGTTGTTGCCGGCCAGATCGGCCCCCGCGTAGGAGCACCAGTTGCAGCAGAAGGCAACGATGAGGGGCTTATATTCGGTTACTTGCATATCGCGTCCACCTCCGCCTGAATTTGCCGGTTCATAAAGCCGCGCAGGTCCATCGCGCCCGACATACACGCCACGGTGCAGGCGCCGCAGCCCTGGCAGACCGCCTCGTTGACCGATGCCACGCGGCGGAGCTTGGTTGTCCGGTCGGGCATCCGGAATTCCTTTTCCACATAGGTAATGGCGCCGTAGGGGCAGACCCGCTCACAGGTGGAGCAGCCGTTGCACATCAGCTCGTCGGCATGCGCCACGCAGGGGTTGCCGGTCAGGTGATCCTTGCAGAGCAGCCCGATGACCTTTGCGGCCGCCGCTCCGGCCTGGGAGACGGTTTCGGGAATGTCCTTCGGCCCCTGGCAGGCTCCCGAGAGGAAGACGCCGGCGGTCGGGCTTTCAACCGGGCGGAGCTTGGGATGCGCCTCGGTGAAGAAATCGTTGGTATCCATGCTGGCGGTCAGCATGGTGGCAAGCGGACGGGCCGAGCGGTCGGGCTCGATGGCGGCGGCCAGCACCACGAGGTCGGCGTCGATGTGCAGCTGCTTGCCGGCCAGCAGATCCGAGGCCTGCACATGCAGCTTTTTGCCCTCGGGAGAGACCTTGCCCACCATCCCCTTGATGTAATGCACGCCGTATTCCTCCACGGCACGGCGGTAAAACTCGTCAAAGTTCTTGCCCGGCGTGCGCACGTCGATGTAGAACACATAGACGTCGGTATCCGGGTATTTGTCCCGCGTGAGCATGGCGTGCTTGGCGGTGTACATGCAGCAGATCTTGGAGCAGTACTCCTTGCCCTTCTCGGAGCAGGCCTCGCAGCGCGAGCCGACGCACTGCACAAACACGATGGTGTGCGGGTGCTCCCCGTCCGAGGGGCGCAGCAGCTTGCCCTGCGTGGGGCCGGCCGCGTTGGTCAGGCGCTCAAATTCCAGCGAGGTGATCACGTCCTTGGACTGGGAGTAGGCGTACTCGTCGAACTTTTCCAGCGAGATGGGATTGAAGCCGGTGGCCACCACAATGGCGCCGTACTTCTCCTCAATGTATTCGTCCTTGGCCTTGTAATCGATGGCGCCGACCGTGCAGACCTTGGAGCACACGCCGCACTTGCCGCTCTTGAGCATCATGCAGTAGTCCGGGTCGATGGTTGCCACCTTGGGCACGGCCTGGGCAAACGGGATGTAGATGGCGCGGCGGTTGTCCATGCCCAGGTTGAACTCGTTGGGCACCTTCTTCTGGGGACATTTTTCGGTGCACAGACCGCAGCCGGTGCACACGTCCTCCTTGACATAGCGCGCCTTGCGCTTGATGGTCACCTCAAAGTTGCCGACAAAGCCCTTGACCGCAGTCACCTCGGAATACGAGAAGATGCGGATGTTCTCATGCTGCCCCGCGTCCACCATTTTGGGCGTGAGGATGCAGGCGGCGCAGTCCAGCGTCGGGAAGGTTTTGTCCAGCTGCGCCATCTTGCCCCCGATGGTGGGCTTGGTCTCTACAATGTCCACCGGGAAGCCGGCCTCGGCAATGTCCAGCGCGGTCTGAATGCCGGCGATGCCGCCGCCGATGACCAGCGCGCGCTTGGTCACCGGGCTCTGCCCGGGTGTGAGCGGGGTGTTGAGGTTGACCTTGGCCACCGCGGCCTTGCCGAGAATGATGGCCTTTTCGGTCCCCACGGCCATGTCCTTGTGCACCCACGAGCACTGCTCGCGGATGTTGGCAATTTCCACCATGTAGGGATTGAGCCCGGCCGCCGCTGCGGTCTTGCGGAAGGTGGCCTCGTGCATCCGGGGGGAGCAGGAGCAGATGACAATGCCCCCGAGGCGATGCTCGGCAATGGCCTCTTTGATCATATCCTGCCCGGCCTGCGAGCACATATAGGGATAATCGGCGGAGAACACAACGCCCGGCTCGTTTTTCAGTGCCGCCGCCACGGCCTTGACGTCCACCGTGCCGGCAATGTTGGTGCCGCAGTGGCACACAAACACTCCGATTCTTTGCATGGCTGTTTCTCCTTTCTTACTTGGTATATTTGCGCAGGGCGCTGACAATGGCCTGCTGCGGGGTCTCGTCGTCGATGACCGCGGGTATGGTGTCGGCCGTCATGTGGTTGGCGTCCTTTTCCCGGATGACCGTCAGGCGCAGCGCCTCAATCAGCTTGCCCGGCTCCACGCCGCGCGGGCAGCGCTCCACGCAGGCCATGCACGAAAGGCACTGATAGATGGAGGTGGAATGAATCAGCGGCTCGAGGTCGCCGGTCTCCACCATATACACAAACTCGTGGGGATGATACTCCATCTCGTCATAGGAGGGGCAGGTGGCCGAGCATTTGCCGCACCGCATGCATTTGAGCGGATTGACCCCGCTGATGCGCAGGATCTGCTCACGCCGTCTTTCGTTTTTATTCTGCATAGCTCTCCTCCTTGACGCCGAGTGCCTCGGCCAGCAGCTCGGTAAAATAGACCACCGGCAGCTCGCTCCCGCTCTTGACGAGATTGTATTTGCAGAGCGGGCAGGCGGTGACGATCATCTCCGCCCCGTGTCCCGCCGCGCTCGCGCTGACCGTGCGGCTCCGCTTTTCGGCCGACTGCGCGTTTTCCAGCACCACATACCCGCCGCAGCACTCGTTGCGTGCGGGGTACACCACCGGCTCGGCCCCCAGCGCGCGGATGAAATCCTCCATCACGCGGGGGTTTTCGGGATCGTCCATGCGCATCACCTTGCCCGGCCGGAGCAGCAGGCAGCCGTAATAGGCCGCGATTTTTTTGCCGGTCAGCGGGTGCTTGACCGCCGCGCGCACCCGGTCAAAGCCGACCACGTCGCGCAGCAGCTCGAGGTAGTGGTAAACCTCGGTTTCCCCGGTATAGGGGGCGATGGGATTGGGGTCCTGCGCCATATAGTTGTGCACCTTGGCGGCAAAATCCGCATCGGTCCGCAGGGTCTGGTTGGTGCGCTTGATGACGTTGTGGCAGGCCGAGCAGACCGTCACCAGCGGCTGGCCCCGGTCGCGTGCCTGCGCCAGCGCGCGCACGCTGGAAAGCTTGGTGGCAATTTCGTCCCTGGCGGCAACAAACACGCCGCCGCAGCACTGCCAGTCCTCCAGCTCACACAGCTCCACCCCCAGCGCCTCGGCGCTCCGGCGCGCCCAGATATCCAGGTCCCGGGCCTTGTTGCGGAGCGTACAGCCCGGATAATAGCTGACTTTCATAAGGGATTCCTCCATTCCTCTGCTTTACACCATCTGCTCGGGGTGGAACACCTCGTCAAACCGCTCGGCCGTCAGGAACCCGAGCTGTACGCAGGCTTCCTTGAGCGAGATATTGTCCTTGTACGCCTTTTTGGCGGTTTTGGCGGCGTTCTCATACCCGATGTAGGGGTTGAGCGCGGTGACCAGCATCAGGGAATTGTGCAGATTGTGGTGCATTTTTTC
Organism: uncultured Clostridia bacterium; assembly: GCA_944383705.1. Lineage (GTDB taxonomy): Bacteria > Bacillota > Clostridia > Oscillospirales > CAG-272 > UMGS1865. The sequence continues at coordinate 14,807 of CALWQR010000036.1, forward strand.
GCGGTTGGCGGTAATGCCCACCGCGCAGTTGCTGTTGAACGAGACAATGGCCTCGGCCAGCAGCCGGGCCGACTGCAAAAAGTTGTAGGCCGCCACCGGCATAAACACGTTCAGCTCAAAGTTGCCCTGCGAGGCGGCCATCCCCACGGCCACATCGTTGCCCATGACCTGCACGGCCACCATGGTGACCGCCTCGCACTGGGTCGGGTTGACCTTGCCGGGCATAATCGAGGAGCCCGGCTCGTTCTCGGGAATGTGAATCTCCCCAAGGCCGTCACGCGGACCGCTGGCCAGCCAGCGCACGTCGTTGGCAATCTTCATCATGTCGCAGGCCGTGGCCTTGATGGCGCCATGCGCAAAGACCAGCTCGTCCTTGGAGGTCAGCGCGTGGAACTTGTTGGGTGCCGTGACAAAGGGCTTGCCGGTCAGCCCGGCAACCTTGGCCGCCACCAGCTCGGCAAAGCCGGCCGGCGCGTTGAGGCCGGTGCCCACGGCAGTGCCGCCCAGCGCCAGCTCGTACAGGGGCCGGACGGCCATGCGCAAAAGCTCGACGTCCCGCTCCAGGCTGGAGCGCCAGCCGCTGATTTCCTGGCTGAATTTGATCGGAGTGGCGTCCTGCAGGTGCGTCCGCCCCGACTTGACAATCCCCTCGTTCTCGGCCTCCAGCCGGCGGAAGGTGGCAATCAGTCCCTCGATGGCCGGCAGCAGCTTGTCCTCGATCGCCGCGACTGCCGAGATGTGCATGGCGGTGGGGAAGGTGTCGTTTGAGGACTGGCTCATGTTCACATCATCGTTCGGGTGAATCAGCTGCTTGCCCGCGAGCCGGTTGGCGCGGTTGGCCACCACCTCGTTGGCGTTCATGTTGGACTGTGTTCCCGAGCCGGTCTGCCACACCACCAGCGGGAAGTGGTCGTTCAGCTCGCCCGAGATCACCTCGTCGCAGGCCCGGACAATGACGTCCAGCTTCTCGGCGGTCATCTTTTCGGGCTTGAGCTCGTGGTTGGCCAGGGCCGCCGCCTTTTTCAGGATTCCGAAGGCGTGCGTAATCTCGCGCGGCATGGTCTCAATTCCCACGCCGATCCGGAAGTTTTCATGGCTCCGCTGGGTCTGCGCGGCCCACAGCCGGTCGGCCGGGACCTTCACCTCGCCCATCGAGTCGTGTTCGATGCGGTATTCCATCTCTCCGCCCCCTCAGATCGAAAGGTTGGCAATCACGCTCTTGAGCGTCTCGGCGCTCTTGCGCAGCTTGCCGATTTCCTCGTCGGTCAGCGGCACATTCACCTTGCCCCGCGCGCCGTTGTGCCCCACCAGGTTCAGGGTGCTCAGGCAGACGTCGCTGATGCCGTATTCGCCGTGCATCATCGTGGAGACCGTCATCGTGGTGTCGATGCCGGCCAGAAGACATTTGCAGATGTGGCAGACCGAAACCGAAACCGCATAGAAGGTGGCTCCCTTGCGCTGGATCACGCGGGCGCCCGACTTGCGCACGTACTGCTCAACCTCCTCAAAATTGAGCGGCGGAGGCATGATGCCCTGCCCCGAGAGCAGCCGGCTGCAATCCTCAATCGGTACGTTGGAGATGTTGGCAATCGACCACGGCACAAACGAAGAGTCGCCGTGCTCGCCGAACACATAGGCGTGCACGTTGCTCTGGTTGATGTTGTAGTACTCCGAAAGGCGGGCGCGCAGCCGGGCGGTGTCCAGAATGGTGCCCGAGCCCATCACGCGGCTCTCGGGCAGGCCGGAGCGCTTGCAGAAGGTGTAGGTGAGAATGTCCACCGGGTTGCTGACAATGATGTAGGTGGCGTCCGGCGCGTACTTCGTAATCTCGGGAATGATGGATTTGGTGATGTCCACGTTGGTCTGCGCCAGCTCCAGACGCGACTGACCCGGCTTGCGGGCAATGCCCGAGGTCAGAATCACGATGTTGGAATCCTTCGCATCCCGGTAGTCCCCGGCGTAAATCGAGCAGGCGCCGCAGAAGGGGGTCCCCTGCCGGATGTCCAGCGCCTCCCCGAGCGCCTTTTCGTTGTTGATGTCGATCATGACGATTTCCGACGCCAACCCCATGACTGTGAGCGTGTAGGCAATGGTCGAGCCAACACATCCCGTTCCAATGATAGATACCTTGTTCATAGAGCTTCCCTTTCCTGTTCCAATGGATTTGCTTACATTATATCACACTTTTCGCGAAATGTAAATATCAAATTTTATATATCGGTATTGTATTTATCGATATACAGCATCCCTATTGCAGTGTTGCCTAAAAAAGACCTTGGAGAGACCCGCCTTGGAAGGCTCCCCCGGGCGGTTCAGACCGGGCACCCCATGGCGGCTGTCCGGTATTTTGGTATGTAGGGCAAATTGCATTTGATGGCGATATGCTCTTATTTTTTGCTTACCTCCCCTCCCTCTGAAAAAGGACTTCCCCGGCTGCCGCCCGCCGG
>CALWQR010000037.1 GCA_944383705.1 uncultured Clostridia bacterium
CTCTTCAAGGTCTTCCTCTGCGCGGTCATTTCTTTGCCCTACGGCGACGAACAGAGGCGATGATGAGGAGGATCAAGAGGATGAGGCTCAGGCCGCCGAGGATACCGAACACCAGGTAGGGGATTTCGGTCTGGTCGGGGTTGGCCGGGCCGGTCGGGTTGTTGTCCGGGTTTTCGGGGTCGGAGTCACCGGGCTGATCGGGATCAACGGTGCTGCCGGAGCGGTTGACCGTAACCGAGATGGTTTTGGCAACGCCCTGGTAATAGAAGGTCACCGTTTGCTGTCCGGCAACCAGGGGCTCGGTCGGCAGCACAAATCCGCTCGAGACGTCCTCCTGGGAGCCGTCGTCATAGATGACGGTAACCACCAGGCCGGCGGCGTCAAACAGCTCGCCGTCCACATAGGTCAGCTTGGAGGGAGAGGACTTGACGCGCAGCTCGGTAATGCTGACGTTCTCGCCGAAGGCCTGGCGCACGGCGCGGATGGCGGCCTCTGCGGCCGTCAGCTGCGCGGCGTTTTCGATAAAGGCAAGCTGGTCGGCGTTGGTCACACGGTTGAAGGCCAGACGCGCGGCGCGGGCGGTTTCCCGGTAGGCGGTCAGCAACGCCTTGGCCTCCTCGCGGTCGGCCATATCGGTCAGGGCCTTGATATCCTCCACCGCAGGCAGCGCCCCGATGGCCTCGATGGCGGCCAGGGTGTCGGGCTCGGCAAGGATGTCGCTGGTGCGGATGTCACCGAAGAAGAGCTGCCAGGTGCGGTTGTCAAAGCCGGCCGCGTTGGCGGGATAGCTCAGGCTCAGGCCCAGGTCCTCCACGCCGGTCAGCTCGGGGTAGAGCACCTTGGCCACATAGTCCGAGAAGTTGGCGTAGTATTTCTCCTCGCCCTCGCCGTCCTCAAAGTCGAAGATACCGGCCAGCACCGCATCGTCCAGATCGGAGCTGCGGACCAGGTAGGCCTCCAGCACCGGGGCCGACAGGCTGTTGAAGACATAGGACTTGGCCGAGCAGCCGTAAAACGCCTTGTCGCCGATGGCGGCAACCCCGTTGGGGAAGACCACGGTTTGCAGCGCACCCACGCTGCGGAAGGCATCGTCACCAATGCGCACCACGCCCTCGGGCACCGCAAAGGTATCGGCGCTGTAGGCGGGCGGGCAGACGTCCAGCTGAATGCCGCCGTTCGGCAGAACCGAGTACAGCACACCGTCGCTGACAAAATAGACGCTGTTGTCAGCCTCCAGCTCCAGGGCGGTAATGCCGGTGCCGAAGAAGGGATTGCGCCCGATGGCGCCCTGACGGGCGGCCAGCGAGGCCGGCAGCGTAAAGACGCCGGAAAGGCCGGTCTCGGCAAAGGCATAATCGCCGATGGAAGCAAGCACGGGCATGGAGGTGATGGTTGCCAGAGGCGTGCCGCGGAAGGCCGAAGCCCCCACGCTGACACAGGAACTCAGATCCACAGTGGTCAGGCCGGTGCCGACAAAGGCAGAGCTGCCGATGGAGACGGCCTGCGAAAGATCCATTTGCGTGATGGCGGCGCAGCCCGCAAAGGCGTATGCCCCCACGCTTGCCAGCTCCCCGGTGGTAAAGCCGGGATTGCCCGAGGCGCCCAGCGCCGTGCAGTTCATAAAGGCGCCGTTGCCCACGCGGGTCAGCGAGCCGAGATTCAGCCAGCGCACCGAGGAGCAGCCGGCAAAGGTGTAGTCGCCGATTTCGGTGACGCTGTCGCGCACCGAGTCGGGCAGGTCGATGGCGGTCAGGTTCGGGAAGCCGCCCGAGCCGTAGAAGGTCGCCGTGCCGATGTCGGTCGTCCCCTCGGCAAAGCTGACATGCTGCAGCGGGTAGGCGGTGGAGATGATGGAGTCATAGACATGGTAGAAGGTGCCGTAGCCGACCTGCTGCAGGGCGGGCAGGCGGATGTCGGTGAGCTGCCAGGTGTTGGAGAACACATAGTTGCCCAGCGCACGCACATTGGTGCCGGTCAGGTCCAGCGTGGCAAAATCGGTATAATGGAAGGCATAGTCGCCCAGCGCCACAATCGCGTCGCCCAGCGTGACCTTCGTCATGCCGCACAGCGCAAAGGTATAGGCGGGCAGCACCGCGACGTTGGCCTGCACATCGGCCGAATCCAGATAGGAGCAGCCGTAGAACACGCCCTCACCCATCTCGGTGACGCCGGCGGGAACGGTGACGCGGGTAAAGCCGCTGCCGGCGCAGTCGGCAAAGGCGTAGTCGCCAATGGCGCTCACATTCCCAAGGTTCACCGAGACCAGGTGGCGGTTGCCCGAAAAGGCGTTGGGCAGAATGCTGCGCAGCGACTCCGGCGCGGTGAAGGAGGTCAGGTTCTGGGGCGCGAAGACCAGGGTGGTGCGGCTGGCGTCGGTATAGTACACGCCGTCGGTATCGCGGTAGTAGGTCTCGGCCCCCGCCGGGAAGGTCAGCTGCGTGATGCGGCAGTTGCCAAAGGGCACCACCGCTCCGGTGAAGTCAAACCTGCCGGTGTCGGTAAAGACCAGCTCCTCGAGCGACGTGCAGTCCTGGAACATGCTGTCGCTCAGCGGTGTGAAGCGGGAAAGCGTTGCCTGGCGCAGCGCGGTGCAGCCCATGAACAACCCCTCGCCGCTGACGCGGACCATCGAAAGATCGACGGCCTCCAGCGCCGTGCAGCCGTTGAAGGCATAGGCCCCCAGCGTGCCCATATGCGGCGCGGTGCGGGTGAACTGATCCGCGCTCAGGTCCAGCATATCGGCGCTCTCGGTATCCACGGCCGGGTCGGTGACCACCATGTTGTTGATGTATCTGAGCGAGGTGCAGCCCTCAAAGCAGCGGGTGCTGAAGTTGATGTCCCGCGAGCGCAGGTCCACCTGCGTCAGCTTGGGGCAGTTGCGGAAGGCGCCGGTGGCCACAAAGGTGACCGTGTCGGCAATGACCACCCGCTCCAGCGCGGTCATGTGGTTGAAGGCAGAGAGCTGAATTTCCATACAGGGCGACGAAATTTCCAGCTCGGTGATGTTGTTGTTGTCCTGGAAGGCTTCCTCGTAGATGTAGTACACATTGAGGTTTTTGGGAATGGTGACCTTGCCACCCAGCCCGTGGTAGGCGTACAGGATGCCGTTGCGCACGTCAAACTCGGGGCCCACGGTCAGCTTGGCGGTGACCGAGAAGGCTGTGGGGTTGCCATCGACATACTGTGTGGCCGTGATGAACGCGGTCCCCTCGCGCAGGGTGTGCACCACGCCGTTTTCGTCCACCGTTGCAATGTCCTCCTGGTTGGAGCTGAAGCGGATGTCCAGCGGGTCGGTGAAATACCAGGGGTCGGCCTTGACGTTGAGGCGGAAGGTGGCGTTGGGGTTGACCTCCACATAGTTGTTGGAGGGGTCCACCAGCTCGCTGTCCCCGTTATAAATCAGGTCGAACGAGAGCGATTTGAGCTTGATGCTCTCAACCGCCAGCTCCTCGGTGACGGTTACCCGGATGGAGGCCTTGTTGGCCGTGGCCGAATTGGGCCCGGCGTATACCGTGACCGTGGCGGTGCCGGGGCCGACGCCGAAGATGGTGCCGTCCTTCACCTCCACCACGCGCTTGTTGGAGGTGGTCCAGTACAGGCCGGTGGCGGCGGCGTTGGCGGGGGAGACGTTCAGCTCCATCACCAGCGCCTCGTTGGTGTCAATCGTGACGCTGTCGCCGTCCTTGAACGACACCGAATCCGGATAGTTGACCGATTCGGCCAGGGTCTGGTAATCCGAGAGACGGTAGGCGCGGGTATTCAGCGCGTAGTCGTCCACCTGCAGATAAATGTCGGTGTCGCTGTAATAGTAATCGGTAATCTCCACCGAGACGGTGGTCACGCCGCCCTTGGTGCTTTCAATCGGCAGCATGTCGCCGGTCAGCAGCTCCAGGGCGCTCTCCTCGGTGTTCAGGTAGCACAGCGCCAGCGACTGCGCGTACTGGTTGTCGTACACGTCCACGTCCAGGTAGACGCGGTACTTGGTCTCGTTGTTCTCCTTGTATGCGTCAAAGCGCACGCGGTAATCCAGAATTTCGGGGGCCTCGTTGTCAATCCAGAAGGGGAAGGAGAAGGAATCCTCCGGGCGCACCTCGGGCAGCGCGCCGTCCAGCACGCCGTCCATCTGCCCCACCATTTCAAAGTAGTACTGGCGGTTGTTGGCCAGGCCCAGCTCGGCCGGGTTGATTTCCAGCTCGATAAAGGCGGCCGCGGCGGTTGCGGAGCCGCCCGAGTAGGCCTTGCGGATGTTGACCTGCACCTCCTCGTACAGCACCTCGCCGGTGACGGCGTCGGTGATGCGGATGTCCATGGTCTTGGCGCCACGCAGCAGCCCCGCATAAATCGCGTACAGCTCAAACACGGTGCGGTGGTTGACCGAATCGTACATCGAAATGGCGATTTTGTCCTCGTCGGCGTACATCTCCTTGTTCATGCTCTCGGGAATCTCGTAGAGATAGGAGCCCAGCGGAATGATGTACTTGCTGTCGAAGTAGGAGCCCAGGGGGACCGTGGCGTACACCGATTCCTGGGGCTTCTGCTCGTCGGGAATCGAGTCGTCCTGCATGGCGTCGGCCAGCTCGTAGGCCGAAAGGTCGAACATCGGCGCGGCGTGCCAGTCGCCGTAAAAGGCCAGCCAGGGGATGGAGAGGTTGATTCCCTCGCTCTCGGCGGTGTCGGTCAGGGTCACAAAGCCCTCCACATACATGCCGTTGGCAAAGTTATCGTCCAGATATTTGCGGGCCTGGTCGTTCAGCGTGATGGTCACGCTCACGCGCAGGGTCTGGCCGCCCGCCACCGTCACGGTGCCGTCCGAGGCCTGCCCGCCCACCGTAAAGACGATGTCGCACAGCTCATCCAGCATGTAGGCGTGCTCGGCCACCGTGCGGCCGTCCGAGGAGACGGTCTCGGTCATGGTCAGGGTGCCCAGATTGTAGGTTTTGGCGGCCGAGCCGAAGTTGACCAGGTCAAACTCCAGCACATACACGCCGGTTTTGTCCTTGTCGTCGCCCAGCTCCAGCTTGGTCTTGTCAATGCCGTCCACCTTGAGGTAGACCCGGGTGTCGATGGCATTTTTGATGGTGGCCAGCCCCGCCCCCTGCTTGCGTGGGGAATAGGGGGTGCCAAACTCGTCATAGGCAATGACGGTTGCGCTCATCACCAGCCGGTTGGCCATGGTGAGGCGGTCGTTTTTGCTCATCTCGGGGAACTGCTCGGAGAGGTACTGCAACACCAGCGCCATGGCGCCCGACATGTTGGGCGCGGCCATACTGGTGCCCGAATACTCGTCCCAGCCGCCCGTGACGCAGGAGGTAATCTCCCCGCCGTGCGCGGTGATCTCGGGCTTGAGGTTGAGCGAGGGCGTAGGACCCCAGGAGCTGAAGTCCGACATGAAGGGCCCGCCCACCTGGGCCTTGGAAATCGTGATTTTGCCGGTTTTGGTCGCCGGGTCGATGTTGTTCAGCAGGCTGGTTGAGGCGTCCATCGTAATCGAGCAGGTGGGAATGGCGTTGGCGTTGCCGATGGACATGCGGATGGTGCCGCTGACGTTGTTGTAAATGATGCAGCCGATGGCGCCCTGCATTTTGGCGATGTTCACCTTTTCCTCAAAGGTCACGTCGCCGCCGCGCTGAATCAGCGCGATTTTGCCCTTGACGTCCACACCGTTGTAGCCGGCCACGCGGCCGTACAGGCCGACCTGCACGTATTCCAGCGTCACCTCGTCGTTCTCATTCTTTCCGGCCGCGGCAAGCATTTCCTTGACAAATTCCTTTTCGTTGCCGTTGCCGTCCGAGGCCTCGGTGAAGAAGATGAAGGACTCGGCCCCGGTGCCCTTGTTGCCGATGAGGTAGGGGGACTTCTGCCCGCTGATGCTGGCCACCGACAGCGCCTCCGGGAAGGTGGAGGGCGAGCCGACCGTGGCCGAATCCGGGTTGGAGGTCAGGTTGGTGCCGGTTTTGCTGCCGTAGGCCGAGGAATAGTCGTTGCTGGCCGCCACCACCAGGCTGATGCCCGCGGCGCGGATGCTCTCGTACACCTCTGCCATGTGGTCGTCGTCCTTGCCCGAAAAGCCGCAGGAGGAGCCCAGGCTCATGTTGATGATGTCCACGCCCAGCTTGACGCAGTCCTCCAGCGCCGCCAGGATATCCACGGTCTCGGCGCCGCCCAGGGTCTCGCTGTCCTCGCGGTCGGTAAACACCTTGCAGATGGCAAGCTGCGCCTGGGGCGCCACGCCGCTGAAGGTCAGGGGCTGGCCGTCGGCCCCGAGAATCGGGTTGCCGTCCCCGTCGGTAATCGGCTCGTCGGCGTCCTCGCCCAGGTTGCCCGCGATGATGCCGGCCACATGCATTCCGTGCGCCGAATAGGAGGGGAAGACCACCGCGTCCTTGTCGGCATAGTCAAAGGCGAAGGGGATTTTGGCGTTGTAATACACATCCTCGGCGCCAACGTTCACGCCCAGCGACCCGATGCCGCCCGCGCTGCCGTTGAACACACGGTCGGCCACGTCGGACAGGGTCAGATAGTCCACGCCCTCGCGGATCTCGGGCATGGTCTGAAAGGCGGCGTGGCTGCTGTCCATACCGGTGTCCAGCACCGCAACCAGCAGGCCGTTGCCGTCATAGCCGATGCCGTCGGTCTTGTAAATACCGGTGCCCCAGACGTTCGCATCGTTCACGGTGACCGCCTCGGGCTCGAGATAGCGCTCGCTGAGCACCACGCTCTGCACGCCCTCAATCTCGCGCAGCGCCTCCACGTCCTTGTACTTGACCCTGATGGCCACCGCGTCCGAGAGCAGCGAATAGGAGTACTTGAAGGTATAGCCGATGTCCCGGGCGTCCAGCGCGCCCAGGAAGGCGTTGTGCTTCTGCTCCAGGCCGGCGCGCAGAGCGGCGGCCTCGGCGCCCGAGGCATAGTCGGTCAGGTCCAGGTCGCTGCCGGCCTCCTCGTAGGCGTCGGCAATGCTCTCGCCCCCGAAGTAGACCAGCACCCAGTACTCGTCCTCGGGGTCGAATTTGTTTTTCTGCACCGCGTCCCCGAAGACGCCGTCCCGGAGGCTGTCACCGTCATACAGACCGGTGACGTCCTCCAGCCCCGGCTTGCCGGAAAGCAGGTCGTCGAGTGTCCCGCTCAGCGCGCCCACCGTCAGGGCAAAGGCCGAGGAGGAGAACAGCATCCCCACAATCAGCAGCAGGGAGCAGATGCGTTTGGTAATGTTTGCTTTCAGTTTCATAACTACCTCTGTGTAGGCAGCAGGAGCTGCTGCCGGATGGTGCGCCGGACGGGCGGCCGGAGCCGGCCCCCTCCCGGGCGGAAAAAACAGAACAAAAAACAGGTGCGACGGGGGCTTGGCCGCCCGTGCCCGCGTTCCGGCGTCGGCCGGGGATGTGCGGCGGGAGCTTGGCCGCCCGTGCCCGCGCTCCGGCGTTGGCCGGGGATGTGCGGCGGGAGCTTGGCCGCCCGCGCCCGCGCTCCGGCGTCGGCCGGGGATGTGCGGCGGGGGCCGTCCTCAGTCGGCGGCGTCCTCCCCGCAAAGGTGGCAGGCCACAAAATGGCCCGGCCGCACCTCGCGGTATTCCGGCGCGCGCTTGCTGCAAATCTCCATGCAGTGCTCGCAGCGGGTGTGGAATTTGCAGCCCGAGGGAGGATTGGCCGGCGAGGGAATGTCGCCGGTGAGCGCCGGGTGCTCGCGCCGGGCGTCGGGGTCGGGCACCGGCACCGCGCCCAGCAGCGCGCGGGTGTAGGGATGCAGCGGATGCTCGAAGAGGTCCTCAACCGGCGAATACTCCACCAGCGACCCCAGGTACATCACCCCCACCTCGTCCGAGATGTGCCGCACCACCGAGAGGTCGTGCGAGATGAAAATATAGGTCAGCGACTGCTTCTCCTGCAGGTCCTCCAGCAGGTTGATGATCTGCGCCTGAATCGAGACGTCCAGCGCGCTGACCGGCTCATCGCAGATGACCAGTCGCGGCTTGAGCGCCAGCGTGCGCGCAATGCAGATGCGCTGCCGCTGCCCGCCCGAGAACTCGTGCGGGTACCGCTCGTAGTAGTGCGCCGGCAGGCCGCACTCCTTCATGACCTCCAGCACGTACTCGCGCAGCTCGCTCCGGGGCACAATGCGGTGCACCTTGACGGCCTCCCCGATGATCTCCCCCACCGGCATCCGGGGGGGCAGCGAGGAATAGGGGTCCTGAAAAATCATCTGGATGTCGCGGCGCAGCGGACGCAGCGCGCCCCGGCGCAGCCGGGCCAGGTCAATGCCGTCAAACAGCACCCGGCCCTCTGTGGGGTCGTACAGGCGCAGAATCGTGCGCCCCATGGTGCTCTTGCCGCAGCCCGACTCGCCCACGATGCCCACCGTGGTGCCGGGCCGGACCCGGAACGAGACGTCGTCCACGGCCTTGACATAGCCCGCGGCCCTGCCGAACATGTTGACGTTGATGGGGAAGTATTTTTTGAGATGCTCGACCTGCAGCAGGTATTCCCCGCCGGTCTGTTCGCGCTTGTACTTCACAGGGGGGGCACCTCCTTCCAGTTGCAGCGGTGGCAGGCCACATAGTGGGTATTGGAGATCTGCGCCATTTCGGGATACGGCCCGGCGCAGCGGTCAATGCAGCGGTCGCAGCGGTCCCGGAAATAGCAGTAATCCGGCATGTTGATGGGGTTTGGCACCTGCCCGGGAATGCTGAACAGCCGCCCCACCCGACCGCTGACCAGCGGCTTGGATTTTTGCAGCCCGATGGTGTAGGGGTGCTTGGGATTTTTGAAAATCTCGTGCACGGTTCCCTTCTCCACAATCCGGCCGGCGTACATCACCACCACGTAGTCGGCCATCTCGGCAATCACGCCCAGGTCGTGCGTTATCAGCATGATGCTGCTGTTGAGCTTTTGCCGCAGGTCGCGCAGCAGATTGAGGATCTGCGCCTGAATCGTCACGTCCAGCGCGGTGGTCGGCTCGTCGGCGATAATCAGCTTGGGGTTGCAGGCAATGGCAATGGCAATCATCACGCGCTGCCGCATACCGCCCGAGAGCTCGTGCGGATAGGAGGCGTAAATCCGCTCGGGCATGGCAATGCCCACCAGGTTCAGCATCTCCAGGCTCCGCCGCTTCGCGTCCTCCTTTGTGGCGCCCGGCACGTGCAGCAGCGTCACCTCGTCAAGCTGATTGCCGATGGTGAAGACCGGGTTGAGGCTGGTCATGGGCTCCTGGAAAATCATCGAGATTTCCCGCCCCCGGATTTTGCGCATCTCCGAGAGCGGCATTTTGGCAATGTCCACGGTGCGCTGCTCGTAGCGGTACTTCGGGCGCATCCGCACCCGGCCGTTTTTGTCGCGCAGCGGCACGCGCCGCTCCTTGCCGTTCTCGTCCACCACAAGCTTCGTCATGGGCTCGCTGCCGTCCGGAATCTGCTTTTCCGAGCGGAAGCGGATCGATCCCTGCACAATCTGCCCCTGCGGGGCCTGCACCAGCTGCATCAGCGACATCGAGGTAATGCTCTTGCCGCAGCCCGACTCGCCCACAATGCCGACAATCGAGCGCTCGGGCACGTCAAAGGTCACCCCGTTGACCGCCTTGACCACGCCGGTGTCGGTGTAAAAATAGGTGTGCAGGTTGTCAAACTCCACCACGTTGTGCGGGTTGCGCATGGTGGTCAGATACTCGCTCTCGGGCACCCGGCGCCGCTTTTTCTTTTCAAAGGCGCGGGTGATGCGCTGGTTCTCGCGGCTGATGCGGTTGGATTCCTTCGCGCTGATGTAATGCCCCGTATCCTGCCGCCGGCGCGCACGCAGCCGCCGTTCCTGCCGGGCCTGCGCCCGCTCGGCCGGGGTCTTCTTCCCGTGCGGATTCCAGGAGAGGGCGCTGCCCGTGTAGCGGAATTCCTCGGCGGAGCTGCCGGGCTCCCCGCCGGCCGGGCCGGTTTCTGCCGCGCCTGTCTGCTTTTTCTCTTCTTCTTGCATTGGTCGTCCTCCCCTCAGCGCTTGGATTTCGGGTCAAAGGCATCCCGCAGGCCGTCTCCGATGAAGTTGAAGGCCAGCACCGCAAGGATGATGCAGATTCCGGGCGGGACCCAGAGGTTGGGATAGTCGGTCAGGTATTCCAGGCCGTTCTGTCCCGAGACCACGTTGATCATATTGCCCCAGGTTGCGTACTTGGCCGGCAGGCCCAGGCCCAGGTACCCCAGCGTGGCCTCGGTGAGAATGATGCTGCCCAGCCCCAGCGTCATGGTGACAATCAGCTGCGGGACGACGTTTGGCAGCAGGTGGTTGAAGATCTTGCGCCAGACCGGCAGGCCGTTGGCCTCGGCGGCCAGCATGTACTCCTGCTCGCGCAGATACAGGATCTGCCCGCGCACCAGGCGCGCCGTGCCGGCCCAGCCCAGCAGGGTCAGCAGGGCCATCATCACAAACAGCTTGGCCCGGTCCTCAATGCCGATGCTGTCCAGCATGAAGCTGATAATCAGCATCAGCGGCAGCGTGGGAATGCAGTAGAAGATGTCCACCACGCGCATGACCAGCTGGTCCACCCACTTGCCGAAGTAGCCGGCCAGACCACCGAGAATCACGCCCAGCAGGGTCTCCAGAATCACCACCACAAAGCCGATGGTCAGCGACACCCGCCCGCCGTACATCAGGCGGGAGAAGACGTCGTAGGTCATATCGTCGGTGCCCAGCAGATGCGTGCTGCTGGGGTCGCCCTTGATGTTCACCGACATCTGCTGCTCGGAGACCGAGTAGGCGGTGTAAATCTCCCCGGTCACCGGGTCGGTGTAGGAGATGGGCTTTTCGGTTACGACAATCTTGCCGGGGCTGGTGTCCATCTCGGTCTCGCCCCAGATGAAGGGGAGAAAGCCGAACAGCGGCCCGACAAACGAAAAGACAAACAGCACCAGCAGCGTCACCAGCCCCACCATGGAGAGCTTGGAGCGGAAGAAGCGCTTGGCCACCATCTGCCCCGGCGAGAGCACGCGCACGCTGTCGGCCAGCGAAAGCGGCTCCTCTGCCGCGGCGGCTGCCGCGGCTCCGGCGCGGGCGGCGGTCCCGGCATCCTGGCGCAGGGCCGCTTCCTCGGCCTCGGCCCCCAGGCGCAGGGCCGCCTCCTCGGGATTCTGCTCAATCTGTCCGGGAACTTCCGGCAATGCCGTGTGTTTGGGTTCCTGATTCATGGTATGCCTTCCTTTCCCCTGTTATTTTGTCAGCTTGACCCGCGGGTCAACCACCGCGTACATCACGTCCGAGAGCAGCGTGCCGATGACCGTCAGGATGGCAAGAAACATGTTGTATCCCATGATGAAGGGGACGTCCCCCTCCTGCAGCGCCTGGTAGGCCATGCGGCCGATGCCGGGAATGGCGAAGACCTCCTCGGTAATCATCGCGCCCCCGAACAGCCCGGGCAGGGCTCCGGCAAACATGGTGACCAGCGGAATCATCGTGTTGCGGAAGGCGTGCTTGTAGACCACGGTGTGCTCGCTGACCCCCTTGGCGCGCGCGGTGCGGATGTAGTCGGCGTTGAGCACCTCCAGGGTGTTGGTGCGGGTGTAGCGCATCAGGCCGCCGATGCTCAGAATCACCAGCACCGCCATGGGCAGCACCAGGTGCCAGGCCATGTTCAGCAGAATGGTCCACTGGCTGGCGTTGTTGGGAATGTCCGAGCTGAGCAGCCCGTTCGGCTCAAACCACCCCAGCCCCACCGAAAAGAAGCGGATGAACAGCGCGCCCAGGAAGAAGGAGGGCAGCGAGATGCCGATCATCGAGAGCACGGTGGCCGAATAGTCCACAAAGCCGTACTGGTTGGTGGCCGCCCGGATGCCCAGCGGAATGGCGATGAGGTACTCGAGAATCAGCGAGACGAACGCAATGACAAAGGAGATTCCCATGTTGCGGAAAATCACCTCTCCGACCGGACTTTCGTATTTGAAGGAGTAGCCCAGGTCCCCCTGCAGCGCGTTGCCCACCCACTGCAGATATCCCTTGACCATCCCCTCAAAGGACTTGTCCGAGAGCCCGTAGAGCTCCTTGAGCTCCTCCAGACGCGCGGGGTCCATCTGGCCGTTCTGCACCAGGGGCTGGTACTTCTGGTCCACAAAGTCGGAGGGCATCAGCCGCACCAGGGAATAGATGATGATTGACACGCCGAATAGCACCAGAACGGCTATGGCCAGTCGTTTGAGAATGTATTTGAACATAGTAACCCCTTTACTCGCATCCGGGGAGCCGCGGCAGGCCGCGTCTCCCCGTACCTTCCGGTGTTATTTTACAAAATCCATCTCCCAGATGCGGGCAAACAGGCCGTTGTTCGGCCCCAGCTCGCTGTCGGGGGTCAGGGTGTTGCGGTCGATCTTTGCCGAATTGAAAACCGTCAGATCCTTGCGCTGGTAGGTGGGCATTTCCACCGCCAGTTCCATCACCAGCTCCATCGCCTGGGCGTAGAGCGGGGCGCGCTCCTCGCGCAGGGTGGTCTCGCGCGCGGCGTCAATCAGCTCGCTCAGCTCGTCCACAAGGCCGTTCTCAAAGACATAGGTGTCGGGGTCGGCCTTAAAGGCGTCGTAGCCCCAGTTGAGCGTACTGCCGGCGTTGGATTCCTTGTGGTAAACCTGGTACATATCCGGGTCAATCGTCGAGGACCACGCCGCCGCCCAGACCTCCAGGTCTCCGGTGGCAAGCTTTTTGAGCGCCCAGTTGTCGGTTTTGACCGAGATGTCAAAGCCGATGCTGTTCAGGGTTGCGGCCGCCTGCTCGAACATCACGTTGGCGGGGTGGTCGTTGGAGGTGCCGGGGATGGTGAAGGTGTACTTCAGCGCCTCCCACTGGCCGTTGACCTCCTTGCCGATGTCAATCACGTTGCCGTTGGCGTCCAGGCGCTGCCGGTAACCGGCGGCCTGCAGGTCGGCCAGAATCTCGTCGGCGGTCTTGAGCTGATAGTAGGGGTTGACCCGCCCGTCGTTGGGGTAGGCCCAGGAGGTGGTGGACATCGGCCAGAAGATGCGGGTGCAGGAGCCGGCCGGGTAGTAGTTGAGCACCAGGCTGGTGTCCATGGCGTGCATGATGGCGCGGCGCACGTTGACGTCGGGCACCTTTTTGGCGTTGATGCCCACATAGCCGTAGCCGTTGGTGTCAATTTCCTTCATCGAAAGGTGAGAGGCGCCGGTGATTTCGTCGATATTTGCCTGCGTACCGCTGGGGGCGCCCACGTCCACGGCGTCGGTCACCAGAGAGGCAACCATCTGCGCGGAGTTGATGACCTGGTAACGGATGTACTTGATTTTGGCGTTGTGCAGGCCCGAGCCCACGGTCTCAAAATAGTTGTTTCTTTCGTAGTAGATGATGTTGTTGGCGCAGAATTCGGTTTTGGTGGGGTAGTTCTCGCCCTCGGCCAGGCCCCCCTGCTTGCTGGCGCGGTAGGCGCCGGCGCCCACGGGCACGCCCAGCTTGTCCGGGTTCTTGACCACATCGTTCATAAAGCTGGTGGAGCCGTACTCCACGCCGAAGTGCGAAACGCCGTCCCACAGCGCCACCTGCTCGGCGCTGGAGTAGTAGTGCATGGGTGCCACGGTAAAGGCAAAGTTCCAGATGGCCTTGGGGTCCACCTTGTTGATGCGGATGACCAGCACATCGTACTCGCCGTCCAGCTGCACCCCGTTGAAGGAGGTCACGCGCTTGGTGGTAATGCCCTCGATGCTGGGCACGGCCAGCGAGCCCGAGGCCTTCATCTGCTCGAAGTAATCGCTCTTGGCCTCGGCGGTGAAGCGGGTGATGATCTCGGAAGAGGAGGCCGAGCCGAACAGCACGGTCTGCAGGCCCGAGTAGTTGAGGCTGCCCTCGCTGTACTCGATGTATTCCTTCCAGACAATGTCAATCACATACTGCTTTGCGGCTTCCTCGCGGGCCTCGGCCTCGCTGCGGCCGCCGGTCATGTACTGGGTGTAGTTGGCGTTGACATAGGCGTCCACCAGCGCGGTGTAGTCGTCAAATTTGATGACGTATTTGCCGCTGGCGTCCTTGATGGGGTAGCCGGTGTGGGTATCGGTCTCCACGGCGGCAATGCCCTCGTAGTACAGGAAGAGCTGCCAGGGGGTGGAAACCGTGTACTCCTTGGCGGTGTCCTCCAGCGATTCAATCGCGCTCTGGTAGTCGGTTTCCAGCTCCTCGGCGTACAGCTCCTTGACGATGGCAATGTCGTCCAGAATCTGCTGCAGCTCGGCGCTGCCGTCGGCAGGCTTAAAGCCCGCGCCGCCCGCGGCGCTCGGGTTCTGCTGGTGGATGAAGTACTGGCAGTAGTCGCTGATGGCCTGCCGTCTTTCATCGGCCTTGTTGATAAAGCTGGTGTTGAAGGAGGACTCGTCATCGCTCTCGCCCTGCGTGCGGTAGGCGGTCAGGCCCACGATGTCGGTGGAGTAGATGGTGGCGTTGCCGGTGTAAACCGGGTCCAGATAGACGTACAGGTTGAACAGCACGTCGCGGATGGTCAGGGGCGTGCCGTCGCTGAACTTGATGCCGTTCTTAATCAGGAACGAATACTCGGTAAAGGCGACCTCGGCGTTCAGCCCGTCGGGAATCGGGTTGCCGTTGGCGTCCAGGCGCACCTCGGTGTAATCCTTGGTGACGCAGGCCTCGTTGTCGCCGTAGGCAATGACGGCGTCCTTGCCGCTGGTGGACAGCATACCGATCTGGGTCAGGCCGGTGATTTCGCTGTCATAGGCGGTGGTGGAGAAGAAGGGGTTGAAAACGCCGTCCTGCCCCTCGATGGCAAAGCGGACAAAATCGTTTTCGGGGTCGTACCGGGAGCCTGGGGTTTCCTCCTCGTCCTTTTTGCAGGAGGCGGCCACGGCCAGCAGCATCACAGCCGCCAGCGCCAGGCACAAAATGCGGGCAAATCGTTTCATTGGGGATCCTTGTTTCCTTTCTGTGTGGATTGGGTGGCGGCGGGCGCGGGAGCGGTCAGCTCCACGCTGCCCTCGCCCCGGTAGGTCACGGTGGCGTCTGGGGCGACGCCGGCCAGAATGCCCTCGTAGGGCTGCCCCGTGGCGCCGGCGTTCACGGCACCGGCGGGAAGGGAGAGCGACAGGGTGCAGCCATCAAAGGCGACGCCCTCCAGCGTGACGCTGCCGCGCACGCCCCCGGCCAGGAAGCCGATGTGGAAGAGCGACTGCGTGGAATACGAGGCCTCCACGGCAATCTGCCCGTCCTCAAAGGTGACGTCGCGGATGACCGCGCCGTCGGTCAGCTCGCCGAACAGACCGTACGAGGCATTGCGCCCGGTCAGGCTCACGGTCTGGCTGAAGTTGCGCAGCGTGTGCCCGTTGCCGAGGAACTGCCCCCCAAAGCTCTGGATGCGGGGCAGCGCCGCGCCGCCGAAATCAAGGTCGGCGTCCAGGTACACGGTCTTGCCGGTGTACAGCACAATCGAGTTGAGGTCGCTCGGCTCGCGCACCACCAGCACGTCGCCCTCCAGCCACCGGGTGTACAGGGTCACCCGCTGGCCCTGCTGCATTTGCAGCGGGAACTCGGCGCGCTGGGTGCATTCGGGGTCGGTAAAGTAATCAAAAAAGGTTTGGTCGGGCAGGTCGGGCAGCGCGGCGCCCAGCATGTTCTCGGTCACGCGGGTGCCCTCGTCCACCGGGTACAGGATGTTCTGCTGCCCCGGCACCACCAGCTCCACGGCCGGCTTTTCCCGCCAGCGGGCCACCAGGGTGCAGCTTTGGGTTGCCAGCGCGTCCTCCCAGACAAACGGGGTATCGGCGGTGAGAATGCTGCCGTCCTCGCCCCGCAGCAGCTCGCCCTCGGCGTCGGTCAGGGCAAGGTACCAGCCGTCCAGCGAATGGAAGCGGTCCAGCGTCGGCTCCTTGAACTCCACGCTGTCGCCGGGGGCCAGCAGCGGTTGGCCGGGCTTGTAATAGAGCACCCGGCGGCTCTCGCTGTCCGCCGTCCCGCCGTTGTAATCGTAGGTGACCTTTACGGTATACCCGCGCTCCTCCAGCGTGGGCTCGGATTGGCACCCGGCCAGGGCCAGCAGCAGGAGCAGCATGGGGAACAGGTACAGCCAGTGCTTTGCTTTCATGTATCACAGACCTTTCCGGGCGGGCTTTGCCGCCCATGGCGGCAGAGCCGCCGGATATCAGATTCGGATTGTTTTCAGAGTCGGTTGGGCTCAGCCGGGCATCAGCCACAGCCGGGCCAGCAGATACAGCAGGACGCCAAGCAGCGCCATGCCGGCAATGGCGGGCAGGTGCGCCAGCAGCGCACCGCGCACCGCCGCCCGCCGCTCGGCGGGGGTAAAGGTCACGCCGGCGGAGGCTTGCTTCCGCTTCCGCCCGGCGCGGGAATGCCCGCGCATCCATCCGCCCGCATTCCAGGGCATCCATTCGGCATCCATCGGCGCAACCGTGCGCCCGTCGTCAACGGCCTCCTGCGGGGCCTGGGACGCGCGGGAGCGCTCGGCCCCGGCGTCCGGTTTTTCGTCTTGCGGTTTCATAAACGGTCCTTTCCGGGGAATCCCCATCAGGGCGATAAAACGCCGTACCGCGCCGGCAGGCGGCCCCCCGCAAGGGGGGCTGCCCGCTGGCGCGCGGTCAGATCACGGCGGGGCTCAGGCCGCCGCCTCGGTCACGGTCATCACACCGTTGACCAGATATGCATAGTACGAGCTGCCGTCATTCAGCGTGAAGGCGCACACCATGGTGCTGACGCCGTCAATCTCCACG
>CALWQR010000038.1 GCA_944383705.1 uncultured Clostridia bacterium
CGCCGCCCGGGCCGCACCGGGCGCGCCGACGCCGTTAAAATTTATCTGTTTGTGGCGCTGCTGCTGATTCTGTTTGTGGTCGGGCTGCTCTTTTTCCTGCGCCCGGCGGTCTCGGAGACCGAGAAGCGGGAGCTGACCCGCTTCCCGTCCTTTACCTGGGAGAGCTTTTGGAGCGGCGAGTACTTTGCCCAGATATCCACCTGGTATTCCGACACCTTCCCGGGGCGGGAGGTCTTTATCTCGCTCAACCAGGCGCTGAAGAACATCTACGGTATCCGCACCATGCAGATTGTGCAGAATCCGCCGTCCGGAGACAATCCTACCGACCCGGGAGGCAGCGACCCGCTCAACCCGGGGGACGAGAACGACCACACGCCGGTGGAACGCTTTGACACGGTGTTTGTCAAGGGCAACCGGGCGTTTGAAATTTACAAATTCAGCCAGACCGCCTCCGACCGCTACGCGGCCCTGATCAATTCCGCTGCCGAAAAAATGAGCGGGGTGGAGGTGTACAACATCATCGCGCCGCTTTCCTATTCGATCAACCTGACCGAGCGCGAGCAGCAGAGCATCGGCGCCTCGGATGTGGGGGAGGCCATCTCCTACATGTACGGGCAGATGAGCGAGCG
Source organism: uncultured Clostridia bacterium (assembly GCA_944383705.1). Lineage (GTDB taxonomy): Bacteria > Bacillota > Clostridia > Oscillospirales > CAG-272 > UMGS1865. The sequence continues at coordinate 630 of CALWQR010000038.1, forward strand.
GGTGCACACGGTGGATGTGCTCCCGGGGCTGCTGGAGCACAAGGACGAGTACCTGTACTTCCGCACCGACCACCACTGGACGGCGCGTGGGGCCTACTACGCCTACGAGGCCTTCTGCAATGCCTCGGGTCAGCAGGCGCTTCCGCTGGACGGCTGGCGGAAGGTGGAGCATGACGGCTTCCTCGGCACGCTGTACGCCTCGGCCGGCAACCCGCCGGCGCTGGCCGAGACCCCGGACATTGTGGAGGCATGGGTTCCCAACTCCACCAATTCCATGGTCACGCTGTACAACGGCGGCAGCGGCAGCAATTACCATAGCACCGAGCAGTTCCCGATTGTGCAGACCAACCCGAATTACTATCAGGCGGCCGGCTCCAAATATAATACCTTCATTGCCGGCGACCACCCGCTGATTACCATCGAAAACCCGAATCCCGCGTCCACCAACGGCAAGAGCATTGTGGTGGTCAAGGAGTCCTACGGCAACGCCTTTGTCCCTTTCCTGGTTGACCAGTACGCAACGGTGTATGTGGTGGATTACCGGTATTTCCAAAAGGCCATCGACCAGACCCTGCCCGAGTTTGTCGCGGAGAAGGGAGCCGACCAGGTGCTCTTCCTCAACTATATCTATTCCACTGCCGAAAACGCCCGTCTGAACGAGCTGGCGGCGCTGATCGGGTAACCGAAACCGGAGACGGGGAAAGGAGAGAACCGCTTTGAAGCCGACAGACGACATGCTGTCCGGTCTGCCCTTTTGGGGGCAGCTCTCGGCCACCCAGCGCGCCGACGTGGCCGAGATGACCTATACCCGGCACTATGACAAAGGGGGGCTTATCGGGGGCGGGGCCAACTGCCTGGGGCTGATTCAGGTGCTGCGCGGGGGCACGCGGGTGTACCTGCTCTCTCCCGAGGGGCGGGAGGTGACGCTGTACCGCCTGGGCGTGGGGGACTGCTGCGTGCTCACGGCCTCCTGCGTCATGCGCCAGATTACGTTTGAGACCCACATGGTGGCCGAGCGCGGGACCGAGCTGCTGATTCTGCCCGCGCACACCTTTGCCCGCCTGACCGGCGAGAACATTCACGTGCGCTGCCTGATGTACGAGCTGGCCGTCCGGCGCTTTTCGGAGGTGATGTTCTCGCTGCAGCAGGTGCTGTTTACCCGGTTTGACAGCCGCCTGGCGTCCTTCCTGCTATCGGAGTCGGCGCGCACCGGCTCCCGGGAGCTGCGCCTGACGCATGAGGAGATTGCCCGGCAGGTCAGCTCGGCCCGCGAGGTGGTGGCGCGGATGCTCAAGCGCTTTGCCTCGGAGGGGCTTGTCAGCCTGCGGCGGGGCGTCATTCGCCTGGAGCGGCCGGAGGAGTTGAAAAAAATTTTGTCGGAATGATACTTCGTCACATTTTTTTGCCCCCGGATGTGGTACAATAGAATCACAAAGGAGGTGATTCCCGTGAAAATCGTTCTCAATCCCGACGCCGCCGTGGTCGAAACGGTCAGGGACGGGCTGAAACGGACGGGAGGCTATTGCCCCTGCCGGCTGGAACGCACCGAGGAAAACAAGTGCATGTGCCGGGAGTTCCGGGAGCAGATAGCCGACCCGGATTTTGAGGGCTACTGTCACTGCATGCTCTATTACAAATACAGGGAGGAACCGAAAACCGAAAAGGAGGACCGGAAAAATGGCTGAGAAGAAGATTACCGCCGCAAATTTTGAACAGGAGGTGCTGCGCGCCTCCGGCACGGTGCTGCTGGATTTCTGGGCGCCGTGGTGCGGCCCCTGCCGGATGCTGGGCCCCGAGCTCTCGGCGCTGGCCGAGACGCACGAGGGGAGCCTGACCGTGGGCAAGGTGAATGTGGACGAGGAGGGAGAGCTGGCCGCGCACTTCGGCATTGCCAGCATCCCCACGCTGATTCTGTTCCGCAACGGCGCTCCGGTGGCGCAGCAGATCGGCTTTGTGCCCAGGGCACAGCTGGAGGATTTCATCCGCACCCCGGACCGCCAGGCATAAAGGCGGCTCCCGCGGGCAGGGCACGCGCATCCCGTGCTTTTTGCGCCGATTTGCGGACAAACTTTTCCAAAGCCCTTGACAAATCGGGCGGGACATGGTATGATAAATTACAGGATGCGGGAAGGCATACGCGCGATGCGGACGCATTCGTGCCCTGCCGAAGCTCCGGCGCCGCAACGGCGCGGACAAAATCAAACCAATCAGGAGGAAGCCATGAGCAACAAGTACGCTGGAACCAAAACCGAACAGAACCTGCGGGACGCCTTTGCGGGCGAGTCGCAGGCAAGAAACAAGTACACCTATTTCGCATCGGTTGCGAAGAAGGAGGGCTACGAGCAGATTTCGGCACTCTTCCTCAAAACCGCCGACAACGAAAAAGAGCACGCCAAGATGTGGTTCAAGGAGCTTGCCGGCATCGGCAGCACGGCCGAGAATCTGGCCTCTGCCGCCGCGGGCGAGAACTACGAGTGGACCGACATGTACGCGAGCTTTGCCAAGACCGCCGAGGAGGAAGGATTCCATGAGCTGGCCGCCAAGTTCCGCCTGGTGGCCGCGATTGAGAAGCAGCATGAGGAGAGATATCGCGCCCTGCTGAAGAACGTGGAGACCGCCGCCGTGTTTGAAAAGAGCGAGGTCAAGGTCTGGGAGTGCCGCAACTGCGGCCACATTGTGGTGGGCACCAAGGCGCCCGAGGTCTGCCCGACCTGCGCGCATCCCCAGAGCTATTTCGAGCTGCGCGCCGAAAACTACTAAGGGCATAAGAAGAACCCCCCGCGCAAGCGACAAAAGCGCTTGCGCGGGGGTTCTTTTTGGCCTTCGGAGGCCGCCCGTCCGGCAGGGCGGGCGGCTGGCTGTGCCGGCGCGGCTCAGCGTTTGCTGCGCGCGTAGCGGCGGATGAGGCCGGCGGCAAGCAGCGCCGTGGGAATCAGCACCGCGAACACCGCAATCCAGAAGATGGCGACATTGGTGCCGGCGCTGAGCTGCGTGGAGGGAATGGCCCTGTCCGATATGCCCAGGTCGGTCGTGCCGGAATCCGACATCCAGCGGATGGTTTGCTCGGCAAAATCAAAGTCGGCGCCGCCGGAGAGTCCGTTTGCCTGCCCGTCCAGCGGCATGGCCAGCCATACCAGGCGTGTGTCTCCGGCCTCGGCGGCCACGCAAAGGGCAAAGCTGCCGGTCTGCGGCTCGGCGTCCTCCTCGTTGGTCAGGCTGGAGCCCTGGTCCGAGGTGCGCAGCAGCACGGTCTGGGTCACGCCCTCTGTCTCGGCGGTCTGAATGCTGTGCGCGTAAATCGCGGCGAACTCCCCGTCAAAGCGGTCCAGAATGGGGTGATCCCCCTCCACCGCGTGAAACATCTGGTAGTTGTCGTCATACAGCAGGTTTTCCACCGTGGGCGAGGAGAGCCCGTAGTCGGCCAGCACCGCCGCCAGATTCGGGTTGTCGGGCTGGGAGTAATTGGTGGTGAGCAGCAGGGCGCCGCCGGCCGACAGGTAATCCGTCAGCACCGCCGCCTCGGCCTCGGTCAGGTCGTCTGCGGCATAGAGACAGAGCGCGTCGCAGGTCTCGGGAACGGCGTCAAGGTCGTCAAGGGTCTGCACCGTATATCCCGCCTGCTCCAGCTGCTGGCGCAGCAGCAGGTTCATGTCCCCGCTCCCGCCGGTCACATAGACGCATACCGTGGGGGCCTGCTCGGCCAGCACGTAGCGGATGGCGCCGGTCAGGTTGGCGTCTCCCGAAAAATACGAGGAGATGGAGGAGGGGTTGTAGAGCGTCAGCAGAGACTGCATCATGTCCGGGTCGGTGGTGGTGGAAAGCAGCTGCAGAATGGTGGCGTATTCCACCGGAGAGAGCAGCTCGCCGGTCATGGAATTGAGGAAATAGAAGAGATAGATGGCGGGAATGGTGCGGCTGCGCCGGGCCGAGCGGATCTCGATGGTCTGGTCGGACATCTGCGCCTCCTCGGCGTCGGCCAGCGTCACGCGGATGTGCGGGCTGGCGTCGGCGTACCGCAGCAGAAAGGGGTAGAGGTCGCGGTCGGCTCCGGCAGAGCCGCCGGTGGTGTAATAGACAATTTCCACATCCTCGTTCAGGGTGCCCAGATACCGGCGGGTCGCGTCCGACATCCGGTAGGTGGTGCTGCCAGAGACGTCGGGATACCGGACACGGAAGGGAAGCAGGGCCACGGCGACATTGATCGCCGCCAGCGCCAGCACCAGCGCGCAGCACAGCAGAAAGCGCCGGCTTTTCAGAAGGTTCAGAATGCGGCTCACCGGGGGTCTCCTCCTTTCCTCTCGGGTTTGATTTGCAGCTGCACCGTCAGGAAGACGAACAGCACTGCCAGGCTGAGGTAATACACGGCGGTTGGAAGATCGAAGTGTCCGATGGTGAAGCCGCCCAGCAGCCCGACCAGCGAGCAGGCGTTCAGCAGCTCCGGCAGGAAGCTCCCGTAAAGGGCGGGCAGCAGGAAGTAGAGCGCCACCAGCACCGCCAGCGGGATGCCCGCCGTGAGGATTCCGGCCACCACCCGCCGGTGCCGCAGGACCGGCCACAGTCCGGCGCCCACGCAGGCCAGCGCGCCGAGAATCAGGCCGAACCACGGCCAGCGCGCGCACAGGTTGGCGGCCACCGGCGCCAGATAGATTGCGGCACAGAGAACCAGGTTGACAATGACAGAGACCACGCGGCTGTGCAGGCAGGCGGCCGCAAAGCCGCATATCGCGGTCAGCGCGCAGCCCATCAGCACATATCCGGCCAGCGCGGCGTAGGCGCTGCCGTAGGAGACGGCGCCGAAATTGGCCAGCAGCGGCGGGAAGACCGCCAGCAGGGCGGTAGGCAGCAGGAACAGCGCCAGCATGGCGGCATACTTGCCCAGCACCAGCCTCCCCTGCCGCACCGGCAGGCTGGCCAGCCACAGCCGGTTGTGCATGGTATGCTCACGGGTAAAGGTCTGGCACGCCAGAAAGGGCAGCAGGAACAGCAGCACCTCGGGCAGGACCGAAAACATCACGCCAAAGTCCGCCGAGCCCGAAAAAATGTTCAGGGCCACCGAAATCACACCCCCGGCCAGTGCCAGCGCAGCAATGAAAATCCAGCCGAACAGGCTGCTGAAGTAATCGCGGAATTCGCGCTTGAATATGGCGGTCATTCGGTTTCCTCCTCTCTCTGAACAGGCTTTTGCATCGGCGGTCTGCCGGCGGCGCTGCGGCGCAGGGCCAGCTCGGCCTCACCCGGCGTCTGTTCCTCGGCCTCCAGCACCTCCAGGCCGGCCGCGGTCAGCGCCGCGCGGAGCTCTGCGGCCAGCCCCTGGCGGGCCATGCGCAGGCGGAAGCATACGCTGCCGTCCTCCCCGGGCGGCAGCGGGCGGCACACCAGCACGCCTTCCATGCCGGCCAGCGCGGTCTGCGCCGCCTCCCGCGTTCCGTTGACCCGCAGCAGCAGGTCGGCGCCGCGCACCAGCTCATCTGCCGGGGCAGGCAGGCTCAGGCAGCCCTCCTCCAGCAGGAAAATCTCCTCGCACAGCTCCAGCACCTCGGAGGGGATGGCAGAGGCAAGGAAAACGGTTTTCCCGACGCCGGCAATCTCCCGCACCAGCTCGCGCAGCTCCCGCGCCTCGGTGTGGGAGAGCCCCTCGGTGGGGGCGTCCAGCAGCAGGATCTCGGGGTTGCCGATCAGCGCCTGCGCCACCCCCAGGCGCCGCAGCCCGGCCGTGCCCAGCCGGGAGAGCGGGCGGTTGCGCAGCTCGCTCATGCCGGAAAATTCCAGGGTTTCGTGTACGTGCAGAAAGCGCCTGTTGTCCGGTACGCCGCGCGCGGCAGCGACAAAATCCAGCAGCTCGTAAACCGTCATGCTCCTGTAAAATCCGATTTCCTGGGGCAGGTATCCCAGGCACCTGCGGGCCTGTACCGGCTCCCGCTGCATGTCAAAGCCATTGATGCGGATCTGCCCGGCCTGCGGGGTGAGGGCCCCCGCCAGCAGGGCCAGCAGGGTGCTTTTGCCCGCGCCGGGTGCCCCGTAAATGCCGTAGCGCTTGCCGTTGCTGACCTTCATGGACACCCGGTCCAGTATCCGGCGGCCGCGGCAGTCATAGGAAAGGTTGCTGATTTCAATCAATTCCGGCTCCTCCGATTCTCCCATGCGGGAATACTGCATACTATTATAGTAAAAAAGAAAACGTCTGTCAAGGCGTTTTTTGGGGAATGTTTGTAAACAATTGCCCCAAATGTGGGTATATGACCCCTGCAATTGGGAAATGATAGGAAAGAGCGGCGCCCGGCGTGCGCGGATGCCGGGCCCGGGCCGCCCGGATTCCGCCGGATGCCCCGCAATGCGCCGGCATCGGTCAGCCTTCGACGGCAGCGGCGTGCCGCTGTCCGAAAAAAGAAACAAAAGGGTGCAATATTCCGTCAATGTGTCCATTGACAATTCGTCTGAATTGTGCTATACTTTCAATGCAATATCGTAATTTTGATAATAGTGCACAAAATGTAGAATTTCATTTGTGCATTCCGATAAATGTCGTTTTTGCAAAAAATCGTCCGCCGGAGGCCATTTTCGGCCCGGCAGGCGGGCTTTTGCTGCCTGAAGGGCGGATTTTTTCTGAAATCTTCGTGAATATGCTGTTTTTTGTGTGCGACTCTACAAAATTGCGGTTTGCGTATTTTATTTTATTATATGATATGGTATAATAAAACAGAAACAAATGGAAACAGAAGAAAATATGCGGGAAATCCGCAAAGGAGGTGCTTTCATGCCGGACATGCAGGCCCGTCAGGACGGGTTGGCGGCGTATTATTTTCATCAGGGGACCAGTGAGCGGGCGTATGACTATCTTGGCGCGCACCGGCAGGGGGCCGAAACCGTTTTCCGGGTCTGGGCGCCGAACGCCGACCGGGTTTCGCTCTGCGGGGATTTCAACGGCTGGGACCCGGCGGCACATCCGATGGAGCGGGTGACGGCCGGGGGTGTCTGGGAAATCCGCGTGGATTCGGCCCTGATTCCCGAGGGAATGCTCTACAAGTATTTTCTGTGCAACGGGGAGAAGCAGTTTTACAAGGCCGACCCCTACGGCTTCCGGATGCAGTGCCCCCCCGAGACCGCATCGGTGTTTGCGGACATTGAGGGCTACGCCTGGCGGGACGCCGGCTGGCTGCGCCATCGCCGCCGCCGCTTTACCCGCGAGGAGGTGATGCACCAGCCGATGAACATCTACGAGCTGCATCCCGGCTCCTGGCGCCGGCACGGGGACGGCAGCTACCTCAGCTATACCGAGCTGGCCCGCGAGCTGGCCCCTTATGTCAAGCAGATGGGCTATACCCATGTGGAGCTGATGCCGGTGAGCGAATATCCCTTTGACGGCTCCTGGGGCTATCAGGTCTGCGGCTATTACGCTCCTACCGCGCGCTACGGCGCGCCAAAGGAGTTCATGGCGTTTGTGGACGCCATGCACGAGGCCGGAATCGGCGTGATTCTGGACTGGGTGCCGGCGCACTTCCCGAAGGACGCGCACGGCCTGTACGAATTTGACGGGCAGCCCCTGTACGAGTACCAGGGAGCCGACCGCATGGAGCACCGCGGCTGGGGCACCCGCTGCTTTGACGTGGGGCGGGAGGAGGTGCAGAGCTTTCTGATTTCCAACGCGGTCTTCTGGGCCGAAAAATACCACATCGACGGGCTGCGGGTGGACGCGGTTGCCTCCATGCTGTATCTCGATTACGGCCGGGGGCCCGGGGAATGGACGCCGAACGTCTACGGGGACAACCGGTGCCTGGAGGCCATCGCCTTTTTCCGCAAGCTCAACGGCTGCATGGCCGGGCGCTACCCCGACGTGATGACCATTGCCGAGGAGTCCACCGCCTGGGCCAATGTCACCAGCTTTGAGAACAACGGCCTGGGCTTTACCCTGAAGTGGAACATGGGCTGGATGAACGACACGCTGGCCTATGCGGCCGAGGATCCGCTCTGGCGCAAGGACCACCACAACCGCATCACCTTTTCGATTGCCTACGCCTTTTCCGAGCGCTATGTGCTGCCGGTTTCGCACGACGAGGTGGTGCACGGCAAGCGCTCCTTCCTGGACCGGATGCCCGGCCCCTACGAGCAGAAATTTGCCGGCGCGCGGGTATTCCTGGCCTATCAGATGACCCATCCCGGCAAAAAACTGCTGTTTATGAGCAGCGAGATCGGACAGTTCCGCGAATGGGACTACGCCGGACAGGTGGAATGGTTCCTGCTGGATTACGAGATGCACGCCCGGTTCCAGCGCTATGTGGCCGAGCTCAACCGCTTTTATCTGGAGCACCCGGCGCTCTGGGAACGGGACGACGCCTGGATTGACGGCTTTGAATGGATTGACGCCGACAACCGCGGGCAGAGCATCCTCTCCTACCGCCGCAAGGACACCGGGGGGAGCGAGCTGATTGTGCTGCTGAATTTCCTGCCCGTGCGCCGGGATTCCTTCCTGCTGGCGGTCCCGTTCGCCGGCACCTATGAGGAGGTGTTCAACTCGGACGCCGAGATCTACGGCGGCAGCGGGGCGTGCAATCCCGGCCCCCGTAAAACCGAGCCCTGTATGCTGCGGGGCTACGGCACCGCCATCCGCATCACGGTCCCGCCAATGGGGGCGGCCGTCTTCCGCTGCGTCCGCCGGGCGCCCGTGCGGGCGGCGCGGACCGGCCGGAAGGCTCCGGCCAGGCGCACCCCGGCGGATCCCACCTGAAGCTCCCGGGCGGACCCCGGCACGGGTCCGCCGCCCGGGTCTCACCCCTTTTCGCGTCCTGTATGTAATTTATCATCGGAGGTTCTGATGCCATGATCAAAAAGAAAGAATGCGTTGCCATGCTGCTGGCGGGCGGGCAGGGCAGCAGGCTGTATGCGCTCACACAAAAGACCGCCAAGCCGGCCGTTTCGTTCGGCGGCAAATACCGCATCATCGATTTTACGCTTTCCAACTGCATCAATTCGGGAATGGATACCGTGGGGGTGCTGACGCAGTATCAGCCCCTGCTGCTCAACGACTATATCGGCAACGGTCTGCCCTGGGACCTGGACCGCACCTTTGGCGGCGTCAAGATTCTGCCGCCCTATCAGGGCAAGGACGGGGCCGACTGGTACCGCGGGACCGCCAACGCCATCTGGCAGAACATGAATTTCATCGACCGCTACGGTGCGGAATATGTGCTGGTGCTCTCGGGCGACCACATCTACAAAATGGACTATGCCGCCATGCTGGAGTATCACAAGCAGCGCGGCGCCGACTGCACCATCGCCGTGATTGAGGTGCCGCTGGAGGAGGCCAGCCGCTTCGGCATCATGTCCACGCATGAGGACGGCACCATTTACCGGTTTACCGAAAAGCCCAAGCATCCGGATTCCACCAAGGCGTCCATGGGCATCTATATTTTCAACCGGGATAAGCTGGAGAGCTACCTGCGGGCCGACAGCCTGGACCCGGCCTCCTCCAACGATTTCGGCAAAAACGTCATTCCCGCCATGCTGGCCGGCGGGGAGAAGATGATGGCCTATCCGTTCTCGGGCTACTGGAAGGACGTGGGCACCCTGACCTCGCTCTGGGAGGCAAACATGGACCTGCTGGGCGAGCACCCGGCGCTGGTACTGTCGGACGAGAGCTGGCGCATTTACAGCCGGCATGAGTCCGCGCCGCCCCAGTATGTGGGGGCCGGAGCCGAGGTGAGCAACTGCTCGGTTACGGCGGGCTGCGAGCTGTACGGCATTGTGCGCAACAGCGTGCTGGGCAGCAATGTGCGCGTCATGCCCGGGGCCGTGGTAGAGGACAGCGTGCTGATGAACGACGTCACCGTGGAGGAGGGCGCAACCGTGCGGTATTCCATTCTGGATTCCGGCGTAACGGTCGGCCCCGACGCCACGGTGGGCGAGGACCGCGCGACCGCCTCCGGCATTGCGGTCATCGGCGCGGACTACCGGGTTCCTGCCGGCGGAACGGTTGCCCCCGGCACCATGATTTACGGCTGACGGCAAAGGAGGGAGCATACATGAATGTAGCCGGTTTGATTTTTTCCAATATTCACGATCAGAGCATCCCGGAGCTGACCCGCATCCGCACCATGGCAAGCATCCCCTTCGGGTGCCGCTATCGGCTGATCGACTTCCCGCTTTCCAATATGGTCAATTCCGACATCACCACCGTAGGCATCATCACGCACAACAATTACCAGTCGCTCATGGATCACATCGGCACCGGCAAGGACTGGGACCTTGCCCGCCGCTCGGGGGGCATCAAGCTGCTGCCGCCCTATGTGGCGGCCTACGAGAACTCGGTGGCCGGACGGCTGTATTCCAGCCGTCTCGAGGCGCTCATCGGCGCTGAGAACTTTGTGCACCGCTGCCAGGCCGATTACATGGTGCTCTCGGACTGCGATGTGATTCTCAACATCGATTTGCGCGACGTCATCGAGGAACACATCCGCACCGGCGCCTTTCTGACCGTGGTTACCAAGCAGCTGGAAAGCCTGCAGCACGGCTTTGACAGCCCGGTGGATGTGGTGCAGGTCGGGGCGGACGGTGAGATCACCGAAATCACCCGCCGCCGTGGCCAGAAGGACCCCTGCGAGGTCAGCACCAATGTGATGGTGGTCCGCCGCAGCGACCTGCTCGCGGTGATTTCGGAGTCGCTCTCGCACGGGTACACCAGCTTTGCGGGGGACGTCATCGCCCGCAATCTCGGCCGGCGGTCCATCCGCGCCTACCGCTATACCGGCTGGTACGCGCACATCGATTCGCTGGCGTCCTATTTTGCCTGCTCCATGCAGCTGCTGAGCCGGGAGGCCCGGGAGGGACTCTTCCAGATTGCCGACCGGCAGATATACACCAAAATCCGCAACAGCTCCCCCACCAAATACGCCGGGGACGCGGTGGTGAAAAACAGCCTGGTGGCCGATGGCTGTATCATCGAGGGACGGGTGGAAAACTCGGTCCTGTTCCGCGGCGTGCGCGTCGGACGGGGCACCGTGGTGCGCAACAGCATCCTGCTGCAGGATACCTTTGTGGGGAGCGATGTACGGCTGGGCTGTGTGGTTACCGACAAAAACGTGGTCATCAAGGACGGACGGACGCTTTCGGGACATGAGAGTATGCCGTTCTTTATCGGAAAAGGAATGATGGTATGAAGCAGAAAAAGGAAGTTCTGAGAGCGCCCGCCGCGGCCGGGACAGCCGCACCGGCCGGCAAACCGCCTGCCGCCCCCGGGCAAGCGGCTCCGGCCAAAAAAAGCGCCGCGCGCAAAACAGCGGCGGCGGAAAGAACGCCCGCAGCGGGCAAAAAAACCGTAGCGGACAAAAAGACCGCGGAGAAAACAGCCGCAGCAGGCAAAACAGCCATTGCGGGCAAAACAGCCATAGCGGTTCCAGCACCCACAGAAGACAAAAAGGCCGCAGCAGAAAAAACGGCCGCGGCCGACAGAACGTCCGCAGCGGATCCGGCCGCGGCCGACAGCACACCCGCGGCGGACGCCGCGCAGCGTCCGTCCCGTTCAAAGACGCAGCCGGCCGGGCCCCGGATTCTATTTGTCGGCTCCGAGGCGCTGCCCTTTGCCGCCACCGGGGGCCTGGGCGACGTGCTGGGCTCGCTCCCGGCCGCCCTGGCGGCCGGCGGGGCAGACGTGCGGGTGGTGATGCCGCTGTACAGCAGTATTCCGGCCGAATGGCGGCAGCAGATGCATCAGGAGGCCGTCACAACGGTCCGCCTTGCGTGGCGGTGGCAGTACTGCGGTGTGCTGAGCCTGCAAAAGGACGGCGTCACCTGGTATTTTATCGACAACGAGTACTATTTCCGCCGTCCGGCCCTGTACGGACAGTATGACGACGGCGAGCGCTATGCCTTTTTCTGCATGGCGGTGATGGAGCTGATCCGTCTGGTGAATTTTTATCCCGACGTGCTGCATGCGCACGACTGGCAGGCCGCTCTTTCGGTGGTTTACCTCAACTGTCTCTGGCGCAGCTGCCCGGGGTACGGGAACATCCGCACGGTGTTCACCATTCACAACATCGAATATCAGGGGCAGTACGATTTTGCAATCCTCGGGGACGTCTTTGCACTGGGCGAGAACGAGCATACCCTGATGGAGTACAACGGCTGCATCAATCTGATGAAGGCGGCCATCGAGTGCGCCGACCGCGTGACCACCGTCAGCCCCCGCTATGCGCAGGAGCTGCTGACCGACGCCTATTCGCACAGTCTGCGCAGCGCGCTGGAGCGCAATTCCGGTAAGCTCCGGGGCATTCTCAACGGCATTGACACGGTGTATTACGATCCCGGCAACGCCTCCGAGCTGGCCGCGCCCTATTCGGCGGCGCAGCCGGACGGCAAGGCCCTGGATAAGGCCGCTCTGCAGCGCTCGGCCGGGCTGCCCGAGCGCGGGGACGTCCCGCTGCTGGCGGTCATCTCCCGCCTGGCCGCGCACAAGGGGCTGGATCTGATTGCCGCCTGCATCGGGGACATCGTCACCTCCGAGGACGCGCAGCTGGTGGTGCTGGGGCGGGGTGAGGAGCGCTACGAGCACTTTTTTGCCGAGCTGGAGCGCCGCTATCCCGACCGGGTGCGGGCCATGCTGACCTATGACCGCGCGCTCTCCAAACGCATTTACGCGGCGGCCGACATCTTCCTGATGCCCTCCCGCTCCGAGCCCTGCGGGCTCTCCCAGATGATTGCCTCGCGCTATGGCGCCATTCCGGTGGTGCGGGAGACCGGCGGGCTGTACGATTCGATCAAGCCCTTCTGGATGGAGGGGGACGTGATGCACGGCAACGGCTTTACCTTTGCCAACTATTCCTTTGTCGAGCTGCGGGAGCGCACCGGGGCGGCCATTGCCCTGTGGCGCAACCTTCCCCTGCGGCAGCGGCTGATGCGGCGCATTATGGAGACCGATTTTTCCTGGGGCGCGTCCGCCGGCCAGTATCTGGCGCTCTACCGGGAGCTGCTCTGACCCCCGGCGGTAATCGGCCGGGGCGCTCCCGGCCGGCTGCGGACGGCTTTTGCCGGGAATGCCCCGGCACGGACATTTGATATGGACCGATGCGGGCGGAGCGCACCCGCGGCCGCCCGCCGCAGAATACCCATAGAAAGGCTGCCCCGGGCGGGGCAGGGAACACGATATGAATTACAATCCAAACAGCACCGAAGTCAGACAGCAGATTGAGGGCGTGCTGCAGCGGCATTTTGGCTGCTCGGCCGCCGAGGCCACACGCGAGCAGATGTATAAGGCGGCGGCCATCACCGTGCGCAATCTGCTCAGCGACAAGCGATCGGCCTACAAAAAAAAGGTGAACGCCGCAGGCGCCAAGCGGGTGTATTACCTGTGCATGGAGTTTCTGCTTGGACGGTCGCTCAAAAACAATCTCTGCAACCTCGGGCTGGATACCGCCTATGAGGCAGCCCTGCGCGGAATGGGCTATTCGCTGGAGGATCTGTACGAGTGCGAGCCTGACGCGGGCCTGGGGAACGGGGGGCTGGGCCGGTTGGCGGCCTGCTTCCTGGATTCGCTTTCCTCGCTGGATTACCCGGCCACCGGCTTTTCGCTGTGCTACGAATACGGCCTGTTCCGGCAGATGATTGTGGACGGGATGCAGGTGGAGCTGCCGGACGTGTGGCTGCCGGGCGGCGAGGTCTGGCTCATTCCCCGTACCGACCGCATTTTCAAGGTGCATTTCGGGGGCCGCGTCAAGGAAAACTGGCGGGACGGCCACTGCGAAATCGGTTATGAGGGCGGGGAAGAATACGAGGCCGTGCCCTACGATATGATGATTTCGGGGGCCGACAGCTCGGCGGTCAGCCTGCTGCGGCTCTGGCGCGCCCGCAACATTCAGAACTTCAATATGGGGCTGTTCACGCAGGGGCAGTATACCCAGGCGTTGGAGGAGAGCAACAACGCCGAAATCATTACCAAGGTGCTCTACCCCTCGGATAACCACACCGAGGGCAAGTTGCTCCGCCTGACGCAGCAGTATTTCCTGGTCTCTGCCTCGGTTCAGAGCATCCTGCACGACCACCTCGCGCTCTACGGCACTCTGGAAAACCTCCCCGAAAAGGCGGCCATCCACATCAACGATACCCACCCGGCGCTCTGTATCCCCGAGCTGATGCGCATCCTGATGGACGAGTATTTCATGCCCTGGGAGCGTGCCTGGAGCATTGTCACCGCCACGGTGTCCTATACCAACCACACGGTCATGCCCGAGGCGCTGGAAACCTGGAACGAGGACCTCTTCAAGCTCCGCCTGCCCCGTATCTATATGATTGTCAAGGAAATCAACGAGCGCTTCTGCCGGGAGGCCTGGGCCGCCTTCCCGGGCAACTGGGGGCGCATTTCCAAAATGAGCGTGGTGGGCTACAATCAGGTGCGCATGGCCAACCTGTCGGTGATCGGCTCGCATTCGGTCAACGGCGTGTCCAAGCTGCATTCGGGCATTCTGAAGGAAACCACCTTCCGGGATTTTTACAAAATGTACCCCAGCCGCTTCTGCAATGTGACCAACGGCGTGGCGCACCGGCGCTGGCTGTGCTATGCCAACCCCCGGCTGGCCGGGCTGATTTCCGAGTGCATCGGGGACGGCTACCGGCACAACCCGCAGGAACTCTCCGAGCTGGCCAAGTTTGCCGACGACCCTGCAGTGCTCTCGCAGCTGCGCGCCATCAAGCACGGGAACAAGGTGGCCTTTGCCGATTTGCTGTACCGGCGCACCGGGCAAAAGCTGGATACCCACTCGGTGTTTGACGTGCAGATCAAGCGGATGCATGAGTACAAGCGGCAGCTGCTCAACGCGCTGCACATCATCGGGCTGTATCTGGATCTGAAGGAGCACCCCGATATGGATATGCAGCCCCAGACCTATCTGTTCGGCGCCAAGGCCGCGCCGGGCTACGATATGGCCAAGCGCATCATCAAGCTGCTGTGTATGCTGAGCAAGGACATTTCCCGGAATCCGAAAATCCAGGAAAAGCTGAACGTGGTCTTCCTGGAGGATTACAACGTCAGCCTTGCCGAGGCGCTGATTCCCTCGGCCGAAATCAGCGAGCAGATCTCGCTGGCGGGCAAGGAGGCCAGCGGTACCGGCTGCATGAAGCTGATGCTCAACGGCGCGCTGACCATCGGCACGCTGGACGGCGCCAATGTGGAAATGCAGGAGGCCGCCGGCAGCGAGAATATGTTCATCTTCGGCCTGAGCGCCCAGGAGGTGGAGCAGCTCTGGCTCTCTGGCTACCGCTCCACACAGTATTACACCTCCAATGAACGCCTGGCCCGCATCGTCAACTCCCTTTCCACCGGCTTTGCCGGGGAATCGTTCGCCGATATCGCCTCGTACCTGCTCAACGGTCACGGCATCGCCGACCCCTATATGTGTATGGCGGATTATGAATCCTATCGACTGACACATGAGCGTATGATCGAGGCCTACCGCGATAAGGAACACTGGAACCGGATGTCCCTGCTCAATATCGCCGCCGCCGGCTATTTCGCCGCCGACCGCTCCATTGAAGAATACGCCCGCAACATCTGGCATCTGACAAAGGTAAAGTGATGATCCAGAGAAGACCTTGGAGGGCCCCGCCTGAGAAGGTTCACACCAATGGAGAAGACCTTGGAGGGGCCCGCCTCTTAAGGAGAGGCCGGTCCCTCCAAGCCTCCCCCGGCGAGACCTTCCCCGGCGCGGGCCCCCAACAATGCATACGGTATTGCAAAATACGGTATGCCCGGGGGCCTGCGCCGGGGAATTTCTTTTGGGGGCGGATGGACAATTGGCAATGAGCAATGAGC
>CALWQR010000039.1 GCA_944383705.1 uncultured Clostridia bacterium
GCGGCTGTCCGGTTTTCTGATATGAATGGCAAATCACTTTGCATGGCAATATGCTCTTATTTTTCGCTTACCTCCCCAAAGAAGACTTCCCCGGCTGCTGCCCGCCGGTGGGACGCTGACATTGGCGATTTTCCAAATAGGCGGGCGGCGGCCAGGGAAGGTCTCGCCGGGGGGAGGCCCCCGAGGGACCGGCCTCTCCTTAAGAGGCGGGTCTCTCCAAGGCCTTCTCCAACGGTGGGAACCTTAACGGGCGGGGTCCTCCAAGGTCTTTTCCTCTGGCGAAACGACTTCAAACCGGTAGCTACCGGCGGTGAGGACTTTTTGGATGCCGGGGGCAGTGAAATCGGCCTGGGTGTTGGCGGGGATTTCGAGGGTATAAACGGTTTTGCCGTCATCCGTGCGTTCCCAGCGGCAGCCGACGCTGCCGTAGACGCTGCGGTAGGTGAGCGAGGCGCTGCGCAGGGTTCCGCCGGGGACAGGGGAGATATCAAAGCGGTTTTCACCGGCGACACGGATGCCGCACATCCGGGAAAAAATCCATTCGCAGACCGCGCCCTTGGAGTAATGGTCCAGCGAGGCGATGCCGCCGTTTTTGGTCTCGGTGCCCTCCCAGGCTTCCCATATGGTGGTTGCGCCCATCTTCGGCATAAAGAGCCAGCCGGGCATGTCTTTGTTTTCCAGCAGGCGGTAGGCGTACTCGGGGTTGATGGCCTCCAGCACAAAGAGAATCAGCGGGGTAGAGAGGAAGCCGGTGCCCACGCGCCAGCCGTAGCGGTCCAGCGCCTCAACCAGGCGGCGGGCGGCGTATTCGCTGTGTGCCGGGTCAAACAGACCAAAATATAGCCCGCGCACCAGCCGGGCCTGTCGGTCGGTGTCCAGGGGGAAGCGCGGGGAATCGGCCAGGGCGTTGTAGGCAGCCCGGGTCTGCGCGGCCTTTTTGGCAAAAAAGGCGCTGTCATCCGGCTTTTCCAGTGCGTCCGCAATTTCGGACATCAGGGAGAAGGCGTAGGAGGCATAGGCGGTTGCGACCTCGGGGTGGGGGACGGCGCAGTCCTTCCAGGTCATGTGGTGCACGTCGTCGGGCTCGGCCCATTCGCCGTAGGACTGTCCGGCGTTCAGCAGGTGCTTCCGGTATCTGCGCGCCACGCCGGTGGGGCGCGCGGTGGGGTACCAGCGGCCCATCCGGCGGCAGAGGAACATGGCAAACCGGCGCATCCGGTCGTAGTTCTCCTCCAGAACCCGGCGGTCGCCGTAGCGCTTCCAGATGCGGTAGGGAATAAAGATTCCGGCGTCCGACCAGCCGGCCGAGCCATCCATGCAGTTCATATAGAAGTCGATGCCGCCCCGGGGGCTGATTTGCCGGAAGCGGCCGTCCCGGCGCTGCCCGTCGGCCATATCCGCCATATATTTGCGGGCGAAGGGGGCATAATCGAAGAGATAGCAGGCCGTGTTGCAGAAGATCTGCGCATCCCCCGTCCAGCCGTGCCGCTCGCGGGTGGGGCAGTCGGTGGGCACATCGGCGTGGTTGTTTTTGGCCGACCACCGGGTGCAGGCGACCAGACGGTTGATCAGGTCGTCCGAGCAGGAGAAGCGGGCGGTCTCCTCCAGGTCAGAGGACACCGCAATTGCGGTGAAATCGTCGGGGCTGAAGGGAATCCCGGTTTCCACCAGCACGTACCGGAAGCCGAAGATTGCAAACTTGGTCTTGTAGACGTTCTCCCCCTCGCGGCAGGTGTAGCGTACCTCCTGCAGGGGCGTGGTGCGGCCGCGCATGGTCAGCTGGATGTTCTGCTGGGTGAACTCCCCGGCGCTGTCCAGCAGCTCGCCAAAGCGCAGACGCAGGGTTTGCCCGGCCTTTGCCGTCAGGCCGAAGGAGAGGTAGCCCGCGATGTTCTGGCCGAAGTCCAGCACGGTCTGCCCCTGCGGGGTGCGCAGCAGGACGGGGCGGAAGGTCTCGTGCTCGGTCACCGGCACATTGTCCGAGGCGGTGGGGCGCACGGGGTGAGAGGTGACGCGGGCACGGCCGGCATAGGTCGGGGACATGCGCGCGTCCACCACCTCGCCGTCCTTGTTGTCGGCAAAGCGGATGGGGCCGTCGTCCGACCACTCCCAGCTGCCGTCGGTGCCGATGATGCGGGTCTCTCCCGCGGCGTCGGTCACCTCCAGCTGCGCCCACAGCCGGGTCTCCCTGCCGTACTGGTTCCGGCGTCCCCAGGCCCCGCAGGAGCCCCGGTACCAGCCGTCGGCCAGCTCGGCGGTCAGCTGATTTTCGCCGGTGCGGAGCAGGGGGGTGACGTCGTAGGTTTGTAGCTGTATGCGCCGGGTGTAATCGGTGTGCCCGGGCGCCAGGACGAAATTGCCCACCCGCGCGCCGTTGATGCGCGCCTCATACAGGCCGCAGGCCGTGATGTACAGCCGCGCCGAGGCGACGCTCTCCAGCCGGAAGCATTTGCGGAAGCAGTCCACGGGGTATCGTTTTTTGGGATTGGGGCGATAATTCCCGGTAATCCAGGCGGCGTGAAAATCGGCGGGCGAGAGCAGCCCCGTCTCAAACACCGCCCCGGCGGGCTCGCCCGGCGTGTCGGTCTCGTCCCACAGCGTCACCTCCCAGCATACCCGCTGGCGGGAGGACAGGGGCAGGGGGTATTCCGCACGCATCGAGTCCGAGCGGACCTTTCCACTGTCCCACAGCACGGTGTCCCCCTCCCGCGCCAGAATGCGCCGGGCGGTCTGCCGGACGCCGCCCTCGCAGTTCCAGAACAGGCGGGGGTGGGGGAGGTCGATGCCCAGGGGGTTCTCCAGATATTCGGTTCGCAGACGGACGGCTTTCATGCGCTCACCTCAGCTTTCTCCAGCACTGCTTGGATTCTGGCGCGGTAGGCCTCGCCGGCGGCCAGCTCCTTTTGCCAGGCGGTCTCGGCGGCCGCCTGCCGGCGCGCGGCGCGCGCCTGCTTTTTGGCGCGGGCCGCGGGGGAAAGGGCGGCCAGCTTTGCCTCGGCCGTTGCCTTGGCCCGTTGGGCCCGGGCGGCCGCTTTACCGGCGGCGCGTTCGCGCTTTTGCGCCGCGCGTGCGGCCTTTTCCGCCAGGAGCTGCCGATGTCGGGTCAGCTCGGCGTTATAATCCAGCCCCTTGGCGGCGCATCTGGCGCGCAAAGCGTCCGCAAAGGCGGCCTCGTTTTCGCGTCGATAGGTCTCCTCTTCCTCCGCCGCACGGACCTCGGGCGGCAGCCATGTCTCTCCCCGCGCCTCGGCCTCGGCCCGGCTGTGCTCCAGAATTTTGGCCTGCTTGCGGGAGAGATTTTTCTCCACGGTCAGGAACACCAGCAGCCCGGCCAGAATCAGTCCGGTCAGGGTTTCCAGCCCCACAAAGGAAAAGGTGATCATGTCCTTGACCGCAGGGGACTGCTGGGCGGCCACGGTGACGCCGTCCACCATCTCGGGCGCGACATAGCCGGCCGAAGCGAGCAGGGCGTTGAACACGCTGGTGGCCACGCCGACGGTGGCAACGGCCAGGATGTTGTACACCGACATGGCCACGCCGTCCGAGCGGATGCCGCTCTTCCATTCCAGGTGATCCAGCCCGTCGGCAAACAGCGCCATAAAGACATAGGCGCAGGGCAGGCCGCCGATGTTTTTGATGAACTGCCCCACCAGCACCACCGCCATGCTGTCGGGCACGGCCCAGCAGATGCCGCTGCCCAGCGCGTACAGCAAAAAGCCGGCCAGGGTCACGTTGCGCTTGCCAAAGCGCTTGGCCAGGGGCCACACGGCAAAAATGCCGATGCCCATGGGGATGCCCCCGATGACCGATATCAGCATCTGCGTCACCCCGTCGTTGTAGCTGCCCAGCACATAATTGCAGTAGTACACCAGGCCGATGTTCTTGAGCGAGGAGCCAAAGGTGTAGATCAGGAAATAGACGAACATGAGCAGCATATAGCGGTCGGTCAGCACAATCCGCAGCTGGGTCAGGAAGGGGGGCTTTCGGCCGGGCTGCGCCGACTGCTCCTCGGTGACCCGTTCCTTGGTAAAGTAGTACTCCAGCAGGGTCAGGGGCAGGGCCAGGACCGAGAGAATGCTCATGACCAGAATCCAGCGTGTGCGGTCCACGCCCAGCGCGGGCATGACCAGCATCGGGAAGACCAGCGCCACCAGGATGCCGCTCATCATGATGGTGGCAATCTGATTGAAGACCGAGAGGCCCCCGCGCTGGATGGTGTTGCGCGTGGAGAGGGGGCACATCAGGTTGTGTGACATGTTGTAGATGGTATAGGCAAAGGAATAAAACAGGTTGTAGGAGAGCATGACCCACACCACCTGCACGGTCTCGCCCGCATCGGGAACCGTGAACAGCAGTACGCCGGTCAGGGCCACCAGCGGGGCAGAGAGCAGCAGCCATGGGCGGGCCTTCCCCTGCCGGGTGCGGGTGCGGTCGATGATGTAGCCCATGAGGACGTTGGTGGCGGCATCGATGATTTTGGATACCAGCGGGAAGACCACCAGAAAGGCGCCGCCCCAGACGCCGGTCAGGTTCAGCACGTCGGTGTAATAGACGTTGAGGTAGGTGGCAAGCACGGCGTTGAGCAGCAGCGCGCCGCAGGGGCCAAGCAGGTAGCCCAGCCACTTTTCCTTACCGGTGACGTTTTGCGAGTGGATGCGGCTGTCCGGCAGCCTGACGGAGAGCGATCCGGTTTTCATCTGTTCTTTCCTCCTTTGGTATGGTTTTTGACCCGATAGCGGCGGCACATGGCGGCCACGCCGCGCAGGAGATGTCCGTTCCCCAGCAGCAGCATCCCCTGGGCGATGTTCCAGGGCATGGAGCTGCCGGCCGAGAACGAGAGCGTGCGCAGGCAGTTGGTGTCAAAAATCCGCTGCAGAAAGACGGCTCCCTTGATGCGGTTGTCCCGCTCGGCGCCCGGCGGCAGCCGCCGCGCCCGCTTCAGCTGCCGGGCGGCCACCCCGCATATCGCACCGTAGAGCAGCCGGCCCGTGCGGGTCAGCCGGAAGTCGCAAAAGCGGCTCTCCATGGTCAGGGGCAGCGCCGGGGGCTCCTGCGGCAGGGGGAGGCCCAGCAGCCCGGCAAAGGCGGCGTCGTCAATCGGCCCGGCCGTCCGCATGGCGCGGTTGAGCGGCTGTGGGTAGGGGCAGACGACCGCCTCCCCCGCGGTTACGGGCAGAGGGGCGCTGAGGCGGATGTCCTCGGACGAGGCGCCGATCTCAACCGTGTATTCGCCGTTTTCCAGCACCGGGCGGTCGGCCGCCGGATCCCGGAAGGCGAGGTCCTGCAGGGCAAAGTCCAGCGTCACCCCGCGCGCCTCGCCCGCCCGCAGGCGGACCTTTGCCCAGGCGCGCAGCTCCCGGCGCGGGCGGAAGACCGCGGAAGCCTCCGGCCCCCGGACATACAGCTGCACCACCTCCGCGCCGTCGCGCTCCCCGGTGTTGCGCAGCGTCAGGCTGGCCTGCACCCTGCCGTCCCGCAGGCCGACCTGCAGGCCGCTGTAGGAAAACGCGGTGTAGGAGAGCCCGTGGCCGAAGGGGAAGGCGGGGCGCACGCCGGCCGTGACGGCATAGCGGTAGCCGACAAACACGCTCTCGCGGTAGAGCTCGTTGACCTGCCGGCTGTAGTCCGCGCCGTAGGGGACGTCCGCGTAGCTCTGGTACCAGGTTTCGGCCAGGCGCCCCGAGGGGCTCGCCTCGCCGAAGAGCAGCCGCGCGCCGGCCTCTCCGCCGCCCTGCCCGGGCAGGTACAGGTTCAGGATGGCCGACACCCGGTCGGCAAAGGGCAGCTCAACCGGCGCGCCGCCCGAGAGCACCACGGCAATCCGCTTGCCGCTGTCCGCCAGCGCCCCGGCCAGCCGCAGCTGGTCCTGGGGCAGGCGCATGTGCGGCCGGTCGCCCCCTTCGCTCTCGGTCAGGTCGGTCAGGCCCAGGTAGAGCAGCACGGTGTCGTAGGGCGCGGCCAGCTCCAGCGCCTGGGCAACCGGGTCGCCAGCGACCTCGTCGGTGCCGGCGCTGTAGCCCCGTGCCCAGACATAGCGGATGCCCCGTGCCTCAAACGCATCGCGGTGCGTCGTCACGCCGGTGGGGGTTATCATCGAGCTGCCCGAGCCCTGGTAGCGCATGTGCGCGAACAGGTCGCCCACCACGCAGACCGGCCGGCTTTTATCCAGCGGCAGCAGTCCGTCGTTTTTCATCAGCACCGCGCTGTCGGCGGCTACCTCGGCAGCCAGCCCGGCGTGGGCGGCGCGGTCAAAGTCCCCTGCCGCGGGCGGCTGCGCCCAGCGTTCGGTTGCCGCCAGAATGCGCTCCACACAGGCGTCTGCGTCGGCGGCCGGCAGGCTCCCGTCCTCCAGCGCGTCATGCACGGCCAGGCGGTTGATCGCGGTGTCCCCCGGCATTTCCAGGTCCTCCCCAGCGCGCACGCCGGCCACGCGGTCATGCGTGCCGCCCCAGTCGCTCATGACTATGCCGTCAAAGCCCCATTCCTCCCGCAGCACCTCGGTCAGCAGCCAGCGGTTCTCGCTGGCAAAGCTGCCCAGAATGCGGTTGTAGGCCGACATCATCGCGCCGGGACGGCCTTCCTTCACGGCAATTTCAAAGGGACGCAGGTAAATTTCCCGTATGGCGCGGCGGTCGGCCAGCGAATTGCCGACAAAGCGGAAGTTTTCCTGGTTGTTCAGGGCAAAGTGCTTGGGACAGGCGCATACGCCGGTCTGCTGCACCCCGCGCACAAAGGCCGCCCCGAATTTGCCGGCCAGCAGAGGGTCCTCGCTGTAATACTCGAAATTGCGGCCGCACAGCGGGTTGCGCTTGATGTTCAGCCCAGGCCCCAGCAGGACGTGCACGCCGTAGTGGCGGCACTCCTCCCCGATGGCGCGGGCGATTTTCTCCGCGTTTCCGGGGTCCCACGAGCAGGCTACGCAGGCCGCGCTGGGAAAGGCGGTGGCCGGCTCGCTCCCGGCCACGCCGTTGTCCTGACTGCCGGTCTGCTTGCGCAGCCCGCTGGGGCCGTCCGCCATGCAGAGCCTGGGCACGCCGAGCCGCCCGACGCCGGCGGTGTACATAAAATCGGTTCCCTGCAGCAGCGCGGCTTTTTCCGGGCTGTTCAGGTCGGATGCCTTTGTTCCGGCTTTCATCTCATCCCTCCTTCCGGATATTCCGCATTCATTATATCGCATTTTTGGCATTTTGTATTGCATTATTGTGCGAATTATGATACAATTGTATGGAAATGAGGTGATGGAAATGAAACAGCCGGATCTGAACTATCTTTGCACGCTGGTGGCGGGGCTCTCGGGCATTCCGGTGCGGGTGTACCGGGGGGAAAAACGGGTTTTCGATTCGTTTGTCGGGCGGCTGCCGCGCGACCCGGCCGAGCTCTGCCGGCGGGAGCTTTTTTCGCTGACGCAGCCTGTCGGGTACCACGTGACCGCGCAGCTGCTGTATTACGGAGTGCTGCGGCGGGGAGAGACCCGCGTGGTGCTGGGGCCGGTCTGCCCGGTCCCGGTCGGCGACGCCGAGCTTCGCTCGCTGGCCTTTCTTGCCGATGTGCCCCCGGATGAGACCGACGGATTTGTGTCGGGCATGAAGAGCATTGTGCCCATGCCGCCCGAGAGCGTACTGCAGATTCTGTGCGCGCTGAACTATGTGCTGGGCGGCGAAAAGCTGACCCTGGCCGACCTGACCATCCGCGAGGAGCTGCAATCCGGCATTTCCCGGCAGATGCTCTCGGGTGAGCAGACGCAGGAGGGCGGAGAAGTCCCGGATGGGCCGCACAACACCCTGTCGCTGGAGCAGACCCTGACCGACATTGTCCGGCGCGGGGACACCGCGGCGCTGCGGGAGTGGGCGGCTGGTGCGCCGGCCGTCCGTGGCGGTACGGTGGCACGGGACCCGCTGCGCCAGATGAAAAACCTGTTTATTGTAACCGTAACGCTGGTCTCCCGCGCCGCCATCCGCGGCGGGCTGGATGCGGACGACGCCCTGCTGCTGAGCGACCGGTATATCCGGCGCTGTGAGCTGGCCGGCAGCACGGAGGAAATTACCAACCTGCAGTTTCACATGGTGTCGGACTACACCGCCCGCGTGGAGCGGGTACGCCTGGGCAGCGAGCCCTCCCCGCTGGTCACGGCGGTGGCCAATTATATCCGGCGGCATCTTTCCGACCCTGTCACCACCGGAGAGATTGCGGCGGCCCTGTATATCAGCCGCTCGCATCTTTCGGCCCGGTTCCACAGGGAGGCCGGGGTGACGCTTTCCGGGTATATTCTGCAGGAAAAGACCGAGGAGGCCAAGCGGCTCCTGCGGTATACCGACAAGCCGCTCTCGGCCATCTCGGCCTATCTGGGCTTTTCCTCCCAGAGTCATTTTTCCCGGACCTTCCGCCGCTATGCCGGTCTCACCCCCGGCGAATACCGCCGCAAGCACACGCACTGAAACATGCAGCGGCACAAGCTGCTCCGCTCTTTCCGAAATTTTTTTGCAACCCGGACAGGTTTTGTCCGGGTTGTCTGTTATACTGGCAGCGGAACGGCCGGGAAGAGGAGCCGTGCGGCCCGGGAAGCCGGGCGCGGCGGTGTCCCGGGCCGGACCGCGATTTTTCAGAGCAAAGCTCCATTGGAAAGGATAAAAATCATGAATCGGAAAGAAAAAGAGCTCTTTCTTGCACTGTGCACGCTGTGCAATCCGCCGCGCGCCAGGCTGGAAAGGCTGCTGCTGGAGGGCTGCGCCACCGCCGGGGTGCTGGGCCTGCTGTTTGCCCACCGCGTGGCCGGTGTGGCCTGTGACGTCCTGCGCCGGACCGCTCTGTCGGAGCTGGCCGGCCCGGAATTTTACCGGGCGCTCTGCGGCGCCTTGCTGCTTGGCGAAAAGCGCAGCGAGGAATATCTTGGCTGCCTCGGCTTTCTGGCGGGCGAACTGGAGGCCTGCGGCGTGCCCTACGCGCTGCTTGACGGGGCGTGCCTGTGCGGCCGCTGCCCCGGGGCCCGCCGCGTCCCCGACCGCGTGGAGGTGCTGGTGCGGCCGGGGGATCTGGGCCGGGTATCAACCCGGCTGCAGCTGGCGGGCTTCCGCCAAGGCCGGCTGCAAAACGGGCGCTTTGTATCGGCCGCCCGGCAGCAAATCCCCGGGTACCGGCAGCCGGAGGGCGGGGCCGTTTCCTTTGTCCGGGAGACGCGTCTGCCGTTCTTCCCCGCGCTGGAGGTCTGTCTGAGCGCGCCCGTGTCCTCGTCGTCCGGCGACTCCGCCGCGCTGTGCAGCATTCTGGCGCGCACCGGGTCCGTCCCTGTCGGGAACGGGGCCGTCTCCGCCCGTGTCCCGGAGCCAACCGATTGCCTGCTGGACCTCTGCGCCCGTTTGTACCGGACGGCCACCGCGCTGCCCCTGATCCGGCAGGGGCAGGATATGCCGCTTGAGCGGTACTGCGAGGTCTGCCTGCTGCTGCGGGACTGGGAGAAGACCGACCTGCGCCGGGCGCTGCACCGCGCGCAGGAGCTGGGGCTGCGCACCGCCCTGCTGTACTGCCTGCACGGCGTGGATGTGTTTTTCGGTGTGCCGGCTCTGCGCGGACTCCCCCTGGCACCCGGGGAGGCGCGGGCCCTGCTGGAGGTGAGCGACCCGGCGGCGCACCGGCGCTGGCGCTACCGGGAGGCCGATCCGGTCCGGCGCTTTTTCGCCCCGGACCGCCTCTCCCTGCTGCAGGAGGTGCCTGCATGAGCGCCCTGCGCTGTCCGGCGCCCGCGAAAGGGGGACGCACGGACAGAACGTCGGGGCCAGCCGCCCTGCACATGCGGCTTGCCCGGCAGGTGTACGGGCTGCTCGAGGATCTGAGCGCTCGCCGGGTCACCGAACCCGGCCTGACCCTGACCGGCGACCTTGCGCTGGACAGCCTGCGCATGGTCATGCTGCTGGTGGGCCTGGAGGAGCGCTTCGGCTTTGAGCTGGCCGAGGCCGACATCAACCCCTTCGCGCTGAAGACCGCGGGCGATGTGGTGCGGCTGGCCGCTGGCTATCTGGCAGGGAAGGGGGGTGGGCGGAGTGCTTGAGGCCGTCTGTCTGCCCTTTTGCACCCCGCCGTTTGCCACCACGCATCCGGTGGCAGCGGCCGGCCTGGCCATCGCGGGGCACCCCACCGCTTCCAACGCCTATCTCAACCAGTGCGCCACGCTGTCCTGCACCCGGCGCTTTCTGCGGAGCGCCGCCGCGCCGCTGACCGGCAATCCCGGGACGGGGCTTTCCTGCTTTTCGTTCCTGGAGCGCTGCGTTGTCGATCTGCGCTTTGCGCACCCCTATTGCGGGGAGCTGATCCGCCGGATGCTGGCCGAGGGCTTTTACGTTTATTTCCGTGGGGTGGACGATTATGACCTGCCCGGCAAAAGCTGGTATGGCCTGCGGCACCTGAGCCATGACGGCATTCTTTGCGGTTATGACGACCGGGACGGCAGCTACAGCATTGCTGCCTATGACAGCTGCTGGGTGTTCCGGCTGCTGCGCGTCCCGCAGGAGTGCTTCCTCCGGGGGATGGAGGCCTGCCTTGCGCGGGGGGAGGCGGGCACTTTGCTGGCCTGCCGCGTCCGGGAAAACACCGCGGTCGCGCTGGATCTGCCGCTGATGCTGCGCCGCCTCCGGGAGCATTTGGCAAACACCGCCGACCGCTTTCCGCCCGAGCAGGAGGGGGAGGTGACCGGAGTGGCGGTGTACGAATTTCTCGCCTTGTATCTGGAGCGGCTGCGGGACGGCGGCATTCCGGCCGGACAGGCCGACCGGCGGGCGTTGCGCCCGGTCTGGGAACACGCGCGCTGTATGCTCCGCCGTCTGTGCGCGGTGGAGCAGGCGCTCGGCTGGGAGCCGGTGTTCAGCGCCGCCTATGCGCCGCTGGCCGAGCAGGCCGACCGGCTGCGCCTGATGTATGCCATGTTCCGGCAGACCCGCCGGGCCGGTCTGCCGGCGCCCATTGCGCGCGGGCTGCGCAGCCTGGGCCGGCAGGAGGCGGATATCCTGCGCGCATTCATCCGAAAAGCAGAGGAAACGGAGGGGATTGTACCGTGAACGCATCCCTTGTATGCCATGGATTCCACCGCCGGCCGGCCCGTCCGGCCGTGCGCACTGCCGCAGAAAGGAGGAGGCCGGGATGAGCCGTCCGGATTATGAGCCGGAGCTGTCGCTGAAGCGGGAGCAGTATCTGGAGCTGCTGGAGCTGCTCTCCCCTCTCCCCACGCGCACCCTGGTGCGGACCGATTACTATTACGATTCCCCCGACCGTTGGTTCCGGTCTCGGCAAATCGCCCTGTGCGTGCGGGAGTCCGGCGGCCGCCTGACCGGTATCGTGCGGCGGCCCGGCCCGACCGGGCAGGGATGCCGGGTGACCGATTTCCCGGTGACCGCCCTGCCGCCGGCCCTGCTGCTGCACGGTCGCCCTGCCTGGCTTGTCGGCAGCCTGCAAACCCGGCGGACCATATTTGCCCTGACCGACGCCATCCTGATTCAGCTGGACGAAAACCGCTGGCTCGGAACTCGGAATTATGCGCTGAAAATCAATTGCCCCCGCCATGCTCTCCCCACTGCCCGCGGCGTCCTGCTGCTCCTGCAACGCCTCCTTGCTCTGCCAGGATGAGTGCTTCGACAGAGAAGACCTTGGAGGGCCCCGCCTCTTAAGGAGAGGCCGGTCCCTCCAAGCCTCCTCCGGCGAGACCTTCCCCGGCGCAAGGCCCCCATCAATGCATACGGTATTGTAAATACGGTATGCTCGGGGGCCCGCGCCGGGGAATTTCTTTTGGGGGTGGATGAGATTTTTTGGGATTGCGGACGGACGCGGTCGGGGGGCAGGATGCCAAGAAAAGCTTTTTTGAAGTTGGATAGACAATTCGCAATGTGCAACGTGCAGGAAACAGCGGGTAGCAAGTAGTGGCTGGTGGCCATTAAAAAGCAAGGGCAAAGCTGATATGTTTGAATGACTGTATCCCATACCATCAAAAACCGGGCAACCCATGGCGGCTGTCCGGTATTCCATATGATATGCAAGGCGAATCGCATTTCATGGCGATATGCCTTTGTTTTTAAGCGCACCTCCCCTAAAGAAGACTTCCCCGGCTGCCGCCCACCGGCGGAATGCTGTCATTGGCGATTTTCTCAACAGGCGGGCGGTGGTCGGGGAAGGTCCCGGGGGTGGGAGGCTTGGAGGGAGGGCCCACCTCCTCAAGGGGGGCCCTCCCTCCAAGGTCTTCTTCCCTGTGGGACACCACATCTGCTTACTTTGGCTTTCCTCGGAAGAGCAGGCAGGCGAGGTAGCCGAAGACCAGCGCGGCGGAGATGCCGCCGGCCGTAGCTTTCAGGGCGCCGGTCAGCGCGCCCAGCAGGCCCTGTTCAGCCACGGCTTTTTTCACGCCTGTGGCAATTGCGTAGCCAAAGCCGGTCAGAGGGGTGGTGGCGCCGGCGCCGGCAAAGTCCACCAACGGCTGATACAGGCCCAGCGCGCCCAGCAGCACGCCGGCAACCACGTACACCACCAGGATGCGGGCGGGGGTCAGCTTGGTTTTGTCAATCAGGATCTGCGCAATCACACAGAGGGAGCCTCCTACGAGAAACGCGCGCAGGCAGGACAGCAGAATTTCCATTCCGGTCAGCTCCTTTCCGCTCCGGCCAACTTTGGGCTTTCCAGCTCCAGCAGGTGGGCGATGGCCGGGATATTTTCGCCCTGCTTGACGCTGTCCGGGCTCATCATGGCCCCGGTGCCGAGAAAGAGGATCCGCCCCAGCTCTCCCGACTGCATCCGGGGCAGCAGATAGGCCGCAAGGACCACGGCCGAGCAGCCGCAGCCCGAGCCGCCGCTGTGCACATCCTGCCCCTTCCGGTCATAAATCAGCTGGCCGCAGTCGGCGTAGCGGCCGCCCAGGTCAATCCCTTCGGCCCGCAGCAGGTCGCAAAAGAGCCTGCCGCCCTCAAAGCCGAGGTCGCCGGTGACAATCAGGTCGTAGCGCCGGGGGGAAAAGCCGGTGGCCGCAAGGTAGCGGCGGAGTGTGTCGGCCGCGGCGGGAGCCATTGCAGCGCCCATGTTGCCGGGGTCATTGATGCCGTAGTCCTGCGCCCGCCCGGGCATTCCGGCGCAGATGCGCACCCGCTCGGGGTAGCGCCCGGCCTGCCCGACCACAAACGCCCCGGCGCCGGTAACCGTCCACTGCGCCGTTGGGGGACGCTGCGCGCCGTACTCCAGCGGGGTGCGGTACTGGCGCTCGGCCGAGCAGTAGTGCGAGGAGGTCACCGCCCCGCAGGCGGTCCATACGCCGCAGCTGACGGCCATAGCGGCCAGCAGCAGCCCCTCGGCGCAGGTCGAGCAAGCCCCGTACAGGCCGAAATAGGGGATGTCGTAGCTCAGCAGCCCGTAGGCCGAGCTCACGCACTGGTTCAGCAGGTCGCCGGCAAACAGCGCGCCCACGTCCCGGTCGGCCATGCCGCAGCGCGAAAGCGCCAGGCCAAAGGCCATGCGCTGCATTTCGCTCTCGGCCCCCTCCCAGGTCTTTTTTCCGAATCTGTCGCTCTCGTCGTGCAAGTCAAAGCAGCCCCCAAGCGGTCCGGCGTGCTCTTTTTTTCCGACCACCGAGCCCGCGGCCGCCACGGCGGCGTCCAGCCGCATCCATTCCTGCATCATGCCACACTCTCCATCCGGTTTTACCGTTATTATGCGCATTTGTGCTTGCATTATTCCGCGGGATGTGGTACAATATAGGGGAAGGCCCGGCGCGGCTCTGTGCCGGTGCGTCCGAATGCCGAGAAAAGAGGAAACATGCAATGCTGTATACTGTCCGGAATCAGAATCTGACCGTCACGGTCTCCACGCGCGGCGCGGAGCTGCAATCGGTACGCGGCGCCGACGGGACCGAATGGCTCTGGCAGGGCGACCCTGCGTACTGGGAGGATCGCGCGCCGGTGCTCTTTCCGTTCTGCGGGCGGCTGTGGCAGGGGCTGGCCACGGCCTGCGGGCTGCCCTGCGACCCCGGGATGCACGGCTTTTTGCGGAGCCGGGAGACGGTGGCCGTGCAGGAAAGCGACAGCGCGGTCTGCTTTTGCGACCGTTCCGACGCCGCCACGCTGGGGCGCTACCCGTTTGCGTACGAAATCCGCGTCCGGTACACGCTGGAGGGGGACGAGCTGACCGTTTGCGCCGAGGTCACCAACGCCGGCAGCCGCACCATGCCCTACGGCTACGGCGGGCACCCGGGCTTCCGCGTTCCGTTTGCGGGGGGCACGCTGGAGGACTATTTCATCCGGTTCTGCGACAAGAGCGGCGCCGAGGCGGTCTGCTTTGACGCGGACAACTGCTTTCCCACCGGGGGCTCGCGGCCCTTCCCGCTGCGGGACGGCGACTGCCTGGACCTGAGCGAGGGCCTGTTTGCCAACGGCTCCTGCTTCCTCTGCCACATGCCGCCCGAGGTCACGCTGATGACGCACCGCTCCCCCCGGCACATCACGCTGCGCTACCCCGGCTTCCCGTATCTGGGACTGTGGAAGGCGCCGGGCGGAGACTTTTTGTGCATTGAGCCCTGGTGCAGCCTGCCGGCCTACCATGGGCAGAGCACCGAGCTGACCGAAAAGCCCGACCTGATGCGTCTGGAGCCCGGGCAGACCCGTGCGCACAGCTATTCGGTCCGCTTCTGCGCGGAATGAGAAAGGAGAGAACGCCATGCTCACACCCGAACGCAAGCCCTTTCACATCCCGGCCGAAAAAGGCCGGGTAGGGAAATACTGCATCCTGCCCGGCGCGCCCGAGCGGGTGCCGCTCATCGCGTCTATGCTCGAGCGCCCCGAGCGCGTGGGCGCCAACCGGGAGTTCACGGTCTGGAACGGCTGGCTGGGGCAGACGCTGGTCACGGTCTGCTCCACCGGCATCGGGGGGCCCTCGGCCGCCATTGCCGCCGAGGAGCTGGCCGACTGCGGGGCCGAAACCATGATCCGCGTGGGCACCTGCGGGGGCATTGCGCTGCCGGTGCGCAGCGGGGATGTGGTGGTGGCCTCGGGCGCGGTGCGGCAGGACGGCACCTCGCACGAGTACGCGCCGCCCGAGTTTCCGGCCGTGCCGGACGCCGGCGTGCTGATGGCGCTGGCGCAGGCCGCGCAGGCCGCCGGGCTGCCCGTTCACATCGGTGTGGTGCAGAGCAAGGATTCGTTTTACGGCCAGCATTCGCCCGACCGGATGCCGGTTGCCGCGGCGCTGCACGAAAAATGGGAGGCCTGGCGGCGGCTGGGCGTGCTGGCCAGCGAGATGGAGGCCGCTGCGCTCTTTACGGTGGGGGCCGCCCGCGGGCTGCGCATGGGCGCGGTTTTTCATGTCATCTGGAACCAGGAGCGCGCGGCCGCGGGGCTGGATACCGACGCACAGGAAAATCACGATACCTCCGCGGCCATCCGCACGGCGGTGGAGGCGGTGCGTCTGCTGGCGCAGGCCGGAAGCTGACCCCGATATGTCCCGGGATTGACGCAAATGCGGAAAAACCGTAAAAAATTTTGGAAAAATCCGCAAAGAACATTGACAAGCTTTTCTTTATATGATACAATATTGGTGTACGTTTTTCAGAGAGCAACGGGTGCGGGTGCGGCGGTTTTTCCGCCCGGCACGGCGCGGCCCGAAAGAGGCGTTCTGTCCCGGAACGACCCGATATCGATGTGCGAAAGGATGAGAAAAAACATGAATCTGAAAAGAAGTATCAGCCTGATGATTCTGGCAGGCGTTCTGGCGGCAAGCCTTGCCTCCTGCGCGGTGTCCAGCGACGACCCCGAGAGTACGAAGGGGAGCTCCGAAAATCCGCAATATACATACACAAACGATGGGGGCAATACCCCCGTAACCCCGACGGTGGACCCCGAGGATGTGGTGTACACCCCGGTCAATGAAACGGTTTATGTCATCTCCGAGAACGCCAGCTTCCGGCTGGTCAGCGACACCAGCCAGACCGCCAAGTTCGGCCTGATTACCGAGATGACCCGCACCGGCTACAGCAGCTCCTGGAGCAAGGTGCAGTATGAGGGGGCCGAGTATTATGTGGCCACCAG
>CALWQR010000040.1 GCA_944383705.1 uncultured Clostridia bacterium
AGTTGCCAATGTCAGCGTCCCGCCGGCGGGCAGCGGCCGGGGAAGCCCTTTTTCAGGGGAGGTAAGCGAAAAATAAGAGCATATTGCCATACAAAGCGATTTGCCCTGCATATCAGGAAACCGGACAGCCGCCATGGGTTGTCCGGTTTTTCGATGGTATGGGTGTATTCATATGTAAAATATGTAATATATAACATATCAGCTGGTGCCATTCCTTTTTACTGGCCGCTGCATTTTATTCACTGCTCATTGCACATTGCTAATTGGATATCCAGCCTCAAAAAGATTTCCATGGCATCCATCCAGTCAGCCGCGCCCGTCCGCAAATTCCCAAAATTCATCCGCCCCCAAAAGAAATTCCCCGGCGCAGGCCCCCGGGCATACCGTATTTGCAATACCGTATGCATTGATGGGGGCCTGTGCCGGGGAAGGTCTCGCCGGAGGAGGCTTGGAGGAACCGGCCTCTCCTTAAGAGGCGGGTTCCTCCAAGGTCTTCTCCTATGGTGGGACTCTTATCAGGCGGGGCCCTCCAAGGTCTTCTCCTATGGTGGGACTCTTCACAAGCGGGGCCCTCCAAGGTCTTCTCCATGGGCAAAGAATCTTATTTAGCGGAGAGTTCCGGGGTATTTTCTTTTTCGGAAGCTTTCGCGGCGGCGGCCAGCTCGGCGGCTTTGTCGTAGCGGCGGTTGATGAAGTAGACCACCACGTTGGTGGAAACAATCAGCAGGTTCAGCACATACACCACCAGCACATAATTGATGGTATGCGACCAGAGCTTGGCGGCGATACCGGCGATGTAACCTGCGTCAATCAGCAGGATAAAGGGCAGACTCATGGAGCGGGCGGTTTTGGCTTTGATGTTTTTGTAGACCGACATCGGCCAGGAGAACCCGAAGCAAATCAGCATTGTGGCCTCTAAAATTTGCGGCATGGCGTGTTTTTCCTCACTTTTTTATTTTTTTATTATTATACCATTGACAAGCGATAAAGTCCAATATATAATATATATGAAATTCATATCTTTTCGGAATGAATGGAGGACAGACATGGAGCTCACACAAATCCGGTATTTTTTGGAGGTGGCGCGCAGCCAGCACATCACACGCAGCGCCGAGCGCCTGCACGTGGCCCAGCCGGCGCTGACCAAGGCCATCCACCACCTGGAGGCCGAGCTGGGTGTGCCGCTGTTCCTGCCCAAGGGGCGGAACATTGTACTGTCGGAATACGGGCGCTTTCTGGAAAAGCAGCTGCGTCCGCTGCTGGCCGAGCTGGACGCCATTCCCGCCCAGCTGCGCGCCATGGCGCACACCGAAAACCGGACCGTCCGGCTGAACGTGCTGGCCGCCTCGCAGCTGGTGACCGATGCGGTGATTGCCTACAACCGCGCGCACACCGGGGAGCCGCTGAGCTTCCGGCTGACGCAGAACGCCGGGAGCCGGCTGTACGACATCTGCGTGACCACAAGCCTGTTCCACCCGGCGCCGCCCGACCGGCAGGGGCAGGAATTTGCGGTGACCGAGCGCATTTTTCTGGCCGTGCCCGCCACGCACCGTCTGGCGCAGCAGGAAAGCGTCCGCCTGGCGGACGCGACCGAGGAGGGCTTTATCAGCCTGATGGGCTCGCGGCAGTTCCGCTGGATCTGCGACCGCCTGTGCCGGCAGAGTGGCTTTGCCCCGAACATCATTTTTGAGAGCGACAGCCCCGCCACGGTCAAAAACATGATTGCCGCCCGCATGGGGGTGGGCTTTTGGCCGGAGTACACCTGGGGGAGGCTGGACAGCGACCAGGTGCGCCTGCTGCCCATCACCGAGCCGCTCTGCCAGCGGGACCTTCTGTTCGATTACCGCCCCAACAAGGTGGACAATACGGCGGTCGGCGACTTTTTCGCATTTTTGCAGCGCTTTTGCCGGGAGAATCTGGGGAGCGGGGAAGCGCCGGACGCACGCGGGTAACCGCCGCGCCGGCGGCCCGAAAACAGCCGGTGACCCAGAAACCGCCGACGCCGGGAGCCGGTACCGGGAATCGGCACAGGAGCCGGCGGCCCGTTCCGCGCGAATTCCTGCATCCGGCCCTCCCGGAAGAGCTACGCTTCCTTCTCAAATATCAGATCCATCTGCTGAATGTGGCCGGTTCCGCGCTGCTTTGCGGGGATGAATCCGACATAACGCCATCCGTCGGCGGCGCGTTTGTCGATGACCGAGCGATAATCCTCGATCCGATAGACGTTCCCGGAGCCCAATCCCCAACCGCGAAAATCACAG
Source organism: uncultured Clostridia bacterium (assembly GCA_944383705.1). Taxonomy (GTDB): domain Bacteria; phylum Bacillota; class Clostridia; order Oscillospirales; family CAG-272; genus UMGS1865. The sequence goes on from CALWQR010000040.1 coordinate 2,262, forward strand.
CTTACGGTTTCGTATTCGTAGCGATACATTGCGTTTCCTCCCATCCGACAGCCTCTTCTGGCGCTCCCGCGCCGAGGGGGCTTTTGCTTTTGCCCGCCGGGCCTCATTGCCCGTCGCGGAAGATTTCCTGCCTGACGCGGTCCAGCTCGGCCAGGAACTGCCGGTCCAGCTCGGTCAGGGTATACTCCTTGTGATAAATCAGCATGTCGCGGTATTCCCGCACGTTTTCCGGGCACACCCGCTGCACCAGCCCAAAGCGCTCCAGCAGCCGCGCGGGCAGCGGGGACACCCACATAAAGGTGGCGGGATTGCCCGAGAGCAGATCAAACTGGCTCCCGCGCTCAAAGATGAAAATGCGGCGGTCCACGTCGGGCAGCTCCTCTTTTTTCACCTCGGCCAGCGGCAGCGAGGGCACGTAGGGGTCGGCATGGGCAATTTCGATGTAGTCCTTCAGGTCGTCAAACGAGATGTGCGCGCGCCGGGCCAGCGGGCTCTCCCGGCTCATCAGCAGCACATAGCGGAAGGAGGTGACCAGCTCGCCCACCAGTCCCTTTTCCTCCAGCAGCTCGCGGTAATAGGGGTCAAAATGCGCGGCATAGCGTACAATTCCCAGCCGGTAATTCTCGTGCAGGATGTTTTTGATGGCGCGCATGGAGTTGGTTTCCTTGTAAAACACCTCCACCTCGGGCTCATCGGACAGCCGGCGCGAAAACGCGGCAAACGCCTCGGAGACATAGCTGGCCCGGGGCACTGATATGGAAAAGCGCTTTTTTTGCGGCAGCCCCCGGCGGAAGAGGGTTTCCAGCGTGTCCACCTGCGAAAGGATGGATTTTGCGTACTGTAAAAAGACCTCGCCCTCCGGCGTGACCTCCATGCCCCGGACCGAGCGCGAAAACAAAGGCACCCCCACCGCGGCCTCCAGCTCTTTGATGGCGCGGCTGAGATTGGGCTGGCCGATGTACAGCCGCTCCGCCGCCTTGCTGATGGAGCCGCAGGCGGCCACCTCCGCGGCGTATTTCAGATATAGCAGATTCACACGCACACCCCCTCGTCGGCCCCGCTGTCCGGCGGCCGGCTTTGCTTGTTTCTTCGCTTGTATTCTACCATGCTTATATTATACCACACCGGCGGGCAAATGTCCATATCCGCGCAAATATTTTTGGCGGGAGATCCGCGCGCCGGCAATCCCGCGCTGGCAGGGGCGATGTTGGCTTTCCGCCGGGGGGCTGGGATTGCCGGGATGCGGGAACTGCCGGGACGCGGGGGACCATCCCGGCGGCCGGCTTTTTGCGGAGGCTGACGGGGATTTCCGGTCGGTTTTCCGTCAAAAGGACCGGATGGGCGGCGCGGCGGTGCCCTGCGCTGTACAGAATGCAGAAGGTCAAAGCGTCTGAAATATCCATTGGGGCATCCGGAAATTGTTTTGATTGCACAATAAACGGCCGGTTCTGTTTGTGCATAATATTTCAATCGGTTAAAATCGGAGTAAAAAGTCGCTAAGATAAATACTATCTTTTGCCGTTTGTATCTGATATAATAATAGCAAATCAAACGACAGGAGGTGGAACTTGGAGTATCAGGATTACGGGCCGGTCCGCTGGAAGCTGTTGATCGGACAGAATCCGGGCCCGACCGAACGAAAGGCCGTCTGCATGCTGTATGGGATGATCCGGACATACCTGCCTTATATTCTTACGGTTTGCGATCATCCGGAGGAGATCACCGGGAATGACCACATGATCTGCATCGGCACGCTTGAGGGCAACGGGGAGCTGGCCCGGCTGGCTGCTGCCGGCGTGTATGAGCCGGAGAAGAGAAAGGAGGGATATGCCATCCGGGTTCTGCCGTCCGCCGCACGCCCCGGGCGGACCGACGTCATCATTCAGGGGGCGGATCCGGTCGGTGTGCTGTACGGCGTATCTGAATTTGAACACGCCTATCTGGACGACGTGCTCAAATATCACGGCTATCATTACGAAGACCGCCTGCGGCCCTTCATCGACCCCTGCCCGGCATTTTCCTGCCGCGGCGCGCCGGCCATTGTCAACCGGGGACTGTGGACCTGGGGGCATAAAATTTACGACTACCGGGGATATCTTGACAACATGGCCCGGTGCAGGCTGAATCTGCTTGTGATGTGGAACGACAGCGTCCCCCTGAATGCCCGGGAGATTGTGGAGTACGCGCACGTCAATGGGATTCGGGTGATCTGGGGCTTTACCTGCGCCTGGGGAGAGGATGTGCGGGTCCATCCGACCGATCCGGAGGAGGTTGAGCGCTGGGGCCGGCACGTGGTGGAGGTTTACGAGCGGGAATATCTGCCGGTGGGTGGCGATGGCGTATATTTTCAGGCCTTTACCGAGCGCCGCGAGCAGACGATTGACGGCGTACCGGTTGCCAGGCTGATTACCGGCTGGATCAACCGGATTGCCGAGCTGATGCATATAGCGTACCCGGGGCTTTACATCCAGTTCGGCATTCATGCAACCTCCATCCGCGAGTACTGGGGAATGCTGCGGGACCTGACCCCGGAGGTGACGCCGGTATGGGAGGATTGCGGCGGCTTTCCCTTTCATTACGACCCCCGCCAGGGGGATGTGGCGCAGACGCTGCACTACTGCGGCGACCTGCTCTCGCTCTCCCGGGACAGCGGACGCTTCGGCGCGGTGCTCAAGGGCTTCACCGTGCTGCGGTGGAAGGCGTTTGAGCATTATAAGGGGCGTATCATTGTGGGGGAAACCGACGCCGTATACCGCCGCCGGCGTCTGTCTGCCAAGCAGTTTTACTGGAAGTTCAGCGAGCCGTACTGGCTCAACCACGCGGGGGATCTGCAGGCCTTCTGCCATGCGGTCAGCGCTGCCGGGCTGACCGACAGCACCGTGACCGCCCTGGTGGAGGACGGCCTGTTTGAGGAGGAGATTGCCCCCTCTGTCGGCCTTTATGCCGAGCTTTTGTGGGACAGTGAGGCGGATGTGCGCCGGGTGATAGAAAAAATCTATCATTCCGAGCATTTCGGGCACTGACAGGGGACGCAGTCAGAGGACAGAGTCAGGGGACAGAGTCCCCGCAAACCAAACAAAAGGAGGGATCATATGAACCGAATCCGCAAATCGCTTTTCTGCATCCTGCTGTCGCTGGTTTTTGTGCTGCTGGCAGGCGGCTGCCACCGGGACAGCACGCAGGAGCCGCCCGACGTGGGGAGCGTCGCGCCCCCCGAAACCGGAGACGCCGACGACCCGTACCGGAATTATCCGGAGCAGCTTGGCGTCCGGAATTATGAGGGCCGCACCTTCAGCATTGCCACCGTAGAGAGCGACCCGAGCAGCTTTTTTGTCCTTTCCAGCCCGGAGGAGCTGACCGGCTATGCCGTCAGCGACGCGATGTATGTCCGGGACCAGGCCATGCTGGAGACCTACGGAATTGATGTGCAGTATCAGCTTTACGAGACCAACATCACGCTCCGCCAGTCGGTTGGTACCAGCATTTCCGGGAATCTGTATGTCTGCGACATGATCAATACCAGTCTGTCGGATTCCATACTCAGCATGTACCCGACCGGCAATCTGTACGACATCAACCAGATGCCGGTGCTCGACATGAATCTGCCCTGGTGGGCGGGATACTTTGCCGAGGGGGCAACCTTCCGCGACAAGCTCTACTACACGGCCGGCATGGCCTCGGGGGGCGGCTATTTTTCCACGGTATATGTCATGATGTGCAATCTCAACCTTGCGCGGGAGGTCTACCTGGAGGACGGGTCGGCGTTTGACATCTTCCAGCTGATTTCGGACGGCAACTGGACGCTGGAGGTGATGGACAGCATCATCACCGATTATACGCGCAACCTGGACGGCAACGAGGAAATCTCGGTATACACCGATCTGCTGGCCTATGCGCACATGCGGACCGACATCACGGCCGGCTGCCACTTCATTGCCGCCGGCGGGAAATTCTCTACGCTGGATATGGACGGCAACATCGTGGTGGACCTGGACAACCAGACCACGCAGAACCTGGTGGAGCGGCTGGCCGGGATGTTTGACGAGATCAAGGACAACTACAACCATGCGGCGTTTACCCAGGATAACGAGCAGATCGGGGCGTTTGTCGACGGCCGGGCGCTGTTCTTCGGCAACAGCATGAGCTATGTCAATCAGGTGACCGAAATGAGCGATGACTATGCCATTATCCCGTGCCCGAAAGGCGATTCCGCGCAGCAGGAGTACTTCTCCGGCATCAACACCTATACAAACGGGTATCTGGCCTTTGCCGCCAACATCACCGATCCGGAATTTGTGGCCTATGCTGCCGAGATGCTGGGGCACGCCTCCTATTACCGCGTCAAGCCTGAGGTGTATGACGAGACGCTCTGCCTGCGGCTGGCCAAGGACCCGCGGCAGATTGCGGTGATGGATACCATTTTCGCAAATCTGTATGTTGACCTCAACTATCTCAACAGCTTTGCGGCCTCTGCCGGGATTGTACAGAACTGTATTCTGGACGTCAACAGAAATTACGCATCCGAAATCAGCACCATTCAAATTGCCCTGCCGTTGGTCATCGAAAAGTTTGAAAAGGATATGCCGTAAGGCGTCCGAGCATTCCAAAGGAGGTTATAAAATGAAGAAACGGATATGGATCTGCTCCCTGCTTGCCTGCGCCCTGCTGCTGCCGCTCCTCTCTTTGCCCGGCGCCGCGCAGGATGCGCAGCAGGCGCCCGGGAGTGTGCTGTACGCCGAGGACTATGAGGGTGCTCTGACGCCGGAAAGCCTGGGCTGGAGCACGGACGACAAATACCCCGGCGAAAGCTACAGCCTGTCGATTGTCGAAGGACTGGGGGAGAGCGGCTCTTGGGGGCTGCGGATTCTGGAGGAGCAGGACGCCTGGTGCGGCATAGAGATTGTGCCCGCCGGGGCGATGGAGGGCGTGAGACAGTATGTGCTGACCCTGCAGGTCAGCTGGACCCGTGCCACCCGTCTGACCTTCCGCATGAACAGCCCCGAGGGCGGAACCGGCGGCGCCGGCAACTGGACCGGCATCAACTGGACCACCAACATCGAGCACACCGATTTCAACGCCCAGGGCGTCAGCGGCGGCGACAAAACCACACCGGTTACCCGGGTCGAGGACAGCAATACGCTGACCATTGCCGTGGACCTGGAGGCCAAAACCATTGACGTATTCCTCAACGGGGAGCTGGTCAATTCCCGGCCAACCGAATACGATCAGCCCTCGGCCATCTGGATGATTGTGCGGAACTGCGACGCGGTCATCGATGACCTGCGCGTAACCGAGGGAACCGTGGCAGACGCCGGCACAGGCCGTGTGCTGTATGCCGAGGATTTTGAAGGATACCCGACCGAGCGGAATTACCATCTGCTTCCGTCCGCGCAGTACCCTTCGTATCCGTCCGCTTTTTCCACCCGGACCGTAGAGGATAGCACCCGGCTGGTTTATACCCATACCAGCGGGAGCTCGGACAGCTGGACCGGCTGCGAGGTGGTTCCCGCGTCCGCACTGGAGGGCGTGCGCCGCTATACCGTGCAGTTTGATATGCGGATTGAGCAGACAAACAACTGGAGCGGCGGGGTCAACCTGCGCTTCGGTTCGACGGCGGACGACACCAGCGGCAACTGGCTGCGGTTTGTACACAGCAACGATTTTCAGAACTCCGCCATGCTGTACGGCGACGGCAGAAAAGGGGAGAAGGACAGCGTCAAATACCCGCAGGGCACCATCACGGGCGCAACGCACCGCTTTGCCATTGAGGTGGACGCCGACGCCCGGACCGTCCGGGTGTATATGGACGGCGAGGTGCTGCTGCAGGGCGCCGACACAAGCGACACGGTCGGCGGCGTCTGGCTGGTCTGCCAGTACCATACCACCGTCAGCTTTGACAACTTCCTGGTAACGGCCGGAACGCTGGCGGACTGCCCGGTCCGGTATGCCGGCACACAGCTCTCGGCCGTGACCGACGGGCGGTATTCGGTGCGGTGGATCGGCGTCCTGCAGGACAATCTGGCGCTGGAGGCCTACCATGAGGTCGGCTTTCTGGTCAGTGCCTCGTGGCAGGGGGGAAGCAAATGCTTTGACACCGCGTGCAGCTATGTGTACGGCACTCTGACCGGAACCGACGAAAACGGCATTTCCGAGGAGTATCAGGCGTCTGACCTGGGCGGCAGCTACCTGTTGGCGCTCTCGGTCAACGGCATTCCGGTGTCGGCCGGGGAGGTTACCTTTGTCGTGCAGCCGTATTTTGTCACGGATGCCGGCAGGGCTGTGGGCGCCGCCTATGAGGCGGTGTACCGGGACGGCGAGCTGCTGCGGCAGACGGTCCGGCACTGAGGCCGGCGCGTGCCTGTTTCCCGAATCATAAAAAACAGAAAGAAAGGCTGGTGATGGTGTGAAAACCGCATATGTCCGTCCGGAGCTTTCCTGCCTGGCCCTGTCCGGCCGGGACGTCATTGTCACCTCCACGCCCGGTTATCAGGAAATCGGCGGAGGCGACCAGATCCTGTGGGACGATGTCCCGTAGCACTTGCCCGTATCCAATTCATCAAAAAAAGGAGAAACAATCATGAAATCTACAGTCAGACGCAGACAATGGATCGGCCTGATTCTGGCCGTTTTGCTGATGCTCCCGCTTAGCGGGATTGCAGCCGCCGCCGAGGATGCCGGCGGGGAAGCCGGGGAGCCCAGCCTGATGGAACAGCTGGGCTGGAAAACCGACGCCGCGTACCCGGGCACCACCTGCACGCTCAGCATTACCGACGATTTTGGCGCCGAGGGCAACCGCAGCCTGCACCTGAGCGAGCTGGGCGGCAACTGGTGCGGCATGGAGATTGTGCCCGCCGAGCAGATGGAGGGAGTTACGCAGTATGTGCTGACCATGAAGCTGCGCTGGACCCAGGCCACCCGCCTGACCTTCCGCATGAACAGTCCCGAGGGCGGCAAGGGGTCCAGTGGCAACTGGACCGGCATCAACTGGACCGACAATATGGAGCACAGCGACTTTGACATTGACGGCACCGCGCACGAGAGCGCCACGCCGATTACCCGCAACGAGGACACCAACGACCTGACCATTGCCGTGGACCTGGAGGCCAAAACCATTGCGGTCTGGCTCAACGATACGCTGGTCAACGAAAGGGAAATTGCCTACGATACGGCCTCTGCCATTTACATGATTGCGCGCAGCTGCGACGCCGATGTGGATGACCTGACCGTGTATGAGGGGACTCCGGACGACGCGGAGACGGCCCGGGTGATTTACTTTGAGGATTTTGAATCCTATGAGGTGAGCGCCGATACAACCCCGGAGCGTCCGGCGGCCGATTATACCGGCCGGCAGCCGGGGGAGGTCATCTTTGCGGACAATTATGACAGCGCCTCCACGGTGGGCGAGCTCTACTACAAGCCGATTATGAATGACGGCTTTGCGGGCGCGGCGGTTGAGCTTTCCGACGCGGTCAACGGCACCCCCTGCGCCAAGGTGACGGGAACCTGGGCGCTGGTGGAAATCATCCCGGCCGAGGCGGTGACGCCATACTCGGTTTACACCCTGCACCTGACGCTGAAGTTTGACAGCAACAGCAACCGCTTCACGGTGTTCTACAATACGCCGGACAATACCAATACCAAGAACTGCGGGTTCTTTGAAATCCGCTGGGAGACGCTGTCCTTCCGCAATCAGGGAATTGTGAACGGGGAGAGCAATGCCTTCAAGGACGCCGTCAGCGGTGTGGAGATGGGGGAGGTTTTTGACCTGGCACTGACCGTGGATGTGACAAACGGCACGACCTACAGCTACCTCAACGGAGAGTTTTTCGACTTCGGCGCCGGAATCAATACCGAGGCGAGCGCCATTTATCTGGTGGTGGAGAACGCCGTCGGATATGTGGATGACGTGATGCTGACGGCCGGCACCTATGACGAGTACGTGGCCGCGCAGGGCGGGGAAGAGAACCCGGACGAGGAAAACCCCGATGAGGAAACCCCCGACGAAGAGAACCCCGACGAGGAAAACCCGGATGAGGAACATCCGGACGAGAGCGAAACCCCGCAGCCCACTGCCGAGCCGACCGCAGAGCCCACCGCCGAGCCCGCGGGCACAGAGAGCGGCGCCGGCACGGGCGACGCCGATGACGAGGGCTGCCAAAGCAGCGCGCTGCTGGGGGCCATGGCCGTAACCCTGCTTTGCGGGGCTGCCCTGACGCTCCGCAAACGCGGGCGGAGCTGAGGCACAGAGGGCCCGCAGACGGCTCCGCGGCGGCATAGCGCCGCCGCGGAGCCCGGTCTGTTCCGGGCACAAAAAAACGAAACGGAAGGAAAAGCTATGAAACATCTGGTGTTGTTCTGCGCCCTGATGCTGGCCGTGGGCGCGCTGCTGGTCTCCTGCCAAGGAGAGCCGGACCCGTCGCAGCCGACCGCCGAGCCGTCGCAGACGCTGCCGCCCGCGGAGCCGGGCGCGTTTGACCTGACCGATTGCGTCATTACCCGGCCGCAAGCGGCCCGGGGCTGGCTGCTGGAGGCCAGCCGGGAAATCAGCTCGGCGCTTTCGGCGTCGGCCGGCGCCACGGTCCTGATGAAGGACGATTTGCTGGCGGCGCCCGCCGGGGAGATTCTGCTGGGCGAGACCAACCGCCCCGAGAGCGCCGAGGCGGCCGGCCTGCTGGCAGGCGAGCAATTCGCCTTTTGCATCTGCCGCCGGGGCGACGCCATTGTGATTGCCGGCACCACCGATGAGATGACGGTGATGGGCGCGCAGTATTTTGCCGGCACGCTGGTCCCCTCCTGCGCCGCAGCCGACGGGATGCTGAATCTGGAGCAGGACTATGTGTACGTGCAGCGTGCCGGGGCGGTCCGGATGGTTGCGGACGGCGGCAGCGATTACGCCGTGGTTTCCTCGCTTGCCTTCAACGACAGCGGAACCATGGCGTGCGTGCAGGAGATCAGCGGCTGCCTCCGGGAGCTGACCGGAAGGAATCCTTCCTACCGGGCGGACAGCCGGGATCCGGACGCGGCGCGCGACCCGGACCGGCACGAAATTCTGCTGGGCGGCACCTATTACGCCGAAACCTATGCCGTGATGGAGCGGCTTGGATATCATCAGTACGGCGTTGCCGTGGAGGATAACAAAATTGTGGTGTTCGGATATTCGGAGGAAAGTATGCAAAAAGCAACCGAGCTGTTTGGAGAGATTATGGAAAACAATACGGACGGAAACAATGTGACGCTCCCGCAGGGGATGCTTGTGCGGCTGAGCGACGGCCCGGACCCGAAGCTCCCGCTGTTTCCCGCCGCCCTGCAAAGAACCGTGACGGTGGAGGGGGAGGCCGACATGATTTATGTCACCGGCGCAACGCAGGAGCAGCTTGCGGCCTACGGCGGGCTGCTTACGGCCGAGGGCTATACCCTGTATGCCAGCCATTCCATCGGCCAGTGCCGCTTTGAGACATATGCAAAAGAGGACCGGACGCTCAGCTGCGGGTGGGACCCCTCCGACGGCACAATCCGCATTGTTGCGGACCGGGGCACGGCGCGTCCGCAGACGTCCTCCTGGGCGGAAAGCGAGCGGGTGTGCGATACGCTGCTGACCCAGGTCGGGCTGAACTACCTCAGCGTGGATTCGGGCATGTCCTATGTGCTGCGTCTGGCGGACGGGCGCTTTCTGGTGTTCGACGGGGGCTCCGACGATTTTGACGAGGCCAAAAAGCTGTACGATCTGCTGTGCTCGCAGTGCGTCACGGGCGAGCACCCGGTGATTGCGGCGTGGTTCCTGACCCATGCGCACGAGGACCATTACGGCGCCTTTCTTGCCTTTGCCGGGCAGTACGCCGGGCAGGTGACGGTGGAGCGCGTGGTCTACAATCTGCCCACCGCCTCTTTCAACGCCAACATGAGCGGGGCGGCTCCCGCAATTGACAGCCGGATTGCGGCCATCCCGGGCGCGGAAATCGTCTACGCCCGCACCGGGCAAAAGCACTGCATTGCCAATGCCGAGGTTGAGGTGCTGCTCACCCCGGAGGACTTTTATCCGTCCGCCATCCGGTACGACAACGACACCTCGGTGGTGTACCGGGTGAAGTGCGAAGGGCAGACCTTCCTGGTGCTTGGCGATTCGGTATATGACGGCGCGCAGATTCTGCTCCGGCGGTATGGCGACGCGCTCCAATCCGACATCATGCAGGTGGCGCACCACGGGTATGACGGCACCGATGCGCTGTACCGCGCCATTGACCCGACCATTGTGCTCTGGCCCTGCCCGGACCAGTGGTACCATGAGGCGCGGAGATGGGATGAGGTGGACCGCTGGATCTTCAACCAGTATCTGGTGACCTCCCCGAACATCCGCGAAACCTTCAACAGCGGGCACGGGACCGCCGTGCTCCGGCTGCCGTATACGGCCGGGGAGCCGCAGACCCCGTCGGTCCCGGCGGCAGGCGAGGTCCTTTACCATGAGGATTTCGAGTCGCTGGAAAATCTGTATCAGACCGGCTGGTTCTATATCAACAGTCTGGTGGAGTCGTATCAGTATACCGATGTGTCGCTTACCGCACAGGCCGGCGACCGCGGCCTGCTGATGAAGGGCTATGACAATTCGGTGCTCTGCTTCGTCCGCCCGGATGTTTTGCAGGACGTGCCGGTTTACACGCTGCAGCTGCGCCTGCAAATCAACGATCCGGGTCACGGCTTTGGCATCTGGTACAACGACGCCAGCCCGATTGATTCCCAGGGGCGCTGCCTGTATCCGGTTTCCCAAAGCGGATCGGTGCTGCTGACCATGGAGGTGGACCGCGAAGCCGGGCTGACCCGTGTGTGGATCAACGGTGCGGAGCAGCCGGCCGTGCAGAATGCCAGCAACGATGCGGGCGGCCTGATTTTCTGGTCCTCCGGCGCGGAGGTGTTCGTCGGTGAGGTGATTCTGACCGCCGGCGCTGCCGACGCCGCGTAACGCTGCCGACTGCCGCCGGAACGGCCCGCAGACCCGCCCGCCACCGCCGGCTCCCGGCGCAGAAAACAGGGCACCAGAGCGCACGGGCGGCGGACGGAGAACCGCAACAGGAGCCGCAACAATCCTGCGGCGGGCAGGGGCCCGTTCTCCACCCGGGGCGGCCACGGATATCGGACGGTATCCGCGGCCGCCCCGGATTGCAGACAAAAGGACGTCGTAGAGACGAAACACCTGCTGATCCGGTAGAACCGATACCGGAAAGGCAGGTGTATTTCCTGTATAAATAAAAAAGATCAGTTTGTTCTGCCGCCGCCCCTGTATGCCATTGCCGTCCCTTTGCCTGCGTTCCTATGTCCCGTGGCTTGCGGCGGCGCCGGCGGCAGGGCGCGACCCATCGGGGCCCGGCCCTTTGCGGGGCCTGCCCGGGCGGCTGCGGGCCAAGGGCGGCCAAGGACGGTCAAGGACTGCCGAATTTGCCTTTTCCCCTTGCAATGCAGGCCGGGGTATGCTATAATAAAGCGACGGGGGGTGAGCGTATGCGCAACGATTGGTACAGGCAGGCGCGCGGCAAGCGGCTCCGGCGCGGGTATGGGAGCGCCGCGCTGCCGGTGCTCGGCATTCTGGCGCTTGCCATTCCCTATGCCATTTTTGTCATTTCGCTCTGCACAGGGCGGTTTGAGCCCTCGGCCTGGCCGTCCACGCTCTGGATATCGGTGGGGAGCTGCCTTGGCTTTTCGGCGCCGTTCCTGCTGCTCCTGGGGCTGAGCCGCTGCGCTTTCGGGCGGGTGATCTGCGTCCTGACGCCAAAAGGGCTGCGCCATCCGGGCGGCTTTCTCCGCTGGGAGACCATCGACCGGATCGAATACGCGCTGGATTCCCGGCCGCGCTTCCCGGGCGATGCGCGCACGGTGTGCCGGGCCGTTGTCTTTACGCGGGGCGGGGAGCATGTCGTCCTCCGCCACGCCCCCTTTTGTCTGCTCTCTCGCGCCCGGAAATACAGGCGCGACCTTGCCGTGCGGGTATCGGGCGCTGCTTCCTGGCGGGCATGCGCGCTGGTGCTGGCGCTGATTCTTGCGGCCGCTCCCTTTTACGTGGCGCTGCTCGTCCGCGCCCCGGGACTCACCGCCGCGCAGGGGCTGGTTCTGGTGGCCGTCGTCGTCGCGGTCGGCCTGATCCGGATGCCGGTTTTTGACGCATGTGCGGTGGAATATCGCTTCTGGCGACGCATTCTGCCACGCAAGCGCTTGTCCTGCCTGATTCTTGGGTGCTTTTACCTGCTCTTTTTTGCGGCCGTTGCCCTGCTGTTCTGGGTTCCGGAGTGGGCGCTGCTGGTCCCGGTGGGGATTCTGATTGGTGCGGTGCAGCCGCCGGTCCCTTCCCGCAGCGGCCTGGGGAACCGACCCCTGCTGTCCTATGCGCAGCTGTATGACATGTATATCAACCACGCGGACGTCTGGGAAAAGCGGCTCGGGCAGCGAAGGAAACAGTAGCGGGCCCGCTGGATTTCCCGCCGCCCCTTGACAATCCGCGCTGCCTGTGCTATCATTAGTTGATTCTGTAGGCGATGAGGAAGTACTTATGAAACGGACGGTTGGATGCTTGCTTTCGGTTTGTCTGGTCCTGGTTTTGCTGTCGGGCTGCCGCCGGGAGCCGGGGCAATCCGGCGCGGAGGGGTCGTCTGCCGGCCCGGACTCCGGCCAGAGCGGCGCCCCCCAGACGGCGGTGTGGGACGGCAGCATTGCCGGCTCGTTTGCGGGCGGGGACGGCTCCGAGGCCGACCCGTTCCGGATTGAAACGGCCTCCCAGCTTGCCTTCCTTGCCCGGGAGGTGAACGGCGGGAAGGACTACGCCGGGAAGTATGTTTCCATGGTCTGCGACGTGGATTTGAACCATGTGGAGTGGACGCCGATTGGAAACGGGACGCATTCGTTCAGCGGCATTTTTCACGGGAACGGTCACACGGTTTCCAATCTGAAGATGACGGACGGAGCCAGATTTGCCGGGGAGCTTTCCTCGGCCGAGACCGACCAGTATGCGGCCGGCCTGTTTGGTACCGCCCGGAATGCCGTGATTCGGAATGTAAAAATCAATCACGCAGACATTGTGGTCCAGAACCTTGCTGCCGGGCAATTTGTTACGGTTGGGATTCTGGTCGGAGATTTGCGCGCCGACACGTATGCGGAAATTTCCGGCGTTTCGGTTGCCGACGCCAGCATCCGGAATGATTTCCCCGAGACAAAGGGGAGCTGTGTATCGGCGGCATTTGCGGTTATGTATGCGGGGAGGATGACGCCGTCATTCAGAACGCGCAAATGCAGGCGGATGTGACGGTATCCATTGAAAACGGAATGGGAGATGCCAACCGGGTGGGAGGCCTGATCGGGACCTTTCATTCCAACCGCACCGGCAATGTGGAAAACTGCGCTTCCTACCTGTCCGTTGAAATACACCCGGAGCTGTGCTATGCGTATGAGGGGTATTTCGGCGCAATCGGGAGTATCTTTTGATGCATTTACGGTCAGCGATGTGTTTTCCAAAACGACCGTCAATAAAATTGATGATG
>CALWQR010000041.1 GCA_944383705.1 uncultured Clostridia bacterium
ATGAGGAAATAGGCCGCCGCAATCTTGACGGCCGCCCCGGCCAGCATGGAGAGAATGGGCCGGGTGACCGACTGATAGGCGTGCAGCACCGAATTGGTGGCGGTAATCATGCAGGAGAGGAACACCGAGACCCCGAGAACCGAGAGCAACGGCGCCGCCGTATCCACCGCCTCGGGCTCCCCGCCGAACAGCAGCGAAAGAACGGGCCGCGCAAAGGCCGATACCCCCAGCGCAGCAGGGATGGCAAACAGCGAGGTGAGCTGATAGGAGGAGCGAATCATCTGCTGCTGCCGCAGGGTGTTGCCCGAGGCAATGGCGGCCGACAGCATGGGCACCAGGGGCAGCGCCACCGAATTGACCAGCGCCGGCAGCAGGCCGAACACCGAGAGCGCCAGCGTGGTGTAGCTCCCGTAGGCCTCGTTGGCCATGGCCTCGCTCAGCCCGATGGATTGCAGCCGGCGCAGGATCATGGTCATGTCAATCAGCTTGGTCAGGCTCACGGCCGAGGCTCCCAGCGTCATGGGGACCGCCAGCCGGCCCAGATCCGCCCAGATCCGCCGGTAGCCCGCCCGGCCGGCCGCCGCCGCGGGCGCCCGCGGCGCCTCTTGCCCGTGCGGCCGGAAGCGCAGCTTTTCCAGCGCCAGGTAGAGCACCGAGAGCAGCGTACCCAGCGTCAGCCCCACGCCGGCCGCCGCGGCGACCTGCGGGGTATCCCACCCCCGGTCCAGCGCCCAGCGCGCCAGCAGAAGGCCGAAGACCAGCTTGCCCACCGCCTCCAGCAGCTGCGAGACCGCGGTGGGCAGCATCCGCTGATATCCCTGAAAATATCCCCGCAGAGCCGAGGAAACGCAGACAAAAAAGACCGTGGGCGAGATGGCCAGGATGCAGGCATGAGCGCTCTCGCTGCGAATCATGCGGCAGAACGCCCCGGAAAAGCCGGCCATCACTCCGGTGCCAGCCAGACCAATCAGCAAAAAGGCCGCCATGGAGGCCCGCCAGATGCGCCGCACCGTGCAGCGTTCCCCCCGGGCCAGCGCGGCCGAAATCAGCACCGAGAGCGCCACCGGGAGCCCGGCCGTGGCAATGACGCAGAACAGCGCGTAAATCTCATAGGCCGAATTGAAGTAACCCATGCCCTCCGAGCCCAGATAGGAAAGCATGGGAATTTTGTAAACCAGGCCGATGACCTTGACCAGCACGGTGGAAAGCGAGAGCAGCAGAACCCCCGACATCAATGTTTTTCTGAGCGTCCCCTGCCCTTCCGCCATACCGCATTCACCGCCGTTTACGCAAAATCATGAGCCAGCGCCGCGCGAAATTCCGCGCGCACCCGTTCCTCATCAATGGAAGTATACTCACCGTTGCGGTAAAGTATGCGTCCATCCACCATTGTCATGCGGACGTCGGCGGCTTCGGCGCTGTAGGCCAGCATGGCGTATTCGTCATAGCAGGGAATGTTGTGCAGCGCGTTGCGGTCCAGCAGCACCAGGTCGGCGCGGAAGCCGGGCTCCACGCGGCCGCAGTCCGGCCGCCGCTGGGCCAGCGCGCCCCCGCGGGTGGCCAGGCCGAACAGCGTGCGCGCCGGCGCCTGGGATGTGTCCCGGTTGACGCCCTTGTGAATCAGCGCGGCGGCCTGCAGCTCGCGCAGGATGTCCAGCCGGTTGTTGGAGGCTGCGCCGTCGGTCCCCAGCGCCACGTTGACGCCGGCGTCCAGCAGCCTGCCCAGCGGCATCACCCCGCTGCCCAGCTTGAGGTTGCTGACCGGATTGTGCGCCACGCTTGCCTTTTTTTCGGCAAGGATGGCAATATCCTCATCGGTCAGCCACACCCCGTGCGCCGCGCAGGTGGGGCAATCCAGCACGCCGGTATCCCGGAAAAAAGCGGTGGGCGTCTGTCCCCGGCGCGCAAGGCACTCCCGGTGCTCTTTTTCGGTTTCGGACAGGTGAATCTGCATTCCGGTGCGGAAGCGGGAGGCCACCTCTGCCACATAGGCGCAGGCGCGGGGCACGTTGGTGTACTCGGCATGGAGCGAAAAATCCACCAGAATGCGGCCGTCGTCGCAGCCATGGTACCATTCGGCCAGCCGGACCGCCTCGGTCATGCGGGGCTCCTTTGCAATGTCCCCCTCGGGGTCAAAGGAAACCAGCGAGCGCGAAAGATTTGCCTTGATGCCGCTGGCCAGCACGGCCTCGGCCACCGCGTCCTCAAACATATACATATCCGAAAAGGAGGCAATGCCGACCCGCAGCATCTCGGCAATGGCCAGCATACTGGCATGATAGACGTTGCGGAAGTTCAGGCGCTCCTCGGCCGGAAAAATTTTCTCCTCCAGCCACCGCTGCAGGGGCAGGTCCTCCCCATACCCCCGGAACAGCGTCATGGCCGCATGGCAGTGCGCGTTGTAAAAGGCCGGAATCAGCAGGTCGCCGCCGCAGTCGATCACCTCGTCGGCCGGCGTCGGCGGCGGCTGTTCGGTGACGCCGGCGATTTTCCGGTCCCTGACCAGCACCGATACCCGGCGGCCGGCAAAGCCGTATTCGGGCAGCAGTGTGGCGTTTTTCAGCAGAATTTTCATGTTGTCATCCTTCCGTTCCGGGGGAGCTCCCCCCTGTTTGTGGCGGCGCGCAGCCGTCAGATGAATTCTCGGTAAAGCGAATCCGGCCCGATGCAGGAGGCCGGCACCGTCTGCACCTGCCGCAGGCGGGCCAGAATCGACTGTCCCTGCTCCCGGAAGGGGTCATCCTCCGGTATCGTCGGCAGAATTTCCTCCAGGAAAGGCCTGAGCACTCCGATTTCGTAGGGCATTGTGGAATCGATGCGGCTGCCGCAGCGCTGCACATAGGGGAAGATGTTCCTCTCCTCGTTCTCCCGGACACTCTGCCAGAGATAAAACGTAAAGGCCGGGGTGGCGTTGCGGTAGCGGTAGTCCCGCACCAGCCGCCGCAGCAGACGGATTTCGTTGGGCAGGAAGAGCTCCCCGCCGGCCTGCACCGCCGACTCCGGGCTGATATAGACGCTGCGGTAGATCCCGCGCGAGAGAATGGCGTCCACCCCCGGGTAGAGGATCTGGATGCCCTCGAACAGGAACAGGTCGTTCTGCTGCGGGCAGAGCAGCTCGCCCTCCTCGCGGCAGCCCGAATGAAAATTGTAGCGCGGCAGACGGGTCGGCCGACCCGCCAGCAGCGAATCGGCGCATTCCCGCAGAAGGTCGATGTCAATGGTTTCCTCCGAGTCAAAATCCAGCTCGTCGCTGCCGTTCTGCCTGGCCTGCTCGCGCAGGTAGGATTTGTTGAAATAGAAATCGTCGATCGAGATGACATGCAGCGCCTTGCCGTATCCGGCCAGCGCCCGGGTCAGGTGGGCGGCCGCCGTGGTTTTGCCCGAGCAGGTCGGGCCGGTCAGGCCAATCAGGTGCAGCTCGGGCAGGGCCGCAAGCGAGGCCGCAAGGGCCTCCAGCTGCGCTTCAAAGCGCCGCTCCCCCTGCTCCACCAGCCCGGCAAGGCCGGCGGCGCTGAGGGTTGGCGCAACGGTATAACGATGCATTGGCATATGAATCCTTTCCGGTATAGTGGCCGGCGGACGGCAGCGCCGGCGCACCCGCGCGGCTCAGTCCAGCAGCCCGTGCTGACGGTAAAAGGCCTCCATGGCCGCGGTTTTCTGCCCGGTGCTCCCGTCCCTGAGATACTCGTAAGGATATTTCGGATAAAACAGACGCTCAATCACCGGTTTGCCTCCCCCGGCGGGGGTATAATCCACCATTTTGGATACCGCCCCGGCGCCGGCCGCGAAGATGGAATGCACTTCCTCCATCATATAGACATTGTAGCGGCACTCCGCGCCCTCCAGCGCAAAGCCCACGTTTTCAAAATTCCCCACCGTGTTTTTTTGGCGGTACATATAGTAGGGCCGGTAGCCCTCCTGTGCGGCCCGCAGCTGGGTATAATCCACGCACTTGCCGGCGTCCCCGCCGCGGAGCGAATAGATATGGCTGTCCTGCCGCAGGATATCCGCCGCCTTTTTGACACAGAAGGTGTGCACCGTGAGATTCTCGGGCCGCAGAGCGGCCACCCGGTCAAAGGAGCGGGCAAAGCTGTGGAAGCTGTCGCCGGGCAGACCGACAATCAGGTCCGTATTAATATACGGGATTCCCGACTCCCTTGCCACCGCAAAGGCGCGGAAAAAATCCTCGGCGGTGTGGCAGCGGCCGATGTTGCGCAGCACCTCGTCCGAGAGCGACTGCGCGTTGACGCAGACCCGGCTGACGCCGTATTCCCGCGCCACTGCGAACTTTTCGGGCGTGATGGTATCCGCCCGGCCGGATTCCAGCGTGAACTCCTCCAGCGCGCCGACATCCACGCACCCGGCCACGGCCGACAGCAGGAAGCGGAGCTGGTCGGGCTCCAGAATCGTCGGCGTTCCTCCGCCGATGTACACCGTGCATAGCCGCAGCCCCAGCTCCCGGATTTTGGCCGCCATCTGCCGCACGTCGTCAACCAGACGCACCAGGTACTCGGGAATCAGGTTCAGCAGCTTGCGCGAGGTGTACGAGACAAACGAGCAATAGGAGCAGCGGGTGGGACAGAACGGGATGGAGATATACAGGCTGCAGTCCCGGCGGCCGGGGGTGCCGATGAGCTTTTGCTCGTTGATGGCCACATCGGTGGCCAGCGCCGCCTTTTTGGGAATGACCGAATACTCGGCGGCCAGAATTTTTTTGACCCTGGTTTTGCTCAGCCCCTGCCGCAGCAGCTCGGTGGCCACCTTGCTCGGCCGCACACCGGTCAGCATTCCCCAAGAGGGGCGGTAGCCCAGCAGCTGCCCGCAGGCGGCAATAACGGCCTGCCCGCAAACCAGCTTGGCGGTCTTCTCGCCGGTGTGGTGCTCGGTATCCTCCAGCACACGGACCGCCGAGGCACTCCGGCCGTTGGCCGTGACGGTTACCGATGCCTCCAGCCCCCCCTCGGGGCGGCGGCGCAGGCGCAGCGAGAGCACCGGCACGTCGGGCTGCTCCTGCCCGGCCGCGCCGAATTTTTCGCCCGGAAAAAAAATCATGCACAGGGTCTGAATATAGTATACATTCACATCGCCGTCCAATATCAGTTTCATTGTGATGTTTCCTTTATTTTCCTTTTTTCAGGGCGTCCGTATCCAGCAGAATGGTCACCGGGCCGCTGTTGGTCAGGCTGACCTGCATATCCGCGCCGAAGACGCCGCACGCCACATGCGGCAGAGCGCGCCGGGCCAGCTCCAGAAAATATTCGTACAGGGGCACCGCCGCCTCTGGTCTGGCCGAGGCCAGAAAGTCCGGCCGGTTGCCGTGCCGGCAGTTGGCGTACAGCGTGAACTGCGACACCACCAGCAGCTCCCCGCCCACGTCGGTCAGCGAACGGTTCATTTTCCCGTTTTCGTCCGCAAACACCCGCAGGGCAAGGATCTTGCGGCAGAGCAGCTCGGCCTCGGCCGGGGTGTCCTCTGCGGCAATCCCCAGCAGCACCAGGAAGCCCGCCCCGCAGCTGCCAACGGTTTTTTCCTCCACGCGCACCTCGGCATGGGTGACGCGCTGCAATACAGCTCTCATGATATTCCTCCCGCATCTCCCCGGCGCGCCGCTTACGAAAAGCCCCGGATGACGTTGTTGACCCCGATCAGCCCCCGCAGGCGGGAGACGATGGAGCGGAAATGCTCGATGTTCTTGCAGCCGACGCTGATGTTGATGAGAATCCCCTCGGCTCCCCGGTGCAGCACGTTGATCTGCTGGATGGAAACCCGCATGTCGGCCAGCGCCGTGGTGATGTCGGCCAGCATTCCGATGCGGTCGTCGCAGTCCACCTGCAGCAAAGCCTCGTACATTGCGGGCGCGGCGGCGCTGCCTGCGTCGGCCTCCCAGTGCGCGTCCTTCCACCGCCCGGCATAGGCGGGGTTCTCCCTGCCCCGCATCACATTGGGGCAGTCGGTTTTATGAATCGAAATGCCAAAGCCCTTGGTGACAAAGCCGATGATGTCGTCCCCCGGCAGCGGGTTGCAGCACTTGGCAAACTTGACCAGGCATCCGGATTCCCCGTCCACCACAATGCCGCCCCCGGCGCGCTGGGCGTGGGGGATCGGCCGGACCGGCACCTGCTCGGGCTCGATGTCCCGCGCGGCCTCGCCGGATTCGGGATGAATGAAGCGGGCGCACTCCTCCTGCAGGCGGTTGGCGAATTTGGAGACCGCCAGGCCGCCGTAGCCGATGGCGTTGTAAAAATCCTCGATGCTGTTGTAGCCGAAGCGGGTGCAGACCGGCTGCAGCAGCTCCTCCTTCTGCGCGTCGCTCAGCTGCGTCCTGCCGCAGCAGCGGCGCAGCTCGGCCTCCACGGCGGCCTTGCCCACCGCGATGTTGTCGGTGCGGCGTTCCCGCTTGAACCAGCCCCGGATTTTGGCCCGCGCCGATGAGGTTTTGACAATGTTGAGCCAGTCCCGGCTCGGCCCGCGCGCGGCCGAGGAGGTGAGAATTTCGACAATCTCGCCGTTTTGCAGCGTGCGGTCAATCGGCACAATCATGCCGTTGATTTTGCCGCCGATCATCTTGTTGCCCACCTCCGAGTGCACGGCATAGGCAAAATCAATCAGATTGGCGCCGTAGGGCAGCGAGATGACGTCCCCTTTGGGGGTAAAGACAAAGACCTCGTCGTGGAAGATATCGGTTTTCAGCGCGCTCATGAACTCGTCCGGGTCGCGCGCGCTGTCCTCGGTCTCAATCAGGCTGGCAATCCAGGCCAGCTTCTTGTCCATCTCCTCCTTGGAGGTGGCGCCGGACTTGTACTTCCAGTGCGCGGCAATGCCGTATTCGGCCACATGGTGCATCTCCCAGGTGCGGATCTGCACCTCGAAGGGGATGCCGTCCCGCCCGATGACCGTGGTATGCAGCGAGCGGTACATGTTGGGCTTGGGGGTGGAGATGTAGTCCTTGAAGCGCCCGGGAATCGAATTGAACATCTCGTGAATCAGCCCCAGCGCGGTGTAGCATTCCAGCTCGGTGTCCACAATGATGCGCAGCGCGTAAAAGTCATAAATCTCGTCGAAGGACTTGTTCTGGTTGTACATCTTGCGGTAGATGGAATAGACCGACTTGATGCGCCCCTCCAGCGTGAAGTGAATGCCGTTTTCCCGCATCTTGCTGTCCACGGCGGCGCGCACGTTTTCGATGAAGTTGAGGTTCTGCCCGTACTTTTCCTCGATGTGCCGGCGCACCTCCTCGTAGCCGATGGGGTCGAGGTATTGCAGGCTGAGGTTTTCCAGCTCCTGCTTGATGCGCTGCATACCCAGCCGGTGGGCCAGCGGGGCATAGACATACATGGTCTCCAGCGCGGTCAGCCGGCGCTTGGCATCGGGCTTGGCGTCCAGCGTGCGCATGTTGTGCAGACGGTCGCAGAGCTTGATGAAGATGACCCGCACGTCCCGCGACATGGCCAGGAGCATCTTGCGCAGGTTTTCAATGTGCGCCTCTTCCTTGTCCTCCACCTGCAGCATGACGATTTTGGTCAGCCCGTCCACCAGATCCGCCACGTCCCTGCCGAACTTTTTTTCCAGATCCCGGAGACTGGTTTTGTCCGAGCAGTCCTCCACCGTGTCGTGCAGCAGGGCAGCGCAGATCGAGTCGGTATCCAGCTCCAGCCCGGCCACGATTTCGGCCACCGCCACCGGGTGCGAGATATAGGGCTCCCCGCTGACCCGCAGCTGCCCCTCGTGCAGCTCCCGGGCATACTCAAAGGCGCGCGTGATCTTGTCCAGATCGTATTTTTTTCCGGTTGCCCGCAGAATTTCGAGCAGCCTGCTGATGTCGGTATGTACCGGTGTCTGACTCATCTTGCCACCTCGTTCCCCGGCGCGCTCAGCGGATTTGCTGGCTCCGCAGCCGGTGTAAAATATCCGATGTCTCGAGATCGGTTCTGACAGCGGGATCGATTTCGAACCGGAACACATCCGGCTCCGGCTCACTCACCCCGCACACGCGCAGCTCCCGCAGAATGCGCAGGACAAAGCGCAGCTTGCTGTAGCCCAGAGCTCCGCCGTCCGCAGTGCGGACCGCCTCCATCAGGCGGGCCGCCGAAAAGCTGCCGTGCCCCGCCTGCGCCTCCCGGCGGACGAAGGTGTACACCGCGGCCATATCCGCCCGGGCCGGCAGCACGTCCTCGGACGCCGGATAAGCGGCTCCCGCGCAGAGCTCCTCGTATCGCCGCACCTCCCGCTCGCAGCGCGCGCGCACGGCGGCGGCCGGCATGGCGTCCTGCACCACCAGCTGCAGGCTGACCCGGCCCTGATACTCGTTCACGCCGAGCTGAAACAGCAGGTCCACGCCGTCGCCGGCGGCAAAGGGCAGGCAGTCCGGGCTGTGCCCGAACCATACGGCCGTCAGCGTGCGGCCGTCCTTTTCCAGCGTCAGGCGCATGTGCCGGCCGCCCCCCATCGGGCTCACGCGCGTCAGCAGCGCGTCGCGCAGCACAAAGCAGGGCACCGGATTGGAGACGCCGAAGGGCTCCAGCCGCTCCAGCGCCTGCGCCAGCTCCAGGGTCAGCCGGCCGGCCTCCAGCTCGCAGTCGGCCTCCAGCGTGACGGCGCGCATCTCCTCGGTCATCCGCGCGGCGGCATAGGCCTGGATGCGGCGGCGGAATTCCCCGACATCCCCACGGCGGATGCTGAGCCCTGCCGCCAGCTCATGCCCGCCGAAGCGGACCAGCAGATCCCTGCAATCGGCCAGTGCCTCGGCCAGGTTCAGCCCCGGGACACTGCGGCCGGAGCCCCGCCCCACATCCTCGGGCGAGGCGGGAGCGTTCTCTTCCCCGTCCCGCCCGTAGGAAATGAGGATGGAGGGCAGGCCGTACCGCTCGGTGACCCGGGAGGCAACGATGCCGATGATGCCGGGGTGCCAGCTGTCATCGTCCAGCACCAGCACCCCCTCCCGCTCGCCGGCCGGCAGCAGCTCGACCCGGCGGCAGACCTCCTGCATGATGCGGGTTTCCTCGGCCTGCCGCGCGGCGTTCAGGGCGCAGAGCCGTGCGGCCAGCTCCCGGGCACGCGCGCGGCTGTCGGTCAGCAGCAGCTCCACCGCAAGCGAGGCGTGGCTGACCCGGCCGGCCGCGTTGATGCGGGGCGCCAGCACATAGCCGATATGGGTGGAGCTGAAGTGCGGAACCGGTCGGCCCGGGCCGGCTGCGGCGGCAGCCAGCTCATACAGGCCCAGCCGGCAGTCCTCCCCCATCCGGCGCAGGCCGAGCGCAATGATCAGCCGGTTCTCGTCGGTGACCGGCATGACGTCGGCAATGGTCCCCAGGGTCACCAGATCCGCATACCGCCGGCAGACGTCCCGCACCCCGTCGGCCTCCGGCGTCCCGGCGCGGCGGCAGCGCAGCATCTCGTAGGCGCAGACCAGCTTGAAGGCCACGCCCACCCCTGCCAACGTACGGTAGGGGTAGCGGTCGCCCGGGCGGTGCGGATTGATGACGGCGCAGGCGTCCGGCAGCTCGGAGAGGCACTCGTGGTGGTCGGTGACAATCAGGTCCATGCCCAGCCCGGCGGCATAGGCGGCCTCCCGGACGGCCGACACGCCGGTATCCACCGTGACAATCAGCCTGGCTCCCCCGGCGTGCAGGCGGTCCAGCGCCGCGGTGGAAAGGCCGTAGCCCTCGCCGCTGCGGCTGGGGATGTAATAGCTCACGTCGGCCCCGAGCCCGGTCAGATAGAGGCAGAGCAGACTGACAGAGGTCACACCGTCCACGTCATAGTCGCCGTATACGGCGATTTTTTCGCCCTCCCGCAGCGCCCGGTCCAGGCGCTCCACCGCCTTCTGCATGTCGGTGAGCAGAAAAGGGTCGTACAGCTGTGAGCTCTCCATCCGGAAAAACCGCCCGGCCTCCTCCGCCGTGCGGCAGCCGCGCACATACAACAGGCGCGCCAGCACCTCCGGCAGATCGGACTCCGCGGCCAGCCGGCCGATCTGCGCGTCGGTCTCCGGGTTGCCCGGGCGGTAGCGCAGCGTCCAGCGCCGCTGCCTCCCCCGGGGCCTGTGCAGCAGTGCTTCTTCATCCGGCATTGCAGATTCCCCCTTTCCTGTTCCCGTTCGTTTCCCTGGCTGTGCCGGGCATTCAGGCCCTGCCGTCCGGCTGCCCGTCGCCCTCCCCGGCCGGCCTCTCCGACGGGCCGAGAATGGCGGTGATTTCCATATCCGGCCGACGGGCCCGCACCCGACCCGAGTAAATCCGCAGGCCGACAAAGCAGCACACAAGGCCCGCGGCGGCCCCCACCGCCTGCCACAGCGGCTCCGGACTGAGGCGCGAGGCAATCAGCCAGCCGAGAAAGCAGAGCAGCAGGGGCAGCAAAAACACCAGCGCGGCGTCCCCCAGCACACCCGCGGCCGCGCGCTCCACGGTGACGCGGTCCCCTACCCGTGCGCCCAGGCGGTTGCCCGCCCGGGCCGTCATGGGCTTGCCGCCGCCCACCAGCGAGCAGACTGCGCAGCTCCCCCCGCCGGAGAGCTTGTGGCAGCCCTCGCAGGCCGAGGTGCGCACCACCAGGACGGTGGCCACCTCGCCCGTGACGGCCAGAACGGTAGCGGTTGTTTTCATCGGTATCACCTCTTTCACGGAAGAATGCCGGCCGGCGCGCCGCTCAGGACAGCGGCGCGAACCGCCGCATGACCGCCTCGGCAACACGGATGCCGTCCACCGCGGCGCTGGTAATGCCCCCGGCGTATCCGGCGCCCTCGCCGCAGGGATACAGGCGGTCAAAGCCCGGCGCGGTGAGCGTGCCGGCGTCGCGCAGGATGCGCAGCGGCGCGGAGGTCCGGGTCTCGGCGGCGGTGAGCAGCGCGTCGGGCGCGTCATACCCCGGCAGCCGCCGGCCGAACGCGCGCAGCGCGTACTGCAGCGCCCCGGCAACGGGAGCCGGAAACAGCGCGCCCAGGTCGGCCGGGCACACCAGTCCGCCCCGGTAGGTGGGCTGCACGCGGCCGGGCGGCGTCCCCGCACGCCCGGCCAGGAAATCCCCCACGGTGGAGACCGGCGCGCGGTAATCCCCGCCCCCGGCCCGGAAGGCGGCCTGCTCGATGCGCCGCTGGAAGGCGATGGCCCCCAGCACCGCGCTGCCCTCCACGGGCTCGTAATCCGACACGCCGACCGAGGCCAGCACCGCCGCATTGGCGTTTCGCCCGTCCCGCGCGCGGTTGCTCATGCCGTTGACGACCAGCCCGCCCTGCTCGGAGGCTGCCGCCACCACCTCCCCGCCCGGGCACATGCAGAAGGTATACACGCCCCGCGCCTGCGTGGTGTCGGAAAAGGCGTACTCGGCGTGCCCCAGCGCCGGATGCCCGGCAGATGTGCCGTACAGCGCGGCGTCGATTTCGTCCTGGAGGTGCTCGGCGCGGAAGCCGACCGAAATCGGCTTGGGCTCCAGCGCGCAGCCCTTTTCCAGCAGCCGCACATACGTGTCCCGCGCGCTGTGCCCGACGGCCAGAATCAGCACCCCGGCCGGGAGGTCGCCGCACCCGGTCCGCACCGACAGGGTGCCGTCCGGCAGGGCCGAAAAATCGGTCAGCCGGCAGCGGTAGTACAGCCTGCCCCCCAGCCGCCCGATTTCGGCCAGCATTGCGGACACCACGCCCCGCAGCACATCGGTGCCGATGTGGGGCTTGGCCAGGGTCAGGATGTCCTCCGGCGCGCCGAAGCGCCGCAGCGTCTCCAGCACCAGCCGGCAGTGCGGGTCGTGAATGCGGGTGACCAGCTTCCCGTCTGAAAAGGTGCCGGCCCCGCCGGCCCCGAACTGGACGTTGCACTCGGTGTCCAGCGCCCCCGTCTGCCGGAAGCGCTCCACGGCGGCCACCCGGTCGGCCATCTCCCCGCCCCGGTCAATCAGCACCGGCTTGTAGCCGGCCCGCGCCAGCAGCAGCCCGGCAAAGAGCCCGGCCGGGCCCATTCCCACAATCAGCGGGGGCGCGCCCATCGGCTGGGCGCCGGGCGGCGCGGGCGGGGGAGCCTCCGCCAGCGGGCGCAGATCCAGCCGCCGGCAGACCGTCCCGGGAAGAGGGGCGGCCGATTCGGCCAGCACCGTGCACACCAGGCGGATGCGTTCGCGGCGGCGGGCGTCCACCGACCGCTTATAAAGCCGAAAATGAAGCGACTGCGGGGAAATCCCCGCGCGCTTCATCCGGTTGGCGGCCGCTCTGACGGCCTCGTCCTCGCTGAACGTCTCGGGCGGGATGGCAATGCCACCCAGCAGATAGCGGAACCGCCCGTCCTTCATTCGGCCGGCTCCTCCCATTCAATGGCATCCAGCGCGTCGGGCTCGTCGTTCCGGGTCTGACGGTTCAGATTCTCCACGGTCAGCCAGATGACGATGGCCAGCAGCAGGCAGATCAGCCGCGGGATCAGCTGCGTCCGGCGCAGCCAGCCCCCGGCGGTCTCCTTCGGGGCGGTCATCCGCCCGATGATGTTGTTTTTCTTTTTCACAATCGGTCACCTCCGGGATCTCGGTGTTTCGGGTCGGGACACGGGGCTCTCATGCGGGGCCGTCGGGACGCTTGCCGTCCTGCACACCGCCCCCTGGGGCGGCATCCGGCTCCCCTGCCCCTGCCTCGGGACGCGCGGCCGGCTGCCCGCCGCTGCGGATATTGACCGCCGCCGACTTGCCTGCCAGCACCGAGGCCGCCTCGGCGGCCCGGGCCTCCTGCCGTTTGGTGCGCAGGTACAGGCTGCCGGCCAGATAGGTCATCAGAATATCCCGCAGGGTGTCGCGGTCCACCCCCCGCAGCAGCTTGCCGTCCTGCGCGACCGAGACAATGCCGGTCTGCTCCGAGACCACCACCACCAGCGCATCGCTGACCTCGCTGATACCCACCGCCGCGCGGTGCCGGGTGCCCATGTTGCCGAAATCCATCCGGCTTTTGGTGGAGGGCAGCACGCAGCTGGCGCCCCAGATGCGCATGTTGCGGATGATCACCGCCCCGTCATGCAGCGGGGCCTTGTCGTAAAAAATGTTCTGCAGCAGATGCGAGGTCACGCGCGCATCCACAATCTTCCCGCTCTCCAGGCTGTCCCCCAGCCGGGTCAGCCCCTCAAACACAATCAGCGCGCCGGTGCAGGAATCCGACATGCGGAAGACCGCGTCCACCGTCTCGTCGGTTACCTGCCGGGCGGCCGGGAGCTGCTTGCGGGGCAGCGTGTCGCTGCGCGGCGCCACCAGCCGCGAGGTGCCGATGCGCGAAAGCCCATCCCGGATCTCCGGCTGAAAAATCAGAATGATGCAGAAAAACGCGACCGAGGAGCACAGCCGGACAATATAGCTCAGCGAGGGCAGCTCCAGCAGCACAACAATCAGGCTGCACAGCAGCACCACCACAAGCCCGATGAGCACTCTGCCCGCGCGGCGGTTCCGGGAAAACCGGTATATCTGAAACAGTACAATTGCAAGGATCAGAATATCCGCGGCGTCGGTCCAGCCGAAGTGCCGGAAGGGGCCGCCTACCGATTGCGCGAAAAAGCCGCAGATATCGTTCCACCATTCCACCAGATGCTCCATGTCGCGCGCCTCCCATCGTCCAGAATCGTTTCGCTCCGCAAGCCGCCGTCGGCCTGCGCACAAGTATATACTATTATAGCATATTCCGTGGAAAAAACCAATAGGTTTTGCAAAAAAAATTTGCAAAATCCTGCGGAAAATTCCCCCCCGTCGGCAGGTGCGGCACAAAAACATCGGGGGTGTCCTCAAATTTTGCGGAATGGTATTGACATCCTTCCGGTTTTTGTGTATAATGGTAGCACATCAACCCACAGGAGGTATTCCCTATGAGAAAAACGAATCTTACCCGGCGGCTGGCCTGGCTGGCCGCTCTGCTCTGCCTGACGCTGCTGTTTGCCGCCTGCGCTGCCACAGGGGACGACCCGCAGTCCTCCGGCACCGTTGAGCTGACCCCTCCCGTCTCCGACGTGCCGCGGGATGAGGCCGCCGACAAAGCCCTGATCCTGGCCCTGTTTACCGGCTCCGGCAGCGACGGCACCGGCATTTCCCCCGAAAAGCCTCTGGAAATGCTGCAAAGCGTTGCCTTGTGTCTGGGGGACCTGACCGCCACCGTGGACGGCGAAACGGGAAATCTGTCCGATCTGATCGTGCTGAAGGATATGGCAATGGCACTGAACTTCCCCGGCTCCAACCCGGTCTACCTGCTGCTGACGCCCGAGGGCGATGCGCTGTCGCTGGAATATGACGCCGAAAACGACGCTTATATCACCGATGTGGTCTCTCTGCTGGAGGCGGAGATGGATGCCGGACTGCCCGAGGAGCTGACGTCCGCCCTGACGCCGCCGACCGCCGACCAGCTGATTCACGAAGGGGACGGCGTTTACGTGATTGCGGACGAGTATTTTCTGTCCTACATCGACCTGTTCGTGGACCTGTCGGCGGAGCAGGCCGGCGTCACCGACGCCACCCAGATCCGCGCCATGAAGGCAACCTTCCGGAGCTATTTTGAGGATTTGAATCTCCGGTGTTCCGCCACCGTGGACGGGGGCAGCGTGACAAAGCTGTCGGTGTCGGCCGAGGCCGCCGAGGAGCTGCTGGCCGAACTGCTGGCCTCCACGGGGGGAATTGATATGGAGCGCGTCGGATTCAAGCTGCAGATGGAGCTGCTCCTGACCGACAACCGCTTTACGGGCTGCACGGTCAGCGCTGAGTTCGGGATTCCCTCGGCCGGGAGCGCCAACAGCGAAACCAATCTCTATACCATCGAATATGTCAGCGGCTCCCTGTCGCTGCACATGGACACAACCGTGCTGAGCCTGCCCGAGCGCGACGTGATGGACGCCTCGCTGGATATGGAAATGAACCGGGTGCCATATGAGCTGGATGCAGACGGCAATGCCACCGAGCTGACCGGCCAGACCGAAACCGAACGGCTCAGCCTTTCGGCTACAATGGCAACCAGCCAGGACCCCTCTGTGCTGCTGTACAGTGTTGAGATGGATGCGCCCGACGGTACGTCCATGCAGTTTGAGGGCGAGCTGCTGACCGACAGCGCCGATATCCCGGACGTCTCGCTGCCCGCCAATGCACAGGAAATCGCCGATCGCTTTTATGATTCCTATCTGCCAAACCGGGACGAAATCTGGGCCATCGTCTCCTCCATTCCCTCTGACAGCGAAGCGCTGGAGCTGGCCGCACAGGCGCAGGGCCCCGTTCTGGTGTGCTATCTGGAAGAGTACGATATGTGCGCCTCCTACTTTATCCACGGGCAGGACCTGACCTTTGACAGCCTCTCGTTTGAAACCCAAACCACCCCCGATCTGAGAAGATAGTTCGCTATGGAGAAGACCTTGGAGGG
>CALWQR010000042.1 GCA_944383705.1 uncultured Clostridia bacterium
TGGGGAAGGTCCCGGGGGTGGGAGGCTTGGAGGGAGGGCCCGCCTCCTCAAGGGGGGCCCTCCCTCCAAGGTCTTCCCGCCTCATCGAAGAATGACGTTATCGGGGCCGAGGAGGGTGCGGAGCTCGGAGAGGAGGTAATCGCTCAGCATGACGCCGGGAGCCGAAAAATACTGTTTGGTTTCGGCGTCATAAAAGGCGAGCGGAAAGCTGCCGTCAAAGATTTCGGCCAGGTTCCGGGCTTTGCGGAAGGGCATTCCCCGCCGGTCCGGCACGCGCAGATAGAGGCGGCGCGGCGGACGGGCGGCCTGGCTGGCATTCGGCTCACCCGGCTGCGCGGACCCGCCGGGAATACCGGGCGCGGCCTGCGGAGCCGGGCCCGGGGAGGGTGAGGGGGACTCGCGGAAGGCGCGGTTTTCAATCAGCTCCTCCATCCGCCCCACCAGCAGCTTGGGCGGCTCCTCCTCCCGCACCGAAACCGTACCGGATACGCAGACGGCCATATTTTCCCGGATCATGGGCTCATACTCGGCAAACTGGCGGGCAAAGGCAATGCATTCCATCTCCCCGGTCTGGTCCTCCAGGGTAAAAAACGCCATACGGTCGCCGTTCCGTGTGCTTTTTGTAGAGGCCGATGTGATCATACCGGCAACGGTTGCGCGGGCGCGGTCGGTCACATCGGAGTCCTCCCCCACAAGGCCGGCAATCGGATCGGTTCCCAGCCGCGCCAGATGGCGGGAATAGCTGTCCAGCAGCTGACCCGAGAAGAACATGCCGGTGGCCTCGCGTTCCATCAGCAGCTTGGCGCGCACATCGAGATCCGGCAGGTCCGGATAGGAAAAGCGCGCAGCGCTGTCCGCGACGTCCGCGCCGGGCGTAGAGAACATATCCAGCTGGCCGGCCAGGTTGTTCCTTCCCTTCTCCACCGCCTGATCGATCAGGCGCTCATAAGCGGCCAGCAGCTGGCTGCGGTACACACCCAACCGGTCGAATGCGCCGGCCTTGATCAGGGACTCCACCATGCGCTTGTTGAGGTCTCCCGCACTCATACGGTTGACAAAATCCTCAAACGAAGAAAATTTCGCCTGCCTGCGCTCCTCCAGAATCTGCGCCAGGAATTTGTTGCCCACATTGCGGATGGCCAGCAGACCGAAGCGGATGCCGTCCCCGCTGACCGAAAAGTCCATACGGCTCTCGTTGATGTCGGGCGGCAGCACCTGAATGCCCCGGGCGCCGCACTCCGAGATATACTCCGCCACCTTGGTCTGGTTGCCCAGGACGCTGGTGAGCAGGGCCGCGAAATACTCGCGCGGGTAGTGCTGCTTGAGATAGGCCGAGCGGTAGCAGACCATGGCATAGGCCGCCGCGTGGGATTTGTTGAAGGCATAGTTGGCAAAGCTCTCCATGTCGGCAAACAGCCGGGCGGCGGTTTCCTCCGGGACGCCGCGCTCCACGGCGCCGCGGACAAAGCTTTCCTGCTCGGCCAGCAGTGCCGAGGCCTTCTTTTTGGCCATGGCGCGGCGCACAATGTCGGCATGGCCGAAGGTATAGCCGGCCACCTCGCGGAAGATGCTCATCACCTGCTCCTGATACACCACACAGCCGTATGTGGAGCGCAGAATCGGCTCGAGCAGCGGGGTGGCGTACACCGCCTTTTCGGGATGATGGCGGCATTCGACGAACCGGGGAATGGAATCCATCGGGCCCGGACGGTAGAGCGCGATGGCAGCGATGATGTCGTCCAGCCGCTCGGGGCACAGGCTTGTCAGCATCTGCCGCATCCCGGCCGACTCCAGCTGAAACACCCCGCCGGTTTTGCCGGACGAGATGAGCCGGAAGGTGTCGGAATCGTCCAGGGGAATCTTCTCGATGTCAAAATCCGGCTGATTTTCGTGGATCTGGGTCTCGGCGTCGTGGATGATGGTCAGATACCGCAGCGCCAGGAAATCGAATTTGAGCAGCCCGAGCCTGGCCACGGTATCCATGTCAAACTGGGTCACCACGGTGCCGTTGCTCACGGCCAGCGGCACATAGTCCGACACCGGCAGTTCGGTGATGATGACGCCCGCCGCATGGACCGAAATGTTGCGAGGCATCCCCTCCAGCGCCATGGCGGTATCCACCAGGCGGCGCACCTGCTCCGAGCCCTCGTAAAGCTGCTTCAGATCGGGCATTTTCAGGGCCATGGAAATGGTGATGTTCAGCTCCTGCGGCACCGCGCGGGCTACCACGTCCACATCGGCATAGGACATTCCCAGCGCCCTTCCCACATCCCGGATGGAAGCCCGGGCGGCCAGCGTACCGAAGGTGACAATCTGCGAGACGTGCTCCTTGCCGTATTTGCGGATGACATAGGCAATCACCTCGTCCCGCCGGTTGTAGCAGAAATCCACGTCAAAGTCCGGCATACTCACCCGTTCGGGGTTGAGAAAGCGCTCAAAGAGCAGGTCAAACACCAGCGGGTCAACGTCGGTAATCCCGACGGCATAGGCCACCAGGCTCCCGGCCCCGGAGCCGCGGCCAGGCCCCACCGGAATGTCCTGCGAGCGGGCGTAATTGACATAGTCCTGCACAATCAGATAGTAGTCGGCATATCCCATTTTGAGAATGACCGAAAGCTCGTACTCCATGCGCGCGCGGTATTCCTGCTCGGTGTGGGCCTCAAAGGTAATGTGTCCCAGGCGCACGCGCCGCTCAAGCCCCTCCCGGGCCAGCCGGGTGAGATATGCGCCGGCGTCCTCCCCGCCGGGACAGGGAAATTTGGGCAGATAGGTCCGGGAAAAATCGAACTCCACCGCGCAGCGCTCGGCAATGCGGCAGGTGTTGGCCAGCGCCTCGGGATAGGCGCGGAAGGTCATGGCCATCTCGTTGCTGTCCTTCATATAGAACTCGTCGGTGGCAAAGGCGGCGGGGCGGCCGGCATCCACCGTGGTGTTGGTCTGGATGCACATCAGCACCGCCTGGGTCTGCGCGTCCTGCCGGCGCAGGTAGTGGCAGTCGTTGGTGGCCACCAGCGGCAGGCCGCATTCGCGCGCCAGACTGACCAGCATGGGCAGCATGGTTTTCTGCTCGGGCAGGCCGTGGTCCTGCACCTCAATATAAAAGTGATCCTCCCCGAAGAGCTCCCGGTAGCGCAGCGCGGTCTGCTTTGCCTCTTCAAAATCCCCGCGGGCCAGCAGCCGGGGGATACGGCCGCCAAGGCAGGCCGACAGCGCAATCAGCCCGCCGTGGTGCAGACGCAGCAGCTCCTCGTCCACACGGGGCTTGTTGTAAAAGCCCTCGGTAAACGAAAGCGAGACCATTTGCGAAAGATTGCGGTAGCCGGTCTCGTTTTCGCACAGCAGCACCAGGTGGTCGGCATAGCCGTCCGCTCCCGGGCTTTTTTCAAACCGGGAGCCGGGCGCCACGTAGACCTCGCAGCCGATAATCGGCCGGACGCCGGCGTCCCGGCAGGCCTGATAAAAGGCCACCGCGCCGTACATCACGCCGTGGTCGGTCAGCGCCACGGCCTCCTGGCCGCATTCCTTTGCCCGGGCGGGAATATCGGCAATGCGGCAGGCGCCGTCCAGCAGGCTGTATTCGCTGTGCAGGTGCAGGTGTACGAATCCGTTCATCGGGGGTCTCCTTTCTTCTGGCCGGGGGCCGGACGGAATCAGTGCCGTTCGGCCTCCTCAATCAGCTTTTGCAGGCGGTGATTGAGCCCGGATTTGGTGATGGGCGGGGAATGCAGGCGGCGCAGCTCCTCCAGCGAGGCATCCGGGTTTTCGGCCCGCAGACGGGCGGTCAGGCGCAGCGGCTCGGGCAGCTGTGCAAGCATTCCGGTCACGGCCAGCCGCTCGATGGCCGCCATCTGCCGGGCCGAGGCCGAAACGCTTTTTTCAATGTTCTTGGTCACGCAGTTGGTGGCGCGGTTCTCCTGATTGCGGATCTCGCGCTCGATGCGGGCGTTCATCATCTCCATGGCGGTTCTGCCGGCGCCGGCCAGCGCGGCCAGGTCCTCGGCAGCCGTTCCGTTTTTGTAATACAGTCCCACGCCGGTCCCCCGGCGGATGACTCCCGGCGGGTAGCCGCAGGAGGTGAGAAAGGCCGCCAGCAGCTCCGCGCGCCGGGGATTGCGCAGCAAGAACTCCAGATGGGTGGAGCGGTGCGGGTCGCTCAGCGTTCCGGTTGAAAGGAAGGCCCCGCGCAGGAAGGCCGCCCGGCAGCCCTCGCAGCCGGGCGCAAGAAGGTCCGGCGGCAGGAGCCCGCCGTCCTCCTCTGCCCCCGGCGTCCGGGGCGCGGACTGCGCCGCAGAATTCCCTGCCCCGGGCCTGTCCAGCCGGCCGAGCAGGCGTGCCGCCGCTGGGGAATCCAGCTCCAGCCACAGGCTCCGGTGCCGCCGTGCCACCTCCTCCTGCGCCCGGGGCGCCCGGCCGAACTGCCGCTGCAGCACCCCGGCGGCGTAGGACACGGCCGCGGAATCGCGGCAGGGCAGCCATACCAGGCCCTGACGCGCTTCCGCATCGATCAGCAGTCCGCAGGCCAGCGCCCGCCGGCAGCAGGCCCGCCGGGGCTGGATGCCCTGCAGCTCCTCACGGAAGGCCCCGGCAAACGACATCACTGCCGGTCCTTTCCGATCAGATCGGAAAGCAGCGGATGCCGCCCGCAGCTGCGCGAGCGGGATTCGGTGCAGAAGCAGTGCGGCGCGTGCGCCTCGCACTTGGGGACCAGATACTCCTTCAGTCCGGGGGCAACCGCCGCAACCGCGCGCACCATTTCGCGCGCCATGGCGCGGATTTCCCACTGCGCGCAGCTGCACAGCCGTTCGTTGCAGAAGTGAATCAGCTCGCGCAGGTTCATCTTGACGCAGATTTCGGTACAGCAGGCGTTGGGCAGCAGCATCCGCGCGTCTTCGGGCGGAATGCCGGCCCGCAGAAGCCCGGAATAGGCCTGCTGAATGGCCCGAACGGTATCGGCGTACAGCCGCCCGGCCTCCCCGTCCGCCGCAATGCTGGCAGGGGTGACATAATCAAAGCCGTCCTCCCGGCAGTAGCGCTGGCTGCGCTGCGCATAGCTTGCCATGCGGTGGCGCACCAGCTGATGGGTCAGCGCGCGGCTGACGCCCGAGATGCGGAAGGTAAAATCGGCAAACTCCAGCACGCTGTGGTGCCCGCTGCGGTAGCAGTGCCGCAGGATGCGGCCCTCGCCCGAGGGCTGGCTGTCGTAGCAGGTGCTGGCGGCGCGCTCGATGGCCTCCACCGGTTCCCGGGTATACTCAATCAGTTCGACATTCATTGGTTCTTCCTCGCTTTTTCTGTTCTGCAACCGGGCGCCCCTCAGATGGGCTGCCCGTCCAATCTGCGCAGCTCGCACTCCAGCCGGATGCCGGTGCGGCGCAGCACACACTCCCGGATCAGGTCGATCAGCGCCAGCACGTCCCGCGCGGTGGCGCCCCCGCGGTTGACGATAAAGCCCGCGTGCCGCTCGGATACGGCGGCGCCCCCCACGCAGACCCCCTTCAGGCCGCATTCCTCAATCAGCCGGCCGGCATACTGCCCCGGCGGGTGCCGGAAGATGCTGCCGGCATTTGGCAGGCCCTGCGGCTGGGTGGCCGCGCGGCGGCGGCGGCAGTCCTCCATGCGGGCTGCGATCTCGCTCCGGCTCCCCTGACGCAGCCGCAGCACGGCAGAGAGCACCGTGTAGCGGGATTGCTGTGCATAAATGCTGGAGCGCACCGCAAACTCCTGCGCCGCCCCGGCAAAGCTGCCGCAGCGGCCGGCGGCGGCGTCCCAGTACTCCGAGCGCAGCACCACCTGCGCCATGCAGCCGCCGAACGCCCCGGCATTCATGAGCACCGCCCCGCCCAGCGTACCGGGAATGCCGCACGCGAACTCCAGGCCCGAGAGGCCGGCGTCCCGGGCCCGCAGGGCAAGCGACGGCAGCGAGGCCCCGGCCTCCGCGACGCATTCGGTCCCGTGCAGCTCCAGCCCGCACACCCCGCCGGTAAAGACCACCGTGCCGGGATACTCCCCGTCCGGATAGAGCAGATTGCTCCCCCTGCCCACCACCGCGTATCGCTCCCCGGCGTCCCGGAGCAGGCACAGGGCACGCAGCAGCTGCTCCCTGCTTTGCGGAAAGACCGCCAGCGCCGCCGTGCCCCCGATGCGGAAGGTTCCGCGCGGCGCCAGCGCGCAGTGCGCCCGGCAGGCAAGGCCGGCCTGCTCCAGCGCACGGATCCATTCGGTCATAGCCTCACCTCCGCTCCAGGGTATCTTCTAATATTATACTCTGTTTCGGCCGGAATTGCAATAGCCCGGGGCGAAAAAGGCGGCCGTCGGGCTGCAATTTCCCATTGACACCGGGGGAAAATTGTGGTATAATTCAAATGATCCGATCAAAGAACAAGCAAGGAGGGGAATTCTGATGAAAAAACTGGGCTTTGGCCTGATGCGTCTGCCCACGCAGGGCGGCGTGAAGGATGCCGCCATTGACGTCGAGCAGGTCAAGGGAATGGTAGACGCCTTTCTCGAGCGCGGCTTTACCTACTTTGACACGGCCTGGATGTACTGCAACCACCAGAGCGAGAACGTGGCGCGCGAAGCGCTGGTCAGCCGCTATCCGCGCGAGCGCTTCACCCTGGCAACCAAGCTGCACGCGGGCTACCTGAACGGAAAGGAGGACCGCGACCGCATCTTTGGCGAGCAGCTGCGCAAAACCGGGGCCGGGTACTTCGATTACTATCTGCTGCATTCGATCAACCGCGAGCTGTACGAAAAATACACCCGCTACGACTGCTTTGAATGGCTCCGGGAGAAGCAGCGGCAGGGGCTGGTGCGGCACATCGGCTTTTCGTTCCATGACAGCGCGGAATTCTTAGAGGAGGTGCTCTCGGCACACCCCGAGTTTGAGTTCGTACAGCTGCAAATCAACTATCTGGACTGGGACAGCGAGAGCGTACAGTCCCGCAGATGCTATGAAACCGCGCGCAGGCACAACCTGCCGGTGATTGTCATGGAGCCGGTCAAGGGCGGCACGCTGGCATCGGTCCCCCCGGCGGTGGAGCGTCTCTTCCGCGCCGCCGCGCCCGGACGCTCGCCGGCCTCCTGGGCCATCCGCTTTGCGGCAGGGTTGGACGGGGTGATGGTGGTGCTCTCGGGGATGAGCAACATGGAGCAGCTGCTGGACAACACCGGCTTTATGGCTGACCCCGCCCCGCTCTCCGAGGACGAGCTGCACATCCTGCGGCAGGCAGTGGAGCTGATCCGCTCGGGCATTGCGGTGCCCTGCACCGGCTGCGCCTACTGCACCGACGGCTGCCCGATGCAAATTCCCATTCCGGAATATTTCTCGCTGTACAACGCCGACCTGCAGGAGGCCGGAGCCGCCGCAGAGAAGCCGCGCCGGGCCGACTACCTGGCCCTGGCGGCCGACCACGGCCGGGCCGGCGACTGCATCGGCTGCGGGCAGTGCGAGAGCGTATGTCCGCAGAAGCTCCCGATTATCCGGCATCTGCGGGAGGTTGCCTCCTATTTTGAAGGATAACCGGCGCACCCGCGTCGAGTGTTGCCGCTCCAACAGAACAAAAACCCAAAACACACAAAGGAGAACACAATATGAACCGTGAACTGATCATCCGCAAGCCCCGCCTCTCGGTGCGGGCGCAAACCCTGGCAGCCCTGGGCGCCGTTGCGGCGGCGGTGCTGCTGCCCCAGCTCTTCCATCTGCTGGGCGCGGCGGCAGGGCTGGGCAGCGCTCTGGGAGAGGCGCTGCTCCCCATGCACCTGCCGGTGCTGCTGGTCGGCCTGCTGGCCGGTCCCTATGCCGGCGCGGCGGCTGGCCTGCTGAGCCCGCTGGTCAGCTTTGCCCTGACCGGAATGCCCCGCCCTGCCCTGCTGCCCTTTATGGTCCTGGAGCTGGCGGTATACGGCCTGTGCGCCGGACTGCTGCGCAAGGTCCGGATGCCGGTGGTCTGCAAGGTGCTGCTGGCCCAACTGGCAGGACGCGCCCTGCGCGCCGGAGCCATCCTCATCGCGGTGTACGGCTTTGGGAGCACGGCGCTGCCGGTATCGGTCATCTGGACCAGTGTGACGACCGGCCTGCTGGGACTGGTGCTGCAATGGGCCCTGCTGCCCCTGATGGTTTACAGAGTGGAGAACGCCGGAAAGAAATGAACAACGAGCTTTTGCTGGCAAAAAAGCAGATGGAACGCGACCACCTGAGCTGTGCCATCCGCAAGGACGGCGCGGTGTTCACCTCCACCGAGCGGGGGGTCAGACCCCTGCTGGGATACCTGGACGAGGGACTGGACCTTTCGCACGGCTATGCGGCCGACCGCGTGGTCGGCAACGGGGCCGCATACCTCTATGTGCTGCTGAAGGTGCGGGCGGTGTATGCCGACGTGATGAGCCGGCCCGCGCTGGAAACCCTGCGGCGGTACGGCATTGAGGCCGAGACCGGAGAGCTGACCGGGCATATCCGCAACCGCCGGGGGGACGGCGTCTGTCCGATCGAAGAGGCGGTAGCGGGAGCCACAAGCCCCACCGACGCGCTGCGCCGCATCCGCGTCCGCCTGGCCGAGCTGAACGCGGGAATATAACAAAGGAGGGGGGAATCGTGCAATTGCAAGAGGTATTACACGAGGCTTATATGATCCACTTATGTCAATTTTACAATAACTAAATAAAAGAAAAGGGGGTATGATAATGGATCAATTGTATGAATCATATTATTCATCGCTAACAATTAATATTATTTTCGCAAGTATTTCGTTTATTATGTTTTTTTTAGGAATTGTTTTTTGCAAGAGGATATGGCGTTCCTGCAGCAAACTGGTCGAAAAACAATTGTATGTTTTTGTATTACTGATTTTTGTTGGGATGTTATCATTCTTCTCTTATAAAATTTTACTTCATGCAAAAGATTATTCAACGGTCAAACAAGGAAAATACGAAGTCATGACCGGAAAAGTTGTGGATTACCAAAGGGTATACGGTGATGTAACAACTGGGAAGAATACTTACTCCTATCCTGTTTTTGAAGAGGTTAACACTGGAGAATTATATGTATTTAATGTTGGGCCAACTGAAATAAATCAAATATATACTTTATATTATTTGAAAAATTGTAAGGTATGCAAAATTGTAAGATAATCTCTTTCAAGGACAAATTGTAAGCAATCAATCTTATTCAAGTATCATGATTCAACTTCTTTATTAACAGTGCGCAAGGGGCTGTCGCAATAATAGCCCTGCAAAGAGCAAAAAAGGGGCTGTCGCAAATGCATTATAAAATGCGTGAGCGGCAGCCCCCTCTCTCTGTCATGGCTCTCTGCCCCGGGCAAACGGCGGCCCTCAATAGCCGGGCGGCGGCTCGGGCAGCGGCGGCTCCTCGCCGCCGCTGGGAGGCGGCGCCGGCGCCGCGGGCCTGACGCGGGGCGGGAAATCGAACACCGCCTTGCCGTCGGCCAGCCTGAGCGCCGCCTCAAAGGTTTTGCCGGTGCGGGGGGAGACAAAGCCCTGGAGCAGGTCGGTTTTTCCATCGGCAATCAGCTTTTGGAGCTGCGCCACGGGAATGACCCGCCGGCAGATGACGGTATTGATCGAAAATCTGCAGCCCTCCTGATAGCCGGTGCAGCCGTAAAAATTGCGAAAGCGCTTCATTTCCCTGCCGCAGAGCGGGCAGGTCCCCACGACATCCCCGAAAAAGCCGGTGTCGCTGTCCTGCTGCGGGGAGACATCGGTTTTTTTGAGAAATACGCCGGCAATCTCCTGCTCGGCCAGCCTGACGCTGTCCCGCACGCTCATGGCGCCGTGAAACACCTTTTTCAGCGCCTGCCCAAGCTCGGAGGTTTTGTATTTGTCCATACTGATCTGCATCTGCTCCAGCGACTCAATCAGGAACTCGCCCCCGGGCAGGATGGTGTAAACGTCCTTTTTGAGCTGAATGTAGCCGCTTTTGCGGGCGTTGTCGATGATGCCGGTCCGGGTTGCCTCGGTCCCCAGCTCCAGCCCCTCAAAAATGGCCTGATAGTCGGCGGCGTCATCGGCGCCGATGCGGTCCTCCCCCTCCTCGCTCTCGCCCTCGGCGCCTTTGGCCGCAGCGGCGCTGCGGGCCGCGTTTTTCTCCTCCCGGAAGGGATTTTTGAGGTAATTGTTCAGGGTTTCAATTGTATAGTGCCGGGGCGGCGTGGTCTCCTTTTCCACCGGGCGGAACAGGATGTTCACCGGGTCGCCCTTTTTCAGCGCCGGCAGCACCTTGTCCTTCTGGGAAAAATCGTCGTATTTGGTCCAGCCCTTTTCCAGCACGGTCATGCCCTTGAGCGTGAACACCTCATAATCCCCCACCGCAATCGTGATTTCCGTGCGCGAGACCACGCAGTCCTCCGCGCAAAAGACCGCCACAAAGCGGCGGAAAACCGTGGAGTAGACCTGCATCTCCTTTTCGCTCAGCTGCTCCCGGCGCGGGATTTTGTAGGTGGGGGTCAGGGCCGAGTGGGATTCGATTTTGCTGTCGTCAAAAATGGATTTGCTGTCCTTGAGCCGCACCGGATACCCCAGCTTGGCGCATTGGTCCAGAATCTGGCGGATGCGCCCCTTTTCCGAGACCGCCAAGTATTCGGAATTGGTGCGGGGATAGGTCAGATATCCCTTCTCGTACAGTCCCTGCACCAGCTCCAGGCTCTCCTGCATGGACATCTTGTATTTTTTCCCCAACACGCTTTGCAGTTTGGAGAGCGAGTAGAGTTTGCCGGGAAACAGCCGGTCCTTTTTGTTTTTGACGCCGGTTACCACGGCCCCTGCCGCGTTGTACCGGTCGCACAGCTCCTGCGCCTGCGCCAGCTGGGAATCCTCGAATTTGTTTTTGGAGGTCAGCTCCACAACCTCCCCCTGGGTCTTCTCCCGGCTGACCATGGCATAGTATTTTCCGGGCACAAAATTGCGGATGGCCATGTCGCGGTCGTATATGGCCTTGACAATCGGTACAATCACCCGCCCCACCCGCAGCAGCGTGCCGGTTTTCAGGGTGGCATAGCGGGTCAGATTCACGCCGTACAGCCAGTCGATGTAGGTCCGGGCAAAGCCCTCGGCGGCCAGCAGGTCATATTCGCTCTCGTCCTTCATATCGGCCAGCGCGGCGGCAACCGTCTGCGGGGTCTGGTCCGGCAGCCAGAGCCGTTTTTGCGGCTTTGGCGTTTCCAGCGCGTGCTGAACGCAGAGCCGCACGATGATCTCTCCCTCGCGGTCGGCGTCGCCCGCGTTGACCACGGTATCCACGTCGGGCCGGTTGCACAGGCTGCGGATGACCTCGTACTGCCGCGCCACCCCGGCGTCTACCTGCCTGTCCGCCCCGCGGCGCAGCTCAAACCGGAACTCCGAGGGAAAGCAGGGGAGATTGTTCATGCTCCAGCGGGTGGAGCCGTCGGGCTGGGGGGAATAGGCCTCGATGTCGCAAAGCGAGAACAGATGCCCGAAGGCCCAGGTAATCAGATACCCCTCCCCCTCCAGGTACCCGTCCTGCCGGCGCAGCCGGCCGATGCCGGCCGCAATGTTGCGGGCCAGGCTGGGCTTTTCGGCTATGATGAGCACCATATCCGGTTCCTCCTTGCTTACTTGGCAATGAAAAAGCCGCGACTCTGCCCGAACGGATGCGGGCAGAACCGCGGCAATGGGAAAACAGTAATCGGAACAGCGCAGGCTGCCTCAGGCGGAAACGGCCAGTGCGCGAACGCTCGCGGGGAGATCGCCCTCGGCCATCGAAACCGTCATGGTCAGGTTCACGCCGGCTTTTTCCACCAGACGGGCCAGCCGGTCGGTCATTTTTTCAAAAGCCGCAATGTCGTGGTTGCAGATTTTCAGCGTGCCGTCGATGAACAGATCGGTCACATCGTGATTGCTGGCCAGAATGCCGGCCACAAAGCCGTACAGTGCCTCGGCGTCCTGCACCATATACTCATCCACATTCACAAGCCGGGCGGCCGGTTTGATGTCGTATCTGAGCTTGGTTCCCTTCTCCATGCAGACCACATCGCCCTTGGTCACCTCCAGCGCGCTGTTGACCATGTTGATCAGTGTTTTGGTCTTGCCCGTGCCTTTGACGCCGATAATCAGTTTTAACATCTCTTGATACCTCCCCTATGTCAGAATGAAAGCGCATCCTCACCCTGTGTTTTTATTATACCAAATTGCGGAAGGAAAGTCAAGCCCTTTCGCGGATTTGCCCGAAAAAAACTGTTCCGGGCAGCCGCGCGGCAGGGTTATTTCCGCAAACGGGCCTCCAGATCGCCGCGCAGGCTCTCGTAGCCCGGCTTGCCCAGCAGAGCGAACATGTTTTTCTTGTAGGATTCCACCCCGGGCTGGTCAAACGGATTGACCGACAGGACATATCCCGAGATCGCGCAGGAGAGCTCGAAGAAATACAGCA
Organism: uncultured Clostridia bacterium; assembly: GCA_944383705.1. Taxonomy (GTDB): domain Bacteria; phylum Bacillota; class Clostridia; order Oscillospirales; family CAG-272; genus UMGS1865. Next base: position 12,398 of record CALWQR010000042.1, read on the forward strand.
GCTCGCCCAGCACAAAGGCGTCGCGCCGGCTGACCTCAATCAGAATGTTGGGGACGCCGCCGTCCACATGCGCCAGAATCGTGCCCTGCATCGCGGTCTTTTTCACACGGTCCAGCTCCATGCCCGAGAGGAAGTTCAGTCCGTCGATGTTGTCGGGGTCGGCGGGAATGGTAAAGGAGGCGCCGGTGTCGGCAATGTCCACCACGGTCTCAAACATGGTCCGGCTGCCGTCCTGAATGAACTGCCCCAGCGAATGCAGATCGGTGGAAAAAATGACCGACGCCGGGTAAATGCCCTTCCCATCCTTGCCCTCGCTCTCGCCATACAGCTGCTTCCACCACTCGTTGAACATGGCCGAGAAAGGCTCATAGCTGGCCAGAATTTCGATGTTGCGGCCCTTGCGGTAGAGCAGATTGCGGATGGCGGCATAGCGGTAGCAATCGTTTTGCGCCAGGTCTGCCGTGCCGTATGTACGGCTGGCCTGCGCGGCGCCCGCCATCAGCTCGCAGATGTCGATGCCGGCAGCCGCAATCGGCAAAAGCCCCACGGCGCTGAGCACCGAAAAGCGCCCGCCCACGTCGTCCGGCACCACAAAGGTCTCGTATCCGGCCTCGGTGGAAAACTGCTTCAGGGTTCCCTTTGCACGGTCAGTGGTCACAAAAATGCGCTCCCGCGCCCCCTCCTTGCCGTACTTCTCCTCCAGCAGACCGCGGAAGACGCGGAAGGCGATGGCCGGCTCGGTGGTGGTGCCGGATTTGCTGATGACATTGACGCAGACGTCCTTGCCCTCGCACAGCGTCAGCAGCTCGCACAGCGCGTCCGAGCTGATGCAGTTGCCGGCAAAATAAATTCTGGGGGAGTTGCCTGGCAGCTGGTTGTAGTTGGGGGATTTGAGATATTCGATCACCGCGCGCGCCCCGAGATAGGAGCCGCCGATGCCGATGACCACCAGCACGTCGCAGGATTTGCGGATTCTGGCCGCTGCGGCCTGAATGCGCGCGAACTCCTCGCGGTCGTAGGTCTCGGGCAGGTGGACCCAGCCGAGAAAATCGCTGCCCGGGCCGGATTTTTCCCGCAGCATGGTGTCCGCCATACGGACCTCGGGCGCGATTCGCTCATACTCATGGGGCTTGATGAAGGATGACAAATAGTGATCGTTGAGTTTGACTGACATTTTTGTTTGCTAACCGTCCTTTGTTTTGGATTCTGTGTTCTTGATTTTGGATTCTATATATTATACAATATTCCGGAGCAAAAAACAAGGGGTTTGAAAAAAAACCGGAGAAATTTGCAAAAAATCAGGCAGCGCGCGGATGCGTGCGCCTCAGATGAGCAAAAAACCGGCCAGCATCCGGCGCAGGATCTCAAAGAAATCTATTTTTTCCACCCCCTCGGCCGCCGTGACATTCACCTGCCCGATCGGCTCGCCGTTCAACAGATAGCTCACACTCCCTATCACGTCGCCCTCCCGCACCGGGGCGGCAATGCTCTCGGGCAGCAGCAGCTTCTGCTCCACCGAGGCGATTTTCGCCTTGGGCAGCACCTTGGAAAAGCCGTCGTATTGCAGCGCGCAGGCGTTGCGGACGCCGCCGGTAACCGGAACCGGCGCAGCGCTGCCGGCCGGCGCCGTGTACAGCCCGTAATTGGCAAAGCCCCAGTCCAGCAGCGATACCGCCGCCGCATTGCGGACGTCCCGGGAATCGGCTCCCATAATCACGCAGATCAGCGAGAAGCCTTCTCGCTCGGCGGTGACGCTGATGCAGAAGCCGGCCTTGGAGGTGGAGCCGGTTTTCAGCCCCGTACAGCCCGGGTAAAAGCGCACCAGCCGGTTGGTGTTGGTCAGCCCGAAGGCGCCGTCCCGGATGCTGTCCATCCAGATGGAGCTGTATTGCAGAACGGTCGGGTGCGCAATCAGGGCCCGCGACATCAGGGCAATGTCCCGCGCGCTGGTCAGGTGGTTCTGCGCGGTGTCGTCCAGTCCGGTCACGTTCTCAAAGGTGGTGTTGCTCATGCCCAGCTGGCGGGCACGCTCGTTCATCTGTTCCACAAACGCGGCGGTGCTGCCGCAGATGTATTCGGCCAGCGCCACGGCGGCGTCGTTTGCCGAGGCAATCACCACGCTTTTGAGCAGATCCTCCAGCGACATCTGCTCCCCTTCCTTCAGATAAATCTGCGAGCCCCCCATGGAGGCCGCGTTGGCCGATACCGTGACCGTATCGTCCAGATGCACGGTGCCGGCGTCCACAGCCTCCATTACCAGCAGCAGTGTCATGATTTTGGTCACCGAGGCCGGCGGCAGCGCCTCCTCGGCGTTCTGTGTGTAAAGGATTGCACCGGTGGTCGCCTCCATAAGGATGGCGCTCTGGCAGGAAAGCTCCAGCGAGCCTTCCTCTACTCCGAGATCGGATACCGCAGGCGTGGTCTCGGGGACTCCCTCCGGTTCCTCCCCGCCTGCCGTGCCGGTCCCCTCCGCCAACGCCGCCGGACTGACAGCGCATACCGTCAGCGCCACCAGCAAAATCATCGCAAAAATATTTCGGAATACATGATGCTTCATCTCTTACCTCTCCTTTCTTCCCTGTAAAAAACATATATGCCTCCCCGCCCGGAAATATGTCTGTATAAGACCTTGGAGGGACCCGCCTCTTAAGATTCCCACCGGAGGAAAAGACCTTGGAGAGACCCGCCTCTTGAGGAGAGGCCGGTCCCTCCAAG
>CALWQR010000043.1 GCA_944383705.1 uncultured Clostridia bacterium
ACCGATACGAAAGCGTTTTTCAGATGAAGATATTGCGGCACTTTTGGCATTAAAATGGTGGGATCTTCCGCCTGCCCAAATATTGGAACGGATCAAGTACATACAATCCGGCAATCTTGCCGCATTGAAGGACATGAGGTGAGCAGTGAAATGAACGTATGCTTCCTGTCCGATATGTGGGTATCAGTGATGCAAAGGCGAAAGAGGCTCCGACGTGGATATTCTACGTTCGCGTTGCTGAAAACTTGTGCGTGTAGTTATCATAACAACCAACACCAACGGTACACCTACTGAGCCACCTACTAAAGCTGCCAAAGAAACAAACGAACAGGCTGTTAGCCGAAGCCCTGTGTGCAATTTTTGTACGCAGGGTATATTGTCTTTTGGCACCGTTCTGCCGGCCTGCGCCGAGCTGCGCCTGAAGGCAAGCGCCGGAATGCGGCGCAGGAAAAAGAAAAAATTTTCATTTTTTGGTGAGAGAATTTGCCGCGAGCGCCGTCTAAATTGATGAAAGGGCGCGTAAAACCAAACTGTAATCGGAAAGGAGAGCCAATGGATCACGGTGCCGAGAGCTACCTCCGCTTCCTGGCTGGGGATGACAACGGGATGGTGGAGCTGATACGGGACTACAAGGACGGGCTGATGCTTTACCTCAACGGAATGGTTGGCAACATCCATGTCGCGGAGGAGCTGATGGAGGAGACCTTTGTGCGCCTCGCCGTGCGCAGGCCGCATTTCCGCGGGCGGAGCAGCTTCAAAACCTGGCTGTATGCCATCGGCCGCAACCTTGCGCTGGATGACCTGCGCAGAAGAAGAAGGGAAGACCCGGCCGACCCGGAGCTGCTGGTACGCGAGGCCGACGCCGAGACAGTGGAGGCCGCTTATCTGCGCGATGAGCGCAGCCGGACGCTGCACCGCGCAATGGGGCGGCTGCATCCGGAATACCGCACGGTGCTCTGGCTGGTCTACTTTGAGGAGATGGACAACGCGCAGGCGGCCGTCGCCATGCGTAAGAGCAAGCGGCAGATTGAAAATCTGGTTTACCGCGCCAAGCAATCGCTCAGAACCGAGCTGAAAAAGGAGGGCATAACCGGTGAAAACCTATGAAGAAGTGGCAAAAGAGGTGCTGCGACGCAGGGACGAGGAGGCCGCGCGGCGCGCGAAACGGCGTGTGCATACCCGTGTGGCCTGCTGTGCGGCTGCCGGACTGTGCGCGGTCACGCTGACCGGCGTCGGGCTGTGGCGGGCCGGCCTGTTTGAGGGGGAGCGCCAACGGTGGCCTGTCAGAGAGGTCGCCGGGCAGGCTTCCGACAACGGGGAAATCGCCGTGATTCCGAAGTGGGAGGAAATGAGCATCAGCCGGCAGTTTTCGGAGCTGAACTACCGCGGTGTACGCTATTCCTCGCAGGTCACACCGCTTGCCGACGGCATGGTGGGGGAGTATCTGACGCAGGTGGAGCTGGAGGGATACGATGTGTATACCGACACCGCGCACCGTACCACAGGAACGGTATACGCGATTCAGGGGATTTCGGAGGCGTGCGCGGTGGCCGTGTCGTTTGCCGGGACCGAGGGGTACTATGTATACGTCAATCCATATGATACCCCGGAAACGCTGGAGCAGCTTCTCTCCGACCTGAACCTGCGCGAGCATATGACCTTCGGCTCGGTCTGGTACACGTTTTATGACGAGCGGGAGGAGGAATGGGTCAACGTAGAGTTTGTCAACGTCCCGGACAGCCTGGTGTGGGAGCTACTGCTCTCGGACGGATCGCTCGAAAATCAGCCCGAGCCGCAGGAGGGGGTTGTGGGAGAAATGTCGGTCAGCGTCAGCATTCCGGTGCTGGGGTATGAGAACATCAGCCTGTGGGTCAACCATTCGGGCTGGATGGGTACCAATATTCTGGACAGCGGCAAGTATTTTTTCCTCGGGAGCGAGCAGGTCAACCGCTTTATGGACTACGTGCTTGCGCACTGCGAGGGGTATGAGATCCGCTATACCGGGGGCGACGGCGCCGCAATTCCGGAATGAGCCGCATGGCCGGAGCTGAAAAGGAACAGCCGCGGAAGCCGATTGAAAAATCAGCTTCCGCGGTTGCTGAGACTGTAGACCAAAGCATCGGTCTTCGTCAGTTTGATGAAAGTTTTGATCAAACTTTTTCAAAAGTTTGCGGGGTGGAGGGCGCGAAGCCCTCCTCGCCGCCCGCAGGCGGCGAAATAACCTTTTTGGGCGTTTCTTTTTGTGAGCTTTTTCTTTGCGCCTACACGCTCAAAGAAAAAGCGGACAAGCGCTTTTGTGCAATTTTTATTTGATGCGCTTTTTGTCTACAACCTGGAGCAGCCGCGGAAGCCGATTGAAAAATCAGCTTCCGCGGCTGCCTGTGTTTTTATTTATGCCCCGATGCCGCGGCGTTGTGGTGTGCCTTGCCTGCGATGCCGCTTCAGGCGTCGGTCTGAAGCTCCGCTTTCCGGCTTTCCCGGCTGCGCATAACCGCTGCGCGGTAGTCGGCAAGCTGCTCACGGGTGACATTCCCGACCTGATACGGCAGACCGGAGTAGGTGAGCAGAAAGCGGACCAGCGGGGGCATCTGCCGGGGCAGAAGCGCGCGGCGGACGCGCACCGTATCCTCTCCGGCGGGGAATTCGATCGCTTCCCAAGCGATCCGACGCACCCGCACAGTCGTCCAAAAGGCGAGAAGTGTAAAAATGAAAAAGGTATCGCAAATGCCGTCCGGCGTGAGCGTCATCGCGCCTCTGCCTGTAACCCAGCGAAGGAGGAGAGATCCACAGAACCAGAGCAAGCCGGCGTTGACCACATGAATCGCGATCAGCAGAAACCAGCGCATCGGTGGCTCCAGAAATCTTCCGTCAGGCCCCGCAAGCGCGATCCCGCTCCAGAGCAGAAACACGGCAATGCAGGCAAACAGAACGGTGAGCACCTTTATGCGAGGGTGCAGGGGTATGGTGCAGGGGGCCGGGGCTGTCATGTCGGTGCCGGCTGCCAATGGGGCATCGTGTATGACCGCCCAGTCGGCCGCGTTGGGTTTGTGGCGGCGGATGGTTGGCACAAACACCATCACCGCGCGCAGAAGGCCGGCAAGGAAGCCGATGCAGGCAATCGCCAACAGAATTCCGCTCCACACGGCGGTGCGCTCCCGCAGCAGAATCGCGCCGGTCAGGGGCAGCGCGCCGAGCAGACCGAACCAGAACAGCGAGCGGAAGAGCAGCCTGACCCAGCACGAGTCGGAGCGGTTTGCCGCATAAAACCATCCGTTGATTACCCCTTCCACCAACAGCTCACCGATCAGTTCCGCCAATGCTTCCAATAAAGCATCCAATGTCCGTCCTCACCTCCGTATTCCCTACAGACGCTTACAGTGCTTTTATAATACCATGTTTTCGGGAATTTGTCAAGCCGGCAGGCGCTGCCTGAGGCTGTCCGGTGGCTACCGGCGGGCATCCTCCCGGAGAAAGGGCGGGGAAACCGCCTCGTCTGCCAGCAGTCCGTATTTGCGCGGGCGTCGGTAAGCATTGCCGTGCACCTCGGTGCGGCGGTATTCCCGGAGCCGGTCAAGGTCGATCGACGCCAAAAAAATCCCTGCCTCCTCGCCGGCCTCGAGAACGCAGGTGTCGCGCGAGGCCTGCTCTCCGGGCGGGTAGACCACCCCGTCAAAGACCGAGGAGTGCCCGTTGCAGTCGGGCTGACCGGCCGGATAATTGCAGGTGGCAATGGCCAGCATGTTCTCGAAGGCGCGTGCGCGGAGCTGTGAGAGCCGGTTGATCTCCATCGGGCAGGCGTTGGGCGCCAGAATCAGCTCCGCTCCCTTGAGCATCAGAATCCGGGCGCTCTCGGGAAACTCGCGGTCGTAGCAGATCATCGCCCCGACACGGACGTTCCCCGCCGCGGTGTCGAGGTCGGCCACCGCAAAGTTCTCCCCCGGCGTCAGCAGGCGCTCCTCGCCGAAATCGCAGGTGTGCAGCTTGGCATAGGTTAGAACCCGCCGGCCGTGCCGGTCAAAGAGCAGCAGCGTGTTGCGGGGCAGGGGATCAAAGCGTTCGAGCAGCGTGAGGCCAACGGCCATGCGCAGCTCGGCCGCCAGACTGCCGAAGGCGGCGGCAAACGGGCCGTCGGGCGGGAGCGCCATTGCCCGCAGCTCTGCGATATGCGCGGGGATGCGGTAGCCGTTGCTCCACATCTCGGGAAACAGAGCGATGTCGGCTCCCATGCGCTTGGCCTCCCGGCAGGCTTCCAACCCTCGGCGGAGGTTTTCGTCGGTATCGGCTCCGGGCAGAAGCTGGAGCAGGGCAATGCGTAACAGGTTCATGGGCTCCTCCTTGGGGGTACAGGTACAGGATGAAAAAACGCTCGGGCGCGGGAGGCGTTGCAGCTTCCGGTAAAACTCCGACCGGCTTCCTCACTTCCCGGCGTCCTGCGGCGTGTGCCGACCGATGTATTCCATAAACCGGTTCCAGTCGTACCGGGAGAGAAAGTGCATCCCGTGCCGGCGGTGGTAGCCGATGCATCCTCCGTGCAGGCACTCGCCGGGCTGCGGAAGACCGCCGGTGTGCGCCAGGCCCGGCAGCCCGTGCGCCCGCCATGCGGCGTCGGCCGCCAGACAGCAGAGGAATTCCGAGTCGGGGTCGGCCCAGTCGTCCATATCGGCGGAGGCGACATATACATGCCGCGGGGCGATCGCCCCCAGCAGAAAATGCTGGTCAAAATCGTCCGGCGTATTGCTTTCGGCCCAGCGCCGGTAGGCGGGGGCAAACCAGTAGGGGAAGGTCTTGGTGATGCGCCGGATGCTCTCGCCGGTTTTTCCGTATGCGCCAACCGCACCGACAGCCCCGAGGCTGCCCCGGGCGAGCGCCGCTCCGCCGCAGCCCGAATCGTTGGATATCACAAAGGCAAAGCGCTCGTCCAGCATTCCGGCCAGCAGCGCGGCCTTGCCAAGGCGCGAGTGCCCGAGCACCGCCGCCCGGGCGGGGTCGAGGCAGGGCAGCTCGGGCGCCAGGTCCAGCACGCGGGAGGCCGCCCATGCCCAGACCGCAAGCTTTCCGGGCGCGTGCGGCGCGGAGCGGTCGCCCATCGGCAGAAGGCCGCACAGACCGTCCCCGAAATTCCCGTCGTCGGAGGTGACGTCCCGGTAGCAGAAGCTGAGCACGCCAAAGCCCGCGTCGGCAATCTCCTCTGCCGGGAAATACAGGCCGGGCGCCCCGGGGTGAAAATTGAGCAGCACAAAGAACGGGTGCTGCCTGCCGTCGTGATGCAGCAGCCGCCAGACCGGAAAGGCATGCCGCCCCGCCCGGGTGGTGACCGTAAGGGTCACGCGGGAGAGCGACGCCTGCCCGGCGCACAGTCGGCTTTCCACATCTGTGGGGGCGGAGACCTCGGTTCTCCAGTCAAACGGCGGCAGAATGCCGTATTCGCGCTCGCACAGCAGGCGCACCGCCTCCTCCCGGCCGGGAAAGGCGGGCAGACCCCGCCCGGTAAGCTGTTCCTGTATTCTCATGGCAATGCGGCAGCCGCATGCGCAGGGTCTCCGGCCCGGCCGCCCCTCCTGTTCGGTTTTGCTGTTCCCATTGTAGCAGATTCCGGCCGGTTTGTCAAGAGATTGCGGCAAAAAATCCCCGGCGCACTTTTTTTGCCCGGAAACCGCCGCGATTTTCAAAAAAAGGTTTACACGGGCGGTTTTTTATGGTATAATGAGGGGTACAGGACAAACGCCCCGGTTGTGCCGTCCGGCTGCCACCGGGGGGAGGGAAGGGGGCGCCGCCATGCGGCTGGACAAACTGATTTCCGCCTGCGGCGTGGCCAGCCGCAGCGAGACCGCAAGGGCCTGCCGGGCGGGGCTGGTAACCGTCAACGGCCAAACGGCACGGAGCGCCGACATGCAGGTGGACCCGGAGACCGACGCCGTCAGCTACGGCGGCCGCGCGGTGGTCTACCGCCGGTTTGTCTATCTCATGCTCAACAAGCCTGCCGGCTATGTCAGCTCCACCGACGCCGGAGACGGCCCGCCGGTGACCGACCTGCTGCCCGAGGAATACCGCCGGATGGGGGTCTTCCCCTGCGGCCGGCTGGACAGGGACACGCTGGGGCTGATGCTGCTGACCAACAACGGCCCGCTCTCGCACCGTCTGCTTGCGCCCAGGAGCCACGTGGCCAAGAGCTACCGCTTTGCGGTGTCCGGGCCGCTGGGGCGGCGGGAGGCGGCAATGCTGGAGGCCGGTGTGGACATCGGCGGCTATGTCACCCGCCCCTGCCGGGTGGAGCTGACCGGCCCGGATTGCGGCGTCATCACGCTCACCGAGGGCAAGTATCACCAGATCAAGCGCATGATGGAGCGGGTCGGGGTGCGGGTCACCGCGCTGGAGCGCCTGAGCTTCGGCCCGCTGACGCTGGACCCGGCGCTGGAGCGTGGCCGCTGGCGGCCGCTCACCCCTGGGGAGGAGGCCGCCCTGGGGGCGCTTGCCACCCCTGCGGAGCGGGTTTAGGCCGGACGGGACAGCCGCGGCGCGGCAGTGCTGCCGGCTGAGGGGCGATTGTATTTCTGACAGAGAGGAGCGTATATCCGATGCAGCGCTGTACCATCCGGGAGTGGCGGGAATCCGACGCGCCGGCGCTGGCCGCCGCCATCAACAATCCGCGTGTGCAGGAGAATCTGCGGGACGGAATCCCGTTCCCCTATACCGTGGACGATGCGCTGGACTTCATCCGCGCCATGCTGGCGCGCGACCGCACGCAGCTATATGCCTATGCCGTTGCGCTGGACGACGGGGCAATCGGCAGCATCAGCGTCGCGCGGGGGCAGAACATCCATTTCCGCACGGCCGAGCTGGGCTATTATATCGCCGAGCCCTATTGGGGGCGGGGCTATGCCAGCTGTGCGGTCCGGCAGGTCTGCGACCATGTGTTCGCGCACTCGGATCTGCTCCGCATCTTCGCCGAACCGTTTGCCGACAATGCCGCCTCCTGCCGCGTGCTGGAAAAGGCCGGCTTCGCGCTCGAGGGCATTCTCCGGCAGAACGCCGTGAAAAACGGCCGGATCCGGGATATGAAGCTGTATTCCCGTATCAAATCAGAAAGGATTCCCGATAGAAATGAACATCATTGAAACGCTGGCCGCCGAATTCGGCCTGAAGGCCGGGCAGGTGGAAAAAACCGTTGCGCTGATCGACGAGGGCAACACCATCCCCTTCATCGCCCGGTACCGCAAGGAGGTCACCGGCAGCCTGGACGACACGGTCCTGCGCGACCTGAACGACCGCCTGACCGCCCTGCGCAATCTGGAAAAGCGCAAGGAGGAGGTCTCGGCCCTGATTGCCGCGCAGGAGAAGATGACCCCCGAGATTCAGGCGGCCATCGACAACGCCAAAACCATTACCGAGGTCGAGGACATCTACCGTCCCTTCCGTCCGCACCGCAAAACCCGCGCCTCGGTTGCGCGCGAGCGGGGGCTGGAGCCGCTGGCCGAGCTGCTCATGGCGCAGGAGCCCTCCTATACCCCCTCCATCGAGGAGCAGGCCGCCGGCTTTGTGGACGAGGAAAAGGGGGTTGGCAGCGCCGAGGAGGCTCTGCAGGGCGCGCGGGACATCATCGCCGAGGACATCTCGGACAATGCCGAGTACCGCAAGGAAATCCGCGCCCTGACCTTTGCGCACGGCACGCTGAACTCCCGGCAGGCCAAGGACGAGGATTCGGTCTATGCGCAGTATTACGACTATTCCGAGGCGCTCAAAACCATCCCCGGGCACCGGGTGCTGGCCATCAACCGGGGGGAAAAGGAGGAGTTCCTCAAGGTTTCGGTGGTGATAGACGAGGAGCTGGTGCTCAAAAATCTGCGCCTGCGGCTTTTGCGCACCAACGGCAGCCCTGCCACCCCGCATGTGGACGCCGCGCTGACCGACAGCTACGAGCGGCTGATTGCCCCCTCCATCGAGCGCGAAATCCGCAGCGACATCTTCGACCAGGCCTGCGAGGGTGCCATCAAGCTGTTTTCCGAGAATCTGGGGCACCTGCTGATGCAGCCCCCGCTCAAGGGCAAAACCGTACTGGGCTTTGACCCGGGCTATGCCCACGGCTGCAAGCTGGCGGTGGTGGACCCCACCGGCAAGGTGGTGGACACCGGGGTCATCTATCCGGTCAAGCCGCGGCAGGAGACCGAGAAGAGCCGGCGGATTGTGCGGCAGATGATCGAGCGGCACCACGTGCAGGTCATCGCCATCGGCAACGGCACGGCCTCCAAGGAGAGCGAAATCTTTATCGCGGACCTCATCCGGGAATACAACGGGGAGGTCAAGTACATTGTCGTCAGCGAGGCCGGCGCCTCGATTTACTCGGCCTCCAAGCTTGCCGCAGAGGAATTCCCGGATTTTGACGTCATGCAGCGCAGCGCGGTCTCGATTGCCCGGCGGCTGCAGGACCCGCTGGCCGAGCTGATTAAAATTGACCCCAAGGGCATCGGCGTAGGGCAGTACCAGCACGACATGAAGCAGGCGCGGCTGGACGAGGCGCTGGGCGGCGTGGTGGAGGACTGCGTCAACTCGGTCGGTGTGGATCTCAACACGGCGTCCTATTCGCTGCTGGCCTACATTTCGGGCATCAATACCGCCTCGGCCAAAAACATTGTGCGCTACCGCGAGGAAAACGGCGCCTTCGGCCGTCGCGCCCAGCTGCTCAAGGTCCCCCGCATCGGCGCCAAGGCTTACGAGCAGGCCGCGGGCTTTTTGCGGGTGCCGGGCGGGGAGGAGATTTTCGACAACACCGGCGTGCACCCCGAATCCTACGAGGCGGCCGAACGGCTGCTGGAGCTGTTCGGATATTCCCGCGAGGATGTGAAAAACGGGAACCTGAAGGACCTGCGCGCCAAGGTGGAAAAGGCTGGGGCCGAGAATGTCAGCCGGAAGCTGGACATCGGCCTGCCGACCCTGCGCGACATTGTCTCGGAGCTGGAAAAGCCGGGCCGCGACATCCGCGACACCCTGCCGCCGCCTGTGCTGCGGGACGATATCCTCAGCATTGAGGACCTCAAGCCGGGCATGGAGCTGACCGGCACCGTGCGCAATGTCATTGACTTCGGCGCGTTTGTGGACATCGGCGTGCACCAGGACGGGCTGGTACACATCTCGCAGCTTTCCGACCGGTTTGTCAAACACCCCTCGGCCGTGGTCAAGGTGGGGGACATCGTTCAGGTGCGCGTGCTGAGCGTGGATGTGCCAAAAAAACGCATTGCCCTGACCATGAAAAAGAAACCACAGGCCTGAAATTTTAATTTATTAAATAATCGGCCGTCTTCGAATGGCCATCTGTTCACAAACAGCTTGTTTTGTTGTGCACCCTGCACAGGAATTGAGACTGATTTTTGGGGAAATAAGCTCTTCCTTTTTGCGAAAAAATTTGGTACAATATTATAGTAAAAAACACGCTTTCCGTGCGGTCCGCCGGGGAGCCACAGGAGGATTACAAGCATATGGCAAGCCTTTCGCTGAAGCATATTTATAAAAAGTATCCGGGCGGCGTCACCGCCGTGTCGGACTTCAATCTGGAGGTCAAGGACAAGGAATTCCTGGTTCTGGTCGGCCCTTCCGGATGCGGAAAATCCACCACCCTGCGTATGATCGCTGGCCTGGAGGAAATCACCGAGGGAGAGCTGCGCATCGGCGACCGTCTGGTCAACGATGTGGCGCCGAAGGACCGGAAAATCGCGATGGTGTTCCAGAACTACGCGCTGTATCCGCACATGTCGGTGTTCGAGAACATGGCCTTTGGTCTGAAGCTGAGCAAGGTTCCCAAGGACATCATCAAAAAGAAGGTGGAGGAGGCCGCGCGCATCCTGGACATCACCCACCTGCTCGACCGCAAGCCGAAGGCTCTGTCCGGCGGTCAGAAGCAGCGTGTGGCGCTGGGCCGCGCCATCGTGCGCGATCCGCAGGTCTTTCTGCTTGACGAGCCGCTCTCCAACCTGGACGCAAAGCTGCGCGCAACCATGAGAACCGAGCTGACCAAGCTCCACAACCGCGTGGGCACCACCTTTATTTACGTGACGCACGACCAGGTGGAGGCTATGACCATGGCCACCCGCATCGTGGTGATGAAGGACGGCCTGATTCAGCAGGTTGACTCCCCGCAGAAGCTGTATGACGAGCCGGTCAACCTGTTTGTGGCGGGCTTCATCGGTACGCCGCAGATGAACTTTATGGACGGCAAGCTGGAAAAGAAGGACGGCGGGCTCTACTTCATTTATGAAGGGAACCAGATTAAGCTGCCCGAGAGCAAGGCGAACGCCCCCGAGCTGCAGGAGTATATCGGCAAGGAAGTGGTGGTCGGTCTGCGTCCCGAAGGAATCTTCGACGACCCCGACACCATTGCCAAGTATCCCGATTCCACGCTGACCGCCGATGTGGAGGTGACCGAGCTGATGGGCGCCGAGATTTACCTCTATCTCACCGTAGGCGAGGAGGGTAAGCTGACCGCGCGCGTTTCCTCCAGATCCACCACCCGTGCCGGTAACAGCATTCAGATTGCTTTTGACCCCACCAGAATGCATATTTTCGATAAGGATACCGAGCGCTGCATCATTCACTGATCCGCCGGGTCCACCGGTGCCCGGCCGCCCGGCCGCGTACCCGCAAAAGGGCTGCCGCAATGTCTGCGGCAGCCCTGCCGTTTTGCCCCGGAACCGCCGATTTTTTGAAAAATTTCGGCAAAGATATTGAAAAACAGGGGCGGAATGTGATATAATATGGGGGAATCCAAAACAGACAAAAGGAGTATTGCGATGAAAAAGATTTATTCCGGAAAAACCAAGGATGTTTACAGCCTCGAAAACGGGAACGTGCTGCTGAAGTTCAAGGATGACTGCACCGGCAAGGACGGTGTGTTTGATCCCGGCGAGAACAGCATCGGCCTGACCATCGAGGGCATCGGCAAGGCCAATCTGCAAACCTCGGTCTATTATTTCGAGCTGCTCAAGGCCGCCGGTGTCCAGACCCATTACGTCAGCGCCAATGTGGAGGACGCCACCATGGAGGTGCTGCCGGCAAAGGTCTTCGGACACGGGCTGGAGGTCATCTGCCGCCTGGTTGCCACCGGCAGCTTCATCCGCCGCTATGGCGAATACATCAAGGACGGCACGCCGCTGGAGGGGGGCTATGTTGAGTGCACCTTCAAGAACGACGAAAAGGGCGACCCGCTGGTGACCTCCGAGGGGCTGGCCGCGCTGGGCATTATGACGCAGGCCCAGTTTGACAGCATGAAGGAGCAGACCCTGAAGATTACCAAAATTGTCGCCGACGACCTCAAATCCATCGGGCTGGATCTGTGGGACATCAAATTTGAATTCGGCTACAACAACGGCCGCGTGATTCTGATTGACGAGATTGCCTCGGGCAACATGCGCGTCTATCGCAACGGCAAAATTGTGGAGCCCGTAGAGCTGACCCGGCTGATTCTCAACCGCTGAGCCCCCGGCTCCCGCCCCGGGCGCAAAACCGCCCCGCGCAAAGCATAGTCTTTGCGCGGGGCGGTTGTTTTGTTTCCGCCGGTCAGGCCCGGCTTTTGCGTGCTCCGGCTTTCCTCTGTCCGTCGGGCGCCGTGCCGGGCTCCTCGGGCGCGGCGGGTACCACCCGCAGCACGTAGGATTCGGCGTTCATGCCCACCACCAGCAGCGTGATCTGCGTCAGGGTCATGCCCAGGAGCGAGCTGACAATCGGCGTGGCGAAGAGCGCCAGCAGCAGGATCAGGACCCCCGCCAGCAAAAACAGCAGCAGATCGCTGCACAGCAGCCCGCCGATGTTGCGCAGATTGACAATCCGGCGCATGGGCATCCGCCCGCGCGCGTGGATGATGTAGGCCTCCAGCAGCGAGATAAAGCCGAACAGCAGGCAGCACAGCACCAGGGTCAACGCCGCGCCCAGGTTGCCGAACAGCACCAGGCAGGCCAGCAGAAACACCAGCGTGGCCGAAAGCAGCGCGTCCACCAGCATAACCACAAGGGTTTTGCGCAGCGAGCGCCGGGCGATGGTTCTGCGGATGAGCTTTTTGGTGATCAGCGTGCCGGCAAACAGCCCGACAAACACAAAGCCGCCCACCAGCAGCAGGTACATCGCCGCCCGCGCAAAGGCCTCCAGCACGGCGGCGGTGAACTCCTGCGCGATGGCCTCGGCGTCCACGCCCGCGGCGCGGAGGCATTCGGTCAGGGTTGCGGTCAGCCACTCCTCGTTCAGCAACGTTTCCAGCGCGGCGTTCGGGTCGCTCCAATCCAGCCCCGTCACCTGTCCGCCGATGTCTGCTGCCAGGGCAGGGAGGTCCAGCTGGAATTCCGCAGCCAGGCTTTTCAGCTGTTCTCCCAGCCCGGCAAAGCAGCCGGCAATGCCGGGCAGGGCAATCGACAGTCCCCAAATCAGCGCCAGCGCCAGCACGCCCAGCGGGGTGAAGACATAGCGCAGGCAGGTGATATAATTTTTGAATCCCTGTTTGATCATAACGGTGTCCTTTGCTGCAATGGTATTTGGTCGGGCGCTCCGGCTTATTCCGCCGGGACAAAGGTGTTGTTGGCCAGCAGATAGGCCTGCGCGGTTTCGGCCAGCAGTGTGGCGCGGAACTGGGCCTTCCCCTCGCCCTCCAGCAGAGCCTCGGCCTGCTCGCGGGTGTATCCGGCTTCGATGTACGACTGAATGAATTCCTCGGTCAGACTGGCGCTCAGCTCCTCGTCCGGCGTCAGGTTCAGCAGCTTTGCCGCCTGTACCCCCAGCAGATAGCGCCGCGCGGTGTCAACCGCATCGGCCAGCAGCCCCTCCTCGGTCAGTCCGGCATACAGCAAAAACAGCTCGTACTGGTTGTTGAAGTAATAAAAGGCATACGCGTGTGCGTTATCCAGACTGTTCTGGTAGAAAAACCGGTAGGCTTCCTCCGGAATCCCGGTCTCCGCCAGCCCCGGAATCAGCTCCCAGACATGGTCGGCCAGCAGCCCGGCGTAAATCTCATCGATCCAGGCGTCCAGACTTTCATATCCGCTGTCGGCGGCCATGTCGTCGATCAGGGTGGTGTCATAGATGCAGTTGAGCGTCATGCGGAAGATTACGGCCTTGCCGGCCAGCGACGCCTCCCCGTAATCCTCCGGGAAGGTGACCGGCACGTCAAAGGTCTCCCCCACGCTGTGGCCGGCAATGCCCTCGGCAAAGCCAGGGATATAGCCGCTGTTCTCCGTGACGCGGACGGTCTGCCCTGTGGCCTTTCCGCCTTCAAATTCCACGCCGTCCAGGTATCCGGTGTAGTCAATGTTCACGGTGTCGCCTATCTGCGCGGTGCCCTCGGTCAGCTCCGGCATCTTGTGCGTTTCCCAGTAGCTCTCCCGGATCTGCTCCAGCGCCTGCGCCCGCAAATCGGTCTGGATGGTATTCCCGGTCAGGCTGCCCTCGGGCCGGGGCAGGGAATCCGCCAGTGCCTCAAAGTCCGGAAAGCTGTCTTCGGGGTGCGCCTGTGGCAGTGCCTCGGCAGGGGCAAAGGTCAGGGTCTGAGAAAAGGCGGTCATGCTCAGCTCGGCTGCCGTAACGCTGCACTCGGCCGTCACCGCGGCGCCGTTTTCCAGCGTGTAGGTCAGCGTCAGCCCGTCGTAGGTATAGGTGCCGTTTGCACAGTCGGCGTAGGCGTAATAGCCCGGGGCCAGCCCGTACAGGCGGAGGCTGCCGTCGCTGAAGAACTGCATCACCAGTGCGTTGGGCTCGGAGTACCATTTGCCGATGAGCAGACCTGTCTCGGAGGGCTGCCGGGGCTCCTCGGTATCCGGGACTTCCGGCGTGCTGCCGGCGGTGCTCTCGCCGAGAATCGGAATGCGGTCGGCTTCCGGGTTGTGGAAGCTGCAGGAAGCGGCGGTCAGCAGGGCGGCAAGCGCCAGCAGGATGCCGCAGACGGTTTTTTTCATCATTCGGGTTCCTTTCTGTCTTCTCTCCGTCTATTATAATACAGAATGCGCTTTTTTTCAAGAGCCCGGCAGGATTTTTTACAAATTTGGCGATAGCGCCTGCCGCACGGTGTCAAAATATGGGAGCCGGCATAGAATGATAGCGAGGAGATTCCTCTTTTTATCATTCGCAAAGGAGATTATACGGCTATGGCTGAAAATAGATTCCCCTGTGCATCCTCCGGCGGCTCCAGAGAGACGGTTTGCATCGAGACCAACCGCGTTCTGGATTCCTGCCGGGATCGCGACTGCTACGAAAACGTGCGCGTGTATCTCTCGGATTACGGCAACGAAATTCTGGACCATACCGGCGCCATCCGCGCCAAATGCGCGGACATCATGTGGACCAACATCAGCGTGGATCCCATTCAGTTCAACCGCGGCTTTTATGCGGTCACCATCCGCCTGTACGTCAAGGTGGTGTTTGAGGCCTGCATCGGCGGCGGCCGCTCGCAGGAGCTGGAGGGCATTGCCGTGCTGGAAAAGCGCGTGATTCTGTACGGCGGAGAGTGCAATGTCAACATTTTCCGCAGCGACAGCTCCGCGGCCGACAGCTTCTGTGCCCTGCCCGAGCCGAACTACGGCTGCCGCAACGTCCCCACCGCCGTGGTGGAAACCGTTGACCCGGTTCTGCTTGGTACCAAAATTATGGAAAAGGTCACCGACTGCAATTGCTGCTGCTGTTGCTGCAACGGCCAGGAGCTGCCCGAGCGGGTGGTCAACTCGCTTTCGGCTCCCATCTGCTTCGATGACGGCAAGGCCAACCGCTTCCTGACGGTTTCCATCGGCATTTTCTCGGTGGTGCGCATCGTGCGCCCCGCCCAGTATCTCATCCAGGCCACCGAGTACGCAATCCCCGAAAAGGAGTGCGTGGCGGTGGAGGAGGACGATCCCTGCCATGTCTTCCGTCATATCCCGTTCCCAACCTCTGATTTTTCCTGCAATTCCGGCTGCGGACAGGATAAATCCGATCGCTCTTCCTCCTGTCGCTGCGGCGGCTGCTGAGGCTAAGAGCAAGGTCAAGAGCTTGGAGAGCCCCGCCTCTTAAATTTCACACCGATGGAGAAGACCTTGGAGGGACCCGCCTTGGAAGGCTCCCCCGGGCGGTACAGACCGGGCAACTTCTTGCATCTTTTCCGT
>CALWQR010000044.1 GCA_944383705.1 uncultured Clostridia bacterium
TTGGGCATCCAGAAGCCGGCAATCATTTCGGATTGCCCGGGATAATAGCGCTCGAAGATTTCGCGGTAGAGCAGCGATTCCTTGGTAAAGGGCCTGGCGTGCCGATAGCGCAGGCGCTTCTCCTCAAATTCCGCGTCGGTATACATGCGCTCGGCGTATGCCTTGAGATCGTCCACCATCGAGTGCCCGACCGCGTCCGAGAAGGCGGCCTTCTCGCGCCAGAGAATTTCATCCGGCAGATACCCCAGCCCCTCAAACGCATGGCGCAGCAGATATTTCCCTTTTCCGTATCTGTTCAGCTTTTTTTCAGGGTCCACCGACAGGACATACCGCACAAAATCCAGATCGCCGAACGGCACCCTCGCCTCGAGCGAGTGGACCGAGATGCAGCGGTCGGCCCGGAGCACGTCATACATGTGCAGCTCGCGGACCCGCTTTTCGGATTCCTGCTGAAAGGCCGCGGCGTCCGGCGCGAAATCGGTGTACTTATAGCCGAACAGCTCGTCGGAAATCTCCCCGGTGAGCAGAACCCGGACGTCGGTCCGCTCATGAATGGCCCGGCAGAGCAGATACATGCCCATGCTGGCCCGGACGGTGGTGATGTCAAAGCTGCCCAGCGCTGCAATCACGGCCTCCAGCGAGGAGAGGACCTCATCGGGGGTCATGTACACCTCGGTGTGCTTGCTGCCGATATGGTCCGCCACCTGCCGGGCATACTTCAGGTCGATGGCGTCGGCCGCCATGCCGATGGCAAAGGTCTGAATCGGCTCCCGGCTCCGCCGCTGGGCGATCGCGCAGACCAGCGAGGAATCCAGCCCGCCCGAGAGCAGAAAGCCCACCTTTGCGTCGGCCACCAGGCGCTTTTCCACCCCGGCAATCAGCTTTTCGCGGATGTTTCTGCACACGGTCTCCAGATCATCCGTGCAAACGGCGTCAACCTTTGCAATATCGGTATAGCGGACAAATTCCCCTCCCCGATAATAGCAGCCGGGCGGGAAGGGCCGGATGCTCTCGCACAGCCCCACCAGGTTTTTCGCCTCGCTGGCAAACACAATGACGCCGGACGGGTCGTAGCCGTAATACAGGGGGCGGATGCCGATGGGGTCGCGGGCGGCGATGTATTCCCCGGTTTTGCCGTCGTAGAGGATGCAGGCGAACTCGGCGTCCAGCATGGCGAACATGCCGGTTCCGTACTCGCGATACAGGGGAAGCAGAATCTCGCAGTCGCTGCCGCTGCGGAAGGCGTAGCCTTTTGCGGCCAGCTCCTCCTTCAGCCGCGCAAAGCCGTAAATCTCCCCGTTGCAGACCGCATAGCTGCCGTCCAGCTCAAACGGCTGCATTCCGGCCGGAGTCAGCCCCATGATGGCGAGACGGTGAAAGCCGAGCAGCCCGCGTCCGGTATCGATGATTTTGGAGTCGTCCGGCCCGCGCGAGGCCGTGCGTGCAAAGCCTTCGGAAAACGACGCAAAAGGGGCGCCGCTCCCACAGTAACCCATGATCGAACACATAATCGTTTCCTCCGAAACAAAAGATTTCAGCATTCTATAGGGCAAGTGCTGTACTCGCGGTGCCACCTATATTTGTTCTTTTTTCGCCTCCGATAAGGCTGTGTCGATTGACGCACGACCGGGCGGCGCACCTACTCGGGGTTCCCCTTTCGGATTGCAGCTCGAAAAGTGTTCTTCATGCGGCCCTGCCATACGGCTCCCACCGTCCCGCACTCGCTGTGGGCAGGGTTCCCGCATTACTTTTCTTTTCTCAAACGCTTTTGGTTCCGGCCGCGGCCACACTGCCGCGCGGCCTGCCGGGGTTCTGCCCGGGCGGGCAGATGTGTGCGAATCACCGGGACTGACAGCCGGCGCGCTTACTCCACATCCTGCAGCGCGTCGTAGCCCTCCTCGCCGGTGCGGACCTTAACGGCGTTTTCCACATCATAAACGAAGATCTTGCCGTCGCCGATATGTCCGGTGTAGAGCACCTTTTTGGCGGTTTCGATCACATCGCGCACAGGCACCTTGCTGACCACAATGTCAACCTGCACCTTGGGCAGCAGGCTTGCCTCCACCGGTACGCCGCGGTAATACTCGGGCTTGCCCTTCTGCGCGCCGCAGCCCAGCACATGCGAGACGGTCATACCGGTGATACCGATGCCCATCATCGCGTTCTTCAGCGCCTCCAGACGCGCCTCCTTGCAAATGATTTCCACCTTTGTCAGCTTGGGCACACTTCCCTCCGGCACTATGGGCACCTGTTTGACGGGAATTGCCTCCGCAACGGGCGCGTCGCCCGTGACGGCAGGCGCAGGAGCCGGCTCGCCGTAGTCAAGGCTTTCCACAGCGGTGACAAAATCGGGATACGCATGGTTGCCGTGCTCGCCGATGTCAAGGCCGGCGATCTCCTCTTCGGCCGAAACCCGGATGCCGACCGTCTTTTTCAGGATCAGCCAGACAACCGAGGAAGCGGCAAAGGTAAAGGCTCCGACCGCGACAATCCCCAACAGCTGCGTTCCGAGCAGCCCGAACCCGCCGCCGTAAAACAGCCCGTTTGCATTGGAAAGCGAGGTCACCCCCTCCTTTGCAAACAGCCCCACAAAAACGGTTCCGAGTACGCCGCAGCCGAGATGCACCGAGGTGGCGCCCACCGGGTCGTCAATCTTGATGCGGTCAAAGAACATCACGGCAAACACCACGAACGCACCGGCAATCGCGCCGATGAGCAGCGAGACCTCAATCGTGAAATAGGCGCATCCGCCTGTGACGGCAACCAGACCTGCCAGGCAGCCGTTGACGGTCATGCCCAGATCCGGCTTGCCGATGAAGATCCACGCGGTGATTGTGGAGGTCACCACCGCGGCGATTGCGGAGGTGTTGGTGGTCATCAGGATGTGCATGATGTCGGAGGGGTTCTGGAAGCTCATGGTGGAGCCTGGGTTGAAGCCGAACCAGCCCAGCCAGAGCACGAACAGACCAATCACCGCCAGCGACATATTGTGCCCGGGGATGGCGCGGGGCTTACCGTTTTTGTCGTACTTTCCAATCCGGGGCCCCAGTATCATGGCGCCCGAGAGCGCCGCCCAGCCGCCCACCGAGTGCACCACGGTGTCGCCGGCAAAATCCATAAAGCCGAGGTCGGCGAGCCATCCGCCGCCCCATACCCAGTGCCCGACCACCGGATAGATGACCAGCGTCAGCACAAATGAGAAGATGATAAAGGAGATGTATTTGACCCGTTCCGCAACCGCGCCCGAAACGATGGTTGCGGCCGTGCCGCAGAACACCAGCTGGAAGAAGAACTTGCCCCAGAACGGCACGCTGGAGGTCAGCGTATCGTCATAGGCCGAGAGATCCGCGCCGCCCAGAATCCAGAGGTTCTCGGTGCCGATGACCGGGTTGTCACCGCCGAACATCAGCCCCCACCCCAGGAGCAGAAAGCCCAGCGAGGAAATGGCAAACACAATGAAGTTTTTGGAAAGAATGTTGACGGTATTTTTGGATCTGGCAAAGCCGGCCTCCACCGAGGCAAAGCCGAGATTCATAAAGAACACCAGAATCGCGGCGAGAAAGACCCATAGCGTATCAATCAAACTGAACATTTCTGTCACCTCTCTGATTCGATGAATTGATGGTTGCCCTGCCCGGGGAACGGGTTATTTCACGCCGAACAGCAGATCCCCATAGGTCGGGAAGGGCCAGCGGTCGGCCGGCGTCAGGGTTTCGGCCTCGTCGCAGGGGATGCGGAGCGCGCTCATTGCGGGGAGCACGGTATCGCGAATCATGTTGGCCTCGGCGCCGATATCCTCCGCGGACCGGAGCACGACAAGCACGCCCTCCAGCGCCTCGGTCGCGTCCGAGATCCGGTCGCACAGGGCCGCGAGCCGCCGGACGGTTTTCTTTTCGTAGCCGCAGGCAATATCCGCGCCCAGCGCAAGCTTTTTGCCAACGCTCCCGGCAAGCTCGGCCGCCCAGGCGCTGACGGCCGGCAGAATCTGCTTTTTTGCCATGTCCACCATGGTATTGGCCTCGATCACCACGGTTTTGCAGTAGTTCTCCAGCATGATCTCACATCTCGACTTCAGCTCGGCCTCGGAATAAACCTTTTGAGAAACCAGCATTCTGACGTTCTTTTCGTCCAGCAGATGGGGCATACAGTCGGCCGTGGTGCGGTAGTTGCACAGGCCTCTCTTTTCGGTTGCCTCGGCAATCCATGCCCCGTCGTAGCCGTTGCCGTTGAAGATGATGCGCTTGTGATCCTTGATGGTTTTTTTGATCATCTCGTGCAGCGCGGCCTCAAAATCGGCGGCTCCCTCGAGGTGGTCGGCAAATACCCGGAGCGATTCGGCAACCGCCGCGTTGAGCATGATGTTTGCGCAGGCAATGCTGTTGGAGGAGCCCAGCATCCGGAACTCGAACTTGTTGCCCGTGAAGGCGAAGGGCGAGGTGCGGTTGCGGTCGGTGGTGTCCCGGCTGAACTTGGGGAGCACATCGCTGCCCAGCTTCATGGTGGTTTTCTTTGCGCCCCGGTAAGGCACATCCTGCTCGATTGCCTCCAGAACGGCGGTCAGCTCATCCCCGAGGAAGACCGAAACCACGGCGGGGGGCGCCTCGTTTGCGCCAAGGCGGTGGTCGTTGCCCGCGGTGGCAACCGAAATCCGGAGCAGATCCTGGTAATCGTCCACCGCCTGGAGCACCGCGCAGAGGAAGAGCAGGAACTGCGCGTTCTCGTAGGGGGTTTCCCCGGGCGAGAGCAGGTTCTGCCCCGCGTCGGTCGCGATCGACCAGTTGTTGTGCTTGCCGCTCCCGTTGACCCCCGCAAAGGGCTTTTCGTGCAGCAGGCAGACCAGCCCGTGCCGCAGCGCAACCTTCTGCATGATCTCCATCGTGAGCTGGTTGTGGTCGGTTGCGATGTTGGTGGTGGAGTAGATCGGCGCCAGCTCATGCTGCGCGGGAGCCACCTCGTTGTGCTCGGTCTTGGCAAGGACGCCCACCTTCCAGAGCTCCTCGTTGAGGTCGGCCATATAGGCCGCGACGCGGGGCTTGATCACGCCGAAATAATGGTCGTCCATCTCCTGCCCCTTGGGAGGCTTTGCCCCGAACAGCGTGCGGCCGGTGTAGATGAGATCCTTGCGCTTGTTGTACATCTCTCTGTCAACCAGAAAATACTCCTGCTCCGGCCCGACGCTGCTGATGACCCGTTTGACGCCGGTGTTTCCGAACAGCCGCAGAATGCGCAGGGCCTGCAGGCTGAGCGCCTCCATCGAGCGCAGCAGCGGCGTTTTTTTGTCAAGTGCCTCGCCGCCATAGGAGCAGAACGCCGTGGGGATGCACAGAGTTTTGTCCTTGATGAAGGCGTAGGAGGTCGGGTCCCACGCGGTATAGCCCCTGGCCTCAAAGGTGGCGCGCAGCCCGCCCGAGGGGAAGGAGGAGGCGTCGGGCTCGCCCTTGATCAGCTCCTTGCCCGAAAATTCCAGAATCACGCCGCCGTCGGGAGCGGGCGTGATAAAGCTGTCGTGCTTCTCTGCGGTCACGCCGGTCAGGGGCTGGAACCAATGCGTATAATGCGTAGCGCCCCTGGCCACGGCCCAGTCCTTCATTGCGGCCGCCACGGCGTTTGCAACCGTCAGGTCAAGCTCCTGGCCCTGGTCAATCGTCCTCTTCAGCGAATCGTACACCTTTGCCTCCAGGGTCGCCTTCATTACCCGGTCGTCAAAAACCAGACTGCCGAACCGTTCCTTTACCGTTTCCATATTCTGTTCTCCTTTTTCAGATTTCAAACGACAAAGGCGCCCCTCATGCCGGAACACGAAAGACGCCTTTGCCTTTGCCGTGATTTGCTTTTGTGAATCGGATGGTATGCGCGGTTGCCCGGGCCCGGGGCAGCCGCAGGCCGCGCGGCGGGAAACCCGGGGCGCTGCGGGGTGTGGCGGAGCGGCGCAGGACATGGCGGCGCTCCGCTACGCCATCAAAAATCAAAGGCAAAGGCGGCTCTGAGAGGGATACCCTATCAAAGACGCCTTTGCCTTTACGCGCCCCATTATACACCCGCGCAGCCGGTTTGTCAAGGGGTTTTTGAAATTTTTTTTGAGATTTCCTGCAAAACAAGGATTTTTTCCCGAAAATGCCTTGACAAGATGCAGGATTTGTGCTATAATGCTTGCAATGAGCAAAGGCGTTCATGGGATGCGGCAGCCGCCGCCTCCATGGGCGCCTTTGCGCTTTTGTTTCGGAAAGGCTACGGTAACATATCATGTTAAAAGAAGGTCAGGTCCGCATTCCCTCCGGCTGCGCAATTGCCGCGGTCATCGACAGGGAGGGCGGGAGAATGTCCGGCAGGCAGATCATCGAGGCAATGCGGCCGATGCATGACCGCTCCAACGGGCTCGGCGGCGGCTTTGCGGCGTACGGCATCTATCCCGAGCACAGCGAGCTGTACGCGCTGCACTGTTTCTTTGACGAGCGCGCCACCAGAAAGAGCTGCGAGCTGTTTTTGAAGGAACGGTTTGAAATTGTCAGATCCGAAATCATTCCGACAAGGAAAACCGCCGCCATTACCGACTCCCCCGTCATCTGGAGATATTTTGCGGCACCGCTGCGCTCGGTGCAGGACGCCATGCAGCTTGACGAGGAGGAATTTGTGGTGCGGACGGTGATGAAAATCAACTCCGAAATTCCCGGCGCATACGTTTTTTCCAGCGGGAAGAACATGGGAACCTTCAAGGCGGTCGGCTTCCCCGAGGATGTGGGCGAATTTTACTGCCTGGAGGAATACGAGGGCTACTGCTGGACCGCGCACGGCAGATACCCCACCAACACGCCCGGGTGGTGGGGCGGCGCGCACCCCTTTACGCTCCTGGACCGCTCGGTTGTGCACAACGGGGAAATTTCCTCCTACGACGCCAACCGGAGATCGATTGAAATGTTCGGCTACCGGTGCAGCCTGCAAACCGATACCGAGGTCATCACCTACATCTTCGATTACCTGATCCGCGTGCAGGGGCTGACGCTTGGCGAGGCGGCAGGCGTTGTGGCCGCGCCCTTCTGGAGCACGATTGCGGGTATGACCGACGCGGCGGAGCGGGAGCAGCACCGCTTTTTGCGCATGACCTTCCCGGGGCTGCTGGTCACGGGGCCCTTCTCCATTGTGCTTGGCTACACCGGGGGGCTGATGGCCCTGAACGACCGGCTCAAGCTGCGCTCGATGGTGGTCGGCGAAAAAGGCAGCCGGGTATACATTGCCAGCGAGGAGGCGGCCATCCGCGCGATGGAGCCCGACGCCGAGCGCGTGTGGGCCCCCGCGGGCGGCGAGCCCGTCATCATCAACGTAAAGGAGGGCTGTCTCTGATGCGCGTCAACTGGATCGAGCCGGAATTTGAGGTTGTCAGAAACGAGCAGCGGTGCACCGCCTGCCGCATTTGCGAGCGGCAGTGCGCAAACCGGGTGCATTCCTATGACGCAGCCCGCAAACGGATGGTGAGCGATGAGACCAGCTGCGTCAACTGCCACCGCTGCGTGGCCTGCTGCCCTGCCCGGGCGCTGAAAATTGTCAGGAGCGACTGCCGGCTGCGCGAAAATGCAAACTGGCGGCAGGATACCGTAAACGAGATTTACAGGCAGGCGGAAAGCGGCGCGGTGCTGCTCTCCTCCATGGGCTGCCCCGGGCCGCTGCCGGTATACTGGGACCGGATTCTGATCAATGCGTCGCAGGTGACCAATCCCCCCATCGATCCGCTGCGGGAGCCCATGGAGACCAGGGTGTTCCTCGGGAAGAAGCCCGGGCGGGTCGGGCGCGGCGGGGACGGCCGGCTGATCTGCGAGCTCCCCCCGCAGCTGGAGCTCTCCATGCCGGTGATGTTCTCGGCCATGAGCTACGGCTCGGTCAGCTACAACGCGCACGCAAGCCTGGCGCAGGCCGCACAGGAGCTCGGCATTCTTTACAACACCGGGGAGGGGGGCCTGCACGAGGATTTTTACCGGTACGGCGCCAACACCGTGGTGCAGGTCGCCTCGGGGCGCTTTGGCGTTCACGAGGATTATCTCAGGGCCGGCGCGGCCATTGAAATCAAGATGGGACAGGGGGCAAAGCCCGGCATCGGCGGCCATCTGCCCGGGGCAAAAATCGTGGGCGACGTCTCGCGCACCCGCATGATTCCCGAGGGCTCGGATGCGATTTCCCCCGCCCCGCACCACGATATTTACTCCATTGAGGATCTGCGGCAGCTGGTGTTCTCGCTCAAGGAGGCGACCGAATATCAGAAGCCCGTCATCGTCAAGGTGGCGGCGGTCCACAACATAGCGGCCATTGCCAGCGGAATTGCGCGCAGCGGCGCAGACATCATCGCCATTGACGGGTTCCGCGGCGGCACGGGAGCCGCGCCCACGCGCATCCGGGACAACGTGGGAATTCCGATTGAGCTGGCGCTGGCGGCGGTGGACGCCCGGCTGCGGGACGAGGGAATCCGCAACAGCGTCTCCCTGGTGGTGGGCGGCAGCATCCGCTCCGCCGCGGATGTGGTCAAGGCGGTTGCGCTGGGCGCCGACGCCTGCTATATTGCAACCGCGGCGCTGCTGGCGCTGGGCTGCCATCTCTGCCGCACCTGCCAGAGCGGGAGGTGCAACTGGGGCATTGCCACGCAGCAGCCCGAGCTGGTCAGGCGCCTGGACCCGGAGCAGGGACGCCGGAGGCTGGTCAACCTGATGCGCGCCTGGCAGCACGAAATCAAGGAGATGATGGGCGGCATGGGCATCAACTCCATCGAGGCGCTGCGGGGGAACCGGCTGATGCTGCGCGGGATCGGACTGACCGGCAAGGAGCTTGAAATTCTCGGCATCTCCCACGCGGGGGAATAAAAAAGCCCGCGGGAGGCCGGCGCACGGCATGGAAAATCGCCCGGCCGGCCCGCATATTCACAAAATCAGCATAGAAAAATGCCCGGAGGTATGGTATAATGAAGTGTGTCATTGACGCAAAGGGTCTGGATTGCGCCGCGCTCAACGAACGGCTGCGCCGGGCCGAGGGCCGCATTGAAATTTCGGGCTGCCTGGGGCAACGATTCCTTGCCGCGGGCATGTCCGGCAAAACGATTGCAATCAGCGGGGTCCCCGGGAACGCGCTGGGCGCGTATCTCAACGGCGGGGAGATCCGCGTCCGGGGCAACGCGCAGGACGCTGTGGGGGACACGATGAATGACGGCCGCATTGTGGTGGAGGGAAACATCGGCGATACGGCGGGCTACGCGATGCGTGGCGGCAAGATCTATGTCAGGGGCAACGCCGGATACCGCGCCGGAATTCATATGAAGGCGTACGGGGACCGGGTTCCCGTGATGATTATCGGCGGGAAGGCCGGGAGCTTTCTGGGAGAGTATCAGGCGGGCGGCATCATTGCCGTCCTTGGAATCGGGTGCCCGGACCGCCCGATTGTCGGCAGCTTCCCCTGCACCGGGATGCACGGCGGACAGCTGTTTCTGCGCTCGGACTGCAAGGGCGTCGTCTTCCCCGACCAGGTCAGCGTCGGCCGGGCGACAGAGCGCGACCTGGCGCGCCTGCAACCTTACCTGGCCGAGTACTGCGCCCTGTTTGGGCTTGACGAAGCCGGGATCCTGGACGCCGCGTTTGTGGTGGTCACCCCCGATACCGGCAACCCGTACAAGCAGATGTACGTGGCAAACTGAGAAAGGAAAGAGGGAAGGAAATGAAGTACACGAAAGAGGAGGTGCTGCAATATGTCCGGGAGGAGGACGTCAAGTTTATCCGCCTGGCCTTCTGCGACATTTACGGCAAGCAAAAGAACATTTCGGTGATGCCGGGTGAGCTCCCTCGCGCCTTTGCTGACGGCATTGCGTTTGACGCCTCGGCCATCCGGGGCTTTGGCGACGAGACGCACTCCGACCTGATGCTGCACCCCGACCCGGCAACGCTTGCGGTGCTGCCCTGGCGCCCGGAGCACGGGCGGGTTATCCGGATGTTCTGCACCATCACCTACCCCGACGGAAGGGCCTTTGAATGCGATACGAGAAGCATTCTGATCCGCGCCGTGGAGGACGCGAAAAAATGCGGGGTGGCGTTTGACTTCGGCCCCGAGCTGGAATTTTATCTGTTCCGGCTGGACGAGCACGGCAACCGGACCGACACGCCCTACGACGACGCGGGCTATATGGATATTGCGCCGGAGGACAAGGGCGAAAACATCCGCCGCGAGGTCTGCCTGATGCTGGAGCAAATGGGCATCCGCCCCGAAAGTTCCCACCACGAGGAGGGGCCGGGGCAGAACGAGATTGACTTCCGGTATTCCGACGCGCTGACCGCCGCCGACCAGACCCAGACCTTTCAGACCGTTGTCAAAACCGTGGCCGGCATCAACGGCCTGTGGGCGGACTTTACCCCCAAGCCCCTCAAGGACAAGGCGGGCAACGGCTTTCACATCAACATCTCGGCCCGGAGCGGCACGGGCGAGGTCCCCCTGGACCCCATCATCGCCGGCATTCTGAAATGGATCCCCGACATGACCGCCTTTCTCAACCCCTGCCAGGCGTCCTACGAGAGAGCCGGCCGCAACAAGGCCCCCTCCTACATCTCCTGGTCGGCCGAGAACCGCTCCCAGCTGCTCCGGGTTCCCGCCGCCGTATACGAGCAGAGGCGAGCGGAGCTCCGCTCGCCCGACCCGACGGCAAACCCGTACCTGGCCTTTGCCCTGCTCATCTACGCGGGCCTGTACGGCGTCCGGCACGGCCTGACGCCGCCGCCGGCCGCCGACATCAACTTCTTCACGGCAGAGAGCGAGGTCCTTGCCGGCTTCCAAAGGCTCCCCGCCACGCTGGACGAGGCCATTGCCGTGATGAAGGAAAGCGGATTTATCCGCGAGCATCTGCCCCGGCAGCTCATCGAGCTGTACGGCAGGAAGCTTCATTCGTTCGGATAACAGCCCGGGAAAGGGGGGAGTACTGTGTTACCGGAACAGACATACAGCGTTCTGGTTGTTTCGGCATCGGGGGCCTTTCATTCGGCGCTTGCCGCTCTGCTCCCCGATTCCAGATTTTCGCCCGTCCGGGTGGAGGAAAGCGTCAGCGCGGCCAAGCGCGCGCTGGCCGCCCGCCCCTATGATTTCATCGTGGTCAACTCTCCGCTGCCCGACGATGCGGGCGTCCGGTTTGCCATAGAGCTCTCCGGCCTCAAAACCACCGTGGCGCTCTTGCTGGTCCGGGCGGAGCTGTACGCCGACACCTACGGCAAGGTGGCGGAATACGGGGTGTACGTGCTGCCAAAGCCCACCTCCCGGCCGATTGTATCCCAGGCGATTGACTGGATGGTTGCAACGCGGGAGCGGCTGAAAAAATTTGAAAGGAAAACCCTTTCCACCGAGGAAAAGATGCAGGAAATCCGCCTGGTCAACCGCGCGAAATGGATTCTGATTGGCAGCCTGAAAATGACCGAGGGAGAGGCGCACCGATACATCGAAAAGCAGGCAATGGACCGGTGCGTGCCCAGGCGGGAGATTGCCGAGGAAATCATCCGGACCTATTCGTAAGCGCGCCGGCGGCCGGGGGCCGGGGCGTACAGACAGCCCGTGGGAGGGCCGGCCAGTCAGGCCGGCCCTCCCACGGGCGTTTCCCATTCCAGGCGGTAAATCTGCTCGCCCTTCTCAACGGTTCCGGTAAAGACGAAGCCGAAGGAAGCGTACAGCCGCTTGGCAATCCGGTTGGCGTCGTCCACGCCAAGAGTCACCTGCCTGACGCCGGCCCGGCGCAGCCGGTCCAGAGTCAGCCGCAGGGCCTGGCGGCCGTAGCCCCTGTGCTGGAACCGGTGGTCAATCATCAGCCGCAGGAGCATGGCGCTGCTCTCGCCGCTGCGATGACGGTACATCACAAAGCCGACCGGCACGTCGTCCGCATAAATACCCAGGGGCACCATGTCCGGGAAATAGCAGGCCTCGGCAATGGATGAGCCGTTGCAACACAGGTAGCCCTCTACGGGGGTGGGCAGGCCGTCCGGGTTGGTGGTCAGCTCGCAGATGTCAAACAGATTGTCCGCGGCAATTGGAAGCAGACGGATCATCGGAATTCCTCCCTTCTTCTCTTCATTCGGCGCAGCAGCCCCGGATGCCGATGCATCCGGGGCTGCTGCGTTGTGCGGCCGGCGGGCCTCAGAACGCAATTTTTTCTTCGATATAGGCCTTGAGCCCTTCAATCGGAACACGGACCTGCTGCATGGTGTCGCGGTCGCGCACGGTCACGCAGTGATCGGCCGGGCGGGTCTCGTCGCCCACGGTCTCAAAGTCCACAGTGATGCAGAGCGGGGTGCCGATCTCGTCCTCCCGACGGTATCTCTTGCCGATCGAGCCGGTTTCGTCGTAGTCCACCATGAAGTACTTGGAGAGCTCCCCGTGAATTTCGGCGGCCGCCTCTCCGAGCTTCTTCGAGAGGGGCAGCACCGCGGCCTTGTAGGGAGCCAGCGCCGGGTGCAGGTGCAGCACGGTGCGCACATCGTTCTTTTCGGCGTCGATGACCTCCTCGTCGTAGGCGTCCACCAGGAAGGCGAGCGCCACGCGGTCGGCCCCCAGCGAGGGCTCAATGACATAGGGCAGGTAGTGCTCGCCGGTCTCCTGGTCAAAGTAGGTCAGGTCCTTGCCGCTGTGCTTCTGGTGCTGGCCGAGGTCGTAGTCGGTGCGGTCGGCCACGCCCCACAGCTCGCCCCAGCCGAACGGGAACAGGAACTCAAAATCGGTAGTCGCCTTGGAATAGAAGGCCAGCTCCTCGGGATCGTGGTCGCGCAGGCGCAGGTTCTCCTCGCGCAGGCCGAGCTGCAGCAGGAACCGGTGGCAGTAATCCTTCCAATAGGCGAACCACTCGAGATCGGTGCCGGGCTTGCAGAAAAACTCCAGCTCCATCTGCTCAAACTCCCGGGTGCGGAACACGAAGTTGCCGGGCGTAATCTCGTTGCGGAAGGATTTGCCAATCTGCGCCACGCCAAAGGGCAGCTTCTTGCGGGCGGTGCGCTGCGCGTTGGCAAAGTTGACGAAAATGCCCTGCGCGGTCTCGGGGCGCAGATAGACCGTGCTGGTGCTGTCCTCGGTCACACCGATGAAGGTTTTGAACATCAGGTTGAATTTTTTGATGTCGGTAAATTCGTGCCCGCCGCACACCGGGCAGGCAATGTTGTGCTCGCGGATATAGCCGGCCATCTCCTCAAAGCTCCAGCCGGCGGGGTTGACGTCGTCAAGGCCGTTTGCGGCGGCGTAGTCCTCAATCAGCTTGTCGGCGCGGTGGCGGGATTTGCACTGCTTGCAGTCCATCAGCGGGTCCGAAAAGCCCCCCACATGCCCCGAGGCCACCCAGGTCTGCGGGTTCATGATGATGGCGCTGTCCAGGCCGACATTGTAGCGGCTCTCCTGCACAAACTTCTTCCACCAAGCCCGCTTGACGTTGTTCTTGAACTCGACGCCCAGGGGGCCGTAATCCCAGGAGTTGGCCAGGCCCCCGTAAATCTCGGAGCCCGGGAAGATGAAGCCGCGCGTTTTGCACAGCGCCACAATTTTGTCCATTGTCTTTTCGGTATTCTTCATTTTTTCTATCCGTTCCTTTCGCAGCCGCCGCGGCGGCGCTATCGTTTTTTGAGATGAGAGTCGCTTTTGCGCCGCAATCGATTCTGCCTTGCGGCGACCATACGAACGGCCGCCCGGTGTGCAACCGGCTCGGGTACAGGAAGCGCACAACCCACCGGTGCGCGTCACCGGCCATGCCCCGCGTCTTGCTCTGCCGTCCGGCGGATTGGAAAAACCGTCCGGGCCGCTCAGCCGCGCCTGTTCTCCGCCGCCTTTTTTGCAGCCGTCAAGGTATTTTTGAGCAGCATGGTGATGGTCATAGGGCCGACGCCGCCCGGAACCGGGGTGATGGCCGAGGCAACCGGCTCCACCGCGGCATAGTCCACGTCGCCGGTCAGCTTGCCGTCGGGGCGGCGGTTCATGCCCACATCGATGACCACCGCGCCGGGCTTGACCATATCCGCGCCGACAAAATCCGCCCTTCCGATGGCAACCACCAGAATGTCGGCCTCCCGGCAGACCGCACCCAAGTCGCGGGTTTTGCTGTGGCAGACCGTTACGGTCCCGTTGGCGTGCAGCAGCAGCATGGCCATCGGCTTGCCGACAATGTTGCTGCGGCCCACCACCACGCACCGCTTGCCCGCCGGGTCAATGCCGCTGCGCTCGAGCAGCGCCATGACGCCGGCCGGGGTGCAGGGCAGAAAATCGGGGTTGCCAATCATGATTTTGCCCACGTTGTAGGGGTGAAAGGCGTCCACGTCCTTGTCGGGCCGGATGCGCAGCAGCACCTCGGTCTCGTCCAGATGGGCCGGCAGGGGGAGCTGCACGAGAATGCCGTGGATGCGGTCGTCGCCGTTGAGCCGGTCCACCAGCAGGTTCAGCTGCTCCTGTGTGGTGTCGGCCGGCAGCGCGTGCACCTCGGAGTAAAAGCCGACCTCCTCGCAGGCCTTTTTCTTGTTGCGCACATAGACCTGCGAGGCGGGGTTGTCCCCCACAATTACCACCGCCAGCCCCGGCACAAAGCCCTGCGCGGCGGCAAAGGCCCTGCTTTCCTGCTTGATTTCCTCCCGGATCTGCGCCGAGATCAGCTTTCCGTCAATTCTTGTTGCCATTGGATGGAGTCTCCTTTTCGGTTGAAATATCGGTTGCGGAGTCGGAGCCGCTGGGAACATCTTCCCTGTCCGGCTCTGCGGTGGGCGTTTCGTCGCTGTCCGGCTCACTGTCTGCCGCAAAGCAGTCGCCCTCGCCGCCCTCCGCGGGTCTGTCTGCGTGGCGGTTTGCGCTGCCGGCGCGCCCGTCCTTCCCGAGCGTTTCAGAGGCATCGCCGTCCGGCCCGGAGGAAGCCTGAACAGATGCGGGCTGCTCGATCACAATCTCTCCGGTAGCGGTCATGCGGCG
>CALWQR010000045.1 GCA_944383705.1 uncultured Clostridia bacterium
CTGTGCACACCGCGGAATGCCGCCGGCACCCCGCTTTCCGCGTGATTGTTCAATTAAAAGTATAATACAAAAAGGCGGGAATGTCAAGGCAAAAAGCCACATTCCCGCCGCAGAAAAAAGTCGTCGATCCGCGTGAAAAACTAATGAAGAATCACAAGAAAGAAGCGACAAAACCCATGCGGAAACCGGTTGATTTTCGGATATAAAAGCAGACCGGTACGCATTTTGCCGCCGGTCTGCCGGAAAAGGGCGAAGCGGGGCCGGAAAGGGCGAAGTCGGGCAAGGCCACCCTCCCCGCCGCGGGCCGCCGGAGCGGATTTCCGCCCCCGCCGCGGCCGGTTCCCTGCCCGCGCCCCTCCGCCCTTCCGACCGCGGAAGCCGGGCAAAAGGCTCACCCTCCCCGCCGAGGGCCGCCGGAGCGGATTTCCGCCCCCGCCGCGGCCGGTTCCCTGCCCGCGCCGTCCGCCCTTCCGGCCGCGGAAGCCGGGCAAAAGGCTTAACCGCCCCGCCGTGGGCTGCCGGAGCGGATTTCAGAAACCGCAGCAGGCAGCGCTCAGCCCGCGCGGCGGCTGTGCAGCAGCTCGCGCAACCCCCGCACCAGGGCCGGCAGATTCAGGGCAGAGATGCCCAGGGTCAGCAGTCCCCCCCATAGCAGACGGCCGGGCGGGGCGATGGTCATCGCCGCCGCCAGAGCCAGCAGCAGCGCAATGCTGACCGCCTGCCGCGGCAGACAGAGACCAAAGCGCAGCAGACGCGGAACGTCCCACATCCGCAGCAGATACACCGCCCCGTAGCCGATCAGCGTGGCAACCGCCGCCCCCAGCGCCCCCATGCCGGGAATCATCAGCGCGTTGAGCAGCAGGTTCAGCCCCGCGCCGGCCATGGCCGTGAGGAAGGAGTGCATGCTCTTCTTTTTGACCAGATACACCGTGGCAAGGAAAGAAACCACCGCCTCGAGCGCTGCCGCGCAGAGCAGCGTGGGCATGTAGCGCCAGGCCTCAAAATAGCTGCTGTCCAGCAGCAGGCGGCAGAGAAAGCGCGAGAGCAGCAGCAGTACCGCTGCGCCGATGAAAACCAGCGACAGAAAGCCCCGGAACACCTCGGAGTAAAACCGGCGGCAGGCCCCGTCGTCCGCAGACTGCGCCACGGCCGAGAACTGCCAGGCCTGCATGAAGATGCCGGACGCCAGATTGACAATGGTGGGAATTTTGTAGGCCGCCGCGTAAATGCCGTTGGCAGCCTCCCCGCAGATGGCCGTGACGAAATAGCGGTCGGACAGGTCGGTAATCAGCCAGCAGATCGTGGTGGGAATCATGGGCAGGCTGAAGCGGAACAGCTCCCGCATGGTCTCCCGGCTGACAAGCCGGGGGCGGAACACCCGCCAGAGCCGGCCGGCCACAACCAGCAGCGCCGTGGTGCACAGGTTACCCACGATTACGGCAAGCACATATCCGGTGACCCCCATGCCAAAGGCAATCAGGAACAGCAGGTTGCAAAGGATGGTGAGCAGCGTGTTGAACACTCCCTGCCATGCGAACAGGCGGGTGCGGTCGAGCGCCCGGATATACTGGGCGCAGACGGCCTGCAGGTCGGCCGACAGCACATACAGAATCACCAGCCCCACATCCAGCGGCAGCCCGCCCCAGGCATACAGGGGCAGCCCCACCAGCAGCAGAGCCCCGAACCCAGCCCCCACCAGCGCCAGCCCGGAGGAGAATACCCGGGCCTGGTCCCTCCCCTGCTCGGCGGCAAACCGGAACATGCCGGTGGTTACCCCCAGGCAGGCAAAGGGCATAATCAGGTTGGCGGTGCTGGTAATCAGCTCGGCCGTGCCGTACTCCGCAGGAGAGAGCAGCGCGGTGTACAGCGGCATCAGGAGGAAGACCAGCAGCTTGGAGCCAAAGGTGCCGAAGGCCAGAATCACGGTATCCGAAAACAGCTTCCGGTAGCGGTTCATTCTGTGGCCCCCTCATCCGGCCGCGCGGGCGGCAGATGCGACAACAGGCAGTCCATGGCGGCGGGGTGCACCAGTCCCTCGGGCCGGCGTCCCTGCCGGAGCAGCTCGCGCACCTGCGTGGAGCTGACGTTGGCATACTCCCCCTCCGCGCGCAGCAGCAGGGTGCGGAAGGCGGGATTGTGCGCCCGGTTCCACTCGTCCATTTTCCGCTCGTAGGCCAGATCCCGCTCGTTGCGCCAGCCCTTGCAGACCGCGTCGGCGTGCAGGCGGCGGTAAAGATCCACCAGCAGTCCGCCGTCGCAGACCACCCGCGCCCGCGGCAGCCCGGTAAGGGTCAGCCGGGCAATCTCCGCGCGGGTATCCATGTCGAACAGTGTGCGCTTGTCCGGGTTGACCATTACGGCCACAACCGCCTCGTCAAAGCGCTCCAGCGCGCGGCGGACCAGCGCAAGGTGCCCCAGCGTCATCGGGTCGTAGCTGCCGGGAAGAATCACAAGACTCATAGCCAACCATGCCTTTCCAAAAAGAAGTGTAAAGCGCGGCCGCCTCCCCGCTCCGCGGCGGGAGGGCCGGGACGCCCTCAGCCCTGGGCGGGGGCAGCGTCGGTGCGGCGCAGCAGCGTGACGCAGGCCGCGCCATAGCGCGTCTGCCGCAGCAAAAGGAAGCGTGAGGCCAGCGCGGCGTCCCCCGCAAACACATCCGCCGCCGCGGCCGTTTCGCAGACCGCCGTGCCCCCGACCGGGAGAATTTCCCCGTCGGTCAGCAGCCGCAGCATGACGGGGACCAGGCCGGCGGCATAGGGCGGGTCGAGAAAGACCAGGTCAAAGCGCCGCCGCCCGGCGCAGCCGCGCAGAAAGCCCACGGCGTCGGCGCACAGCACCTCGCAGCAGTCCTGCAGCCGGGCGCGCCCGCAGTTGCGGCGGATGACCTCGGCCGCAGCGCGGGAGCTGTCCACCAGCACGGCGTGCGCCGCCCCGCGGCTGACCGCCTCCAGCCCCAGCTGGCCCGAGCCGGCAAACAGATCCAGCACCTGCCGCTCCTCCAGCTCGAATTGCAGCATGGAAAACACCGCCTCCTTGACCCGCTCGGCGGTGGGGCGCGTGTGCTCCCCCTCGGGTGCGGTCAGGCGCACGCCACGCGCACGCCCGGTGATGATGCGCATCATACGGTTCCTCCTGTTCCGGTATCCTGTCCTGTCGGTTCCGCCACCTGCCCGGCCGGTTCCGCCACCTGCCCGGCCGGTTCCATCTCCTGCCCTGCCGGCGCGTCCGCCGCGTCATTCGCGGCGTCCGCCTCTCCGGCGCCGCCGTGAAAATAGGCATACACCGCCCCGGCGTCCCGCCGGGAAATGCCCCGGACGGCCGCCAGCTGCCCGGGGTCGGCTGCCTTCAGCGCCGCAAGGCCCCCCAGTGCCAACAGCAGCTTTTTGGCCTTGGCCGGGCCGATGCCCGGGATGACCGTAAGCGCCGAGGTGGTCAGGGTTTTGCGCTTGGCCGCCTCCATGCAGCGCAGGGTGTAGCGGTGCACCTCCTCCTGAATCCGGTAAATCAGCGAAAACACGTCCTGCTGCCGGGCAATGCTGATTTCCTCCTCCGCGGTGCACAGCGCGCGGGTTTTGTGGTAATCGTCCTTGACCATGCCGAACACCGGGATTTCCAGCCCCAGCCCGCGCAGCAGCTCCCGCACGGCCGATACGTGCCCCCGGCCGCCGTCCAGCAGAATCAGGTCGGGGGGCTCGGAAAAGGAGCCCGATGCGTCCGAGAGATGGGCCAGCCGGCGCGAGAGCGCCTCACGCATGGAGGCGTAATCGTCGGTTCCCTCCACGGTACGGATGCGGAAGCTGCGGTAATCCGCCTTGCAAAAGGCCCCGTCCCGGCAGACAATCATGCCGGCCGTGAGATGCTCGGAGCCGAAATTGGAGATGTCGTAGGCCTCGATGCGCTCGGGATAGGACTCCAGCGAGAGCAGCCCGGCCAGGCGCACCAACGTCCCCTCCTTGGTCTCGGTATCCATCCGGTAGCGCTTGGCCTTCTCGGCCGCGTTCTTCTCGACCAGTGCGCACAGGGTGTGCAGGGTTCCACGCTCGGGGGTGTAGACGTGCACCCGCCGCCCGGCCAGCGAGGAGAGCACCTCCGAGAGCATCCCGAGGTCCTCGGGGTCGGTCTCAAAGGCCAGCAGCACCTTCGGCGGGATGTCGGCGCGGAGCTTGTAGTGCTCGGCGAGAAAAGAGGTCATATCCTCGGGCTCCAAAATGCTGTCGGCGCCGAACAGAAAGTCCTGGCTGTCGTGCAGCACTCCGGCGCGGATGCAGAAAACCGAGATGCAGGAGCAGAAATCGTCGGAATACAGCGCCACCACATCCTGCTCGGTATCGGGCGAGGCAACCACCTTCTGCTTTTCGCGCAGGGCGCCCAGCGCGCGCAGGGTATCGCGGCAGCGCGCGGCGGCCTCAAAGTTCTCCTGTTCCGAAAACCGCAGCATGTCGGCCTCCAGCCGGCGGCGCACCGCCTCGCTGCGCCCCCCCAGCAGCTCGGCCGCATCGCGCACCGACTGCCGGTATTCCTCGGGCGGCACCTGCCCGGTGCATACCCCGCAGCAGCGGTTCATCTGGTAATAAATGCAGGGGCGGCCCTTGCCGATGTCGCGCGGAAAGACGCGCGAACAGTTGGGCAGCCGCAGCGTGCGGTTGACCAGCTCAATCAGCGCATAGGCCGTGCCCGAGCCCGAATACGGGCCGAAGTAGCGGGCCCGGTCGGCGTCGCGCCTGCGTGTGAAGACCAGCCGGGGGTATTCCCCGGCGGTAATCTTGATATACGGATAGGACTTGGCGTCCTTGAGGCGGATGTTGTATTTGGGGGTGTGCTGCTTGATCAGGGTGTTCTCCAGCGAGAGAGCCTCCATCTCGTTGTCGCAGAGGTAATAATCGAAATCCCGCACGGCCGAGACCATGCGCGCGGTTTTCGTATTTTTGTCGCTGTTCTGAAAATACTGCGACACCCGGCTCTTGAGCCGGCGGGATTTGCCGACATAAATCACCCGCCCGCCGCGATCCCGCATCAGATAAACCCCCGGAGTCAGGGGCAGCGTATTGGCTTTTTCCAGCAGTCTCCGCCGGATTTCTTCGTCGGACATGGTGCACCTCCTCCCGCGCAGGCAGAACGCGCCGCGCAATTCCCGGCAGCACTCGCACGGGAATCTGCCCGCGCCGCCGTCGCCCGCACGGCGCGCAGCCAGACCGCGGCAACGCCGGGGCCGCACGGCGCCGCCTGGAAAAACGGCGGCGTGCCACCTTCCCGGATCGCTGATCCCGGCGCACGCCGCTCGAATGATTATGAAAGGGGCCGGACGCCGGGCGCCCCGCCTCGGGGCAGTCTCCCGCATCCGGCACCGTCCCGGCAGAGGGCCGCAGACGGCCCGGGTTGATGTAGCAACGGCCCGCGCGGGGCTCCTCCCGCGTGGGGCTCCTCCCCCGCCCTGCCGTCAGAAACGGCTCAGGCCTCGGTAAAGCCGCTCTCAATCAGTGCGGCAAGCCCGCGCAGAGCCTCCTCTTCCTCGGCTCCGTCCGCAATCAGGGTAACCGACATGCCCTTGGCAATGCCGAGCGAAAGGACGCCCAGCAGGCTTTTGGCATTGACCTTGCGATCCTCTTTTTCCACCCAGATATTGCACGGATAGGAATTGGCTTTCTGGATAAAGAACGTGGCCGGTCTGGCGTGCAGACCGCTGGCATTGGTAATTACGACATCGCGCGAAATCATATGTGCATCCCGCTCCCCTGTTCTGTAGATTCCGTCTCCGCGCCCGGGCGCGGAGACCTCTTTTCGACAATTATAGTATACCAAAAAAACGCCGCAAAATCAATAGACAATCCAACGCATTTTCACAAATTCGCACTTTCGATTTTGTGTGTATCGTACACATTTGCAGCCAAAATCAGGAATTACTTTCCTGTACATCCTGATTTTGGACGCATGAACGGACAAACAGGCGCAGCTCGGCCCGACCGGAGTACAGCAGATATGTCTCGCCGGTGTTCAGCGGATGCGTGCCGCCGCGCAGCAGCAGCCCCTGCGATTCCCGGGCCTGGACCGACAGGGTCAGCACCAGGCCGCAGCGCGCCTCGTCCGGCCATGTGCCCTCGTACCACTGCCCGCCCTCGGACAGCCGGACCGCCGCCGGCAGGCGCTCGACCCGCACCACCTGTCCGAAGAGCTCCCCGGCGCCCGTGCGGAGCCACTCCCCCTCGCTCAGGCAGTCGGCAGTGCGGCTGTCCACGTCCCGCCATTCGGCCGTGACGGTGTAGACCGCCAGCTCTCCGGTCCCGCCGCGGCGCAGGCTCCACTGCCGGAACACCATGCCGGCAATGCAGAGCGCCAGCAGAAGCACCAGGAACCAGTCCGACAGCCGGAAGCCCCCTTCTGTTTCATTCCGTTCGTTCATCCGGTTGCTCCTCCACCCATACAATCTCGGCCGCGGCGGCAAAATAGTTCCCCAGGCAAAAGCTGCCGGTGCCGCCCGCCGCAATCCGCAAGTCCTGCACGCGCAGCCCGTTCCCGGCCTGCCGCTGCGCGGTCATGCGCACCGTCACCTCCAGGTCGGCCAGCTGCGGGTCGGGCTCCCACACCAGCCCGCCCTCCCGCACGGCCGGCAGCAGGCGCTCCCGCACCCGCACCTCCCGCACCGTGCCAAGCACTGCGGTGCCGTTCCCGTTGCGCACCGCGCTGCCCGCCGCAAACAGCCCGTCGGCAGACTCCAGCAGGCTGCGCTCGACCGCCGGCAGGCGCAGCAGAACCGTCAGCTCCACGCGCTCCCCCGTTCCGCGGCTCTGCCGCCAGAGGTACCACGCCCCCAGCAGCAGCCCCAGCAGAATCAGCCCCAGCAGCAGCCAGTCCAGCGGATTCAGCCGCAGGCGGCCGGATTTGTCCGATCCCACAGACATTGGCCGGAATCCCTCCTCTCGCTCAGATTCAGCAGCAGGGCGCAAACAGCCCAGAATAGCCAGAACAGCCCGCCGTGATACCAGATGTCGTCAAACATTCCCATCACCAGAGCCCCCGCAACGGCGCCCGCAGCGCCCAGCAGACGGGCCCGTCCGGCCCGTTCGGGCTTCCGCCGGCAAAAGGCCGCCGTCCGGCGCAGCAGCTGCCACAGAATCAGCAGCAGCACCAGCAGCCCCGGCAGCCCCAGCTGCACCGCGGTCTGCAAAAACAGCTGGTGCGTGTGCATGACCCGTTCGGTCCCCGACACCGCGTAGGCGGGGTAGACCGCGCGGAAGGCGGCCTCCCCGGCTCCGACGCCCCAGGGACGGGCGCGCAGCAGCCGCAGCACCCCGCGCCAGGTATACCAGCGGAAGCGCGCCGAGCTCTCGCTCAGACTGCCGATGCTGCCGAACCGGTTGACCACGCTGTGCGGCAGCAGGGGGAGCCCCGCCGCCAGGGGCAGCGGCAGCAGAAGCAGGCAGGAAAGGCTGCGCCGGCTGTGCAGCAGCAGCATCAGCAGCAGAGCCGTCAGCCAGCCCAGCCAGGCCCCGCGGGACCAGGTGAGCAGCAGACAGAGGCTGCCCGTGACGAAAGCCGCCCCGGCGAAGAGCCGCCGCGGGAGGCTCCCGCCGGGGGCCAGCAGCTCCCCCAGCGCCGGCGGCAGCGCCAGCAGCAGAAAGACCGCCAGCAGATTCGGGTTGCCGAACAACACGCTCACCCGCCCCCCGACGTCCCCGAACCGGGACAGATCCAGCCAGCGCAGCTCGGCCCTGCCGCTGAAATACTGCCAGAGCCCCAGCAGGGCGCAGCCGGTCATGCCGGTGAGCAGCGCGCACACACAGCGGCGCTGCCAGAGCGCCGAGCCCGACAGCGCGCGCACCGGCACCCAGGCCGATACCAGCAGAAAGGCCGGTAGCAGTCCCCCGGATACCGTCCCGGCACTGCCAACCAGCCCCGCGCCGGCAAACAGAGCCGCCAGCAGCAGCACCAGCAGATCGGTCCGACCGAACCCCGCCTGCCGCCGGCCGCTGATCAGCTTGCCCGCCCACAGCAGGTCGCACACCAGCAGCAGCCCAGCCAGCAGGGCCGACGGATGCGCGCCAAGGCCGAGGAACGGGAAGACCAGCATCACGCCCAGCAGAGCCAGCTCAGGCACCGACGCCAGCAGCGCAGCCGCCGGGGGCAGCGCAAACAGCGCCGCAACCAGCCCCGGATGCAGAAAAACCGTCAGCAGTCCGGCAAGAATGCCGGGCAGCACCGGCGCCAGCCGGCGTTCCTCGCCGCGATCCTCCCGGCCGAACGAGCTCTCGGGCAGACCGCAAAAATCCAGCAGAAACCGGCGCAGCAGCCACCCCCGGCGGATGGCCCAGGAACAGGAGCGGAGCGAATGCAGCAGAGGCAGCGAGCAGATCACCGCAATCAGCGGCACCAGCATCCGCGTGGAGGCCGGAGAAACATTTCCGGTAAGCCAGTAAACGCAGAGTGACACCGTG
Organism: uncultured Clostridia bacterium; assembly: GCA_944383705.1. Taxonomy (GTDB): domain Bacteria; phylum Bacillota; class Clostridia; order Oscillospirales; family CAG-272; genus UMGS1865. Next base: position 8,430 of record CALWQR010000045.1, read on the forward strand.
CCGAAAATCAGCAAAAACACCCCGTAGGAGCCCACGCTGCCCCGCAGCATCCAGCCGCAGGCCTCCCGGATTCCGCGGCGCAGCAGGCTTTCCTGCTGCCAGCACAGCACCCGGCGGCGGAAGCGGAACTGCCAGCGCGCCTGCGCGGGGATCGCCGCCGGGCCGTCGGCACGGTCCTCCAGAAAGCCGAACGCCCCGCCCAGGCGTTCCGGCGCGCCGCGCTCCCGGCTCAGCGCGGTGAGCAGGCGGCTCTCGCGCGCGGCCCGCCAGAGCCGCGCGGAAAGCCCGTCCAGCCATTCAAGTATCATGCCTCCCCCTTTCCCGCCGGCGGAGGGAGCAGAACAGACAGCGGACAGCCCCCGTGCGGCGCCGCCGGCGCCGGATGTAAGGAGTGCTGTCCGCTGTGTCCGCTGATGTGTGTTTATGTGAGCTTCTGTGCGTTCCGGAGCAGGTCGGGGCGGCGCTCGGCCGTCAGGCGCAGGGACTGCTCCCGCCGCCAGGCCTCAATGTTGGCATGGTGGCCCGAGAGCAGTACGTCCGGCACGCACATGCCGTGGTAATCGTAGGGCCGGGTATACTGGGGATATTCCAGCAGGCCGGAGGAGATGCTTTCCTTTTCGTAGCACTCGGCGTCCGCCAGCACGCCCGGCACCAGCCGGGCAACGCAGTCGGCCAGAATGCAGGCCGGGATCTCCCCCCCGGTGAGCACATAGTCGCCGATGGAGATTTCCTCGTCCACAATCTCCTTCACAATGCGGTGATCCACCCCCTCGTAATGCCCGCAGAGCAGGATGAGGTTGTTGTACCCAGAGGCCAGCTCGGCCGCCCTCCCCTGGTCCAGCACCCGCCCGGCCGGGGAGAGATAAATGACCCGCCGCCGCAGCTCCTCCAGTCCCTCGGCCTCCTGCTGCCGCAGGACGCCGCGATAGCAGCGGTAGATGGGGGGAGCCATCATCAGCATCCCCTTGCCCCCGCCGTAGGGGGTATCGTCCACGCGGTTGTGCTTGTCCTCGGCATAGTCCCGGATCTGGTGAGTACGCACCGAAATGGCGCCGCTCTTCTGTGCCCGGCCGAGAATGCTGGCCCCCAGCACGGTTTCCACCAGCTCGGGGAACAGCGTCATGATATCAAACCGCATCATACCGGCTCCCCTCCCCCGTCCAGCAGCCCCGGAATGGGGCGCACGTACACCGCGTCGTCGGGGTCGGCACGCACCACAAACTGCGGCACCGCAGGCAGCAGCTCCTCGCCGTGCGGGGTCAGCACGGTGTACAGGTCGGCATGTCCGCGCTGGTCCACCCGGGTCAGGGTCCCCAGCAGCTCGCCTGTGTCAGCGTGCCGGACCGGCAGTCCCAGCAGGTCGGCCACAAAGCACCCGCCCGGCGGCAGCGGCAGGTCCTCCCGGGCGGCGTACACCACACAGCCGCGCAGGCGGTTGGCACTCTCCTCGTCGGCAATACCCTCCAGCCGCGCCAGCACGAACTGCCGGAAGACCGAGGCGTGCAGCACACGCCGGGGGACGTACGCTTCGCCCTGCCGGAACCACAGCTGCCCGAGCGAGGCGAGCACCGCCGGGCTGTCGCACCAGCTCTCCAGCTTCACATCGCCGCGAAAGCCGTGCAGATTGATGATTTTTCCGCATTCCAGATAAGGCTGCTTCATACCGTCTCCATCCTTTGGTTCCCCATGGGGTTTCGGCATCTGCCCGTCCTCCCGCCCCGCGGGAGGACGGCCGCCGCCGGCAACAGAGACCGGCGCGCGGCAGAAACAGCCTGCCTGTTTATAGTATAACATAAAGCCGCGGAAAATGCAACCGATCCCCTGTTTTTTCTGCCCCTTCGGCGCAAATTTCAGGAAAATACCGAAAAAAACGCTCCGGGCGGAAAGAATTTACAAAATGTCCATTGCATACGGCCGGCAATTGCGGTATAATAAGAAAATCATGACAGGAACACGGAGGAAAACGGAATGTTCAACAGTCTGGCAATTCTGGCGGAGGGAACCGGCTCGATCGGCGGCACGCTGACCATGCTGATTATGGTGGTGGTGCTGGTGGTGGTGTTCTACTTCTTCGGCATCCGCCCGCAGAAAAAACAGGAAAAGGCGCAGAACGAAATGCGCAACTCGCTGGCGGTTGGGGACGAGATCACCACCATCGGCGGCATCATCGGCAAAATTGTGAGCATCAAGGAGGAGACCTGCGTGATTGAAACCTCGCACGAGCGCACCAAAATCCGCATCCTCAAAACCGCAATCAGCCGCGTGGACGTCAAGGCAGAGGACGCGGTGGACTGACGCCGCCAGTCATAAAACAGCCCCCGGACGAATATTCTGTATCAGAATACCGTCCGGGGGCTGTTTTTTGCCGCCGGAGATTCCGGAAAGGAGCTTGCCCATGACCACCAGAACCTCTTTGCGCGGCGCAAAAAGCGCAGGCAGACAAAAGAAAAGACCCGCCGCCGCGGAACGCCGGCAGCAGGAGACCGCCTCGCCGGCGGAATTCCCCAAAAAAGCGCTCCGCGCCTTTCTGGTGACCCTGGCCATCGGGGCCGGGCTGATTCTGCTGGCCTCGCTTGGCGCCTACTTTATGCCCGACCCCGACCCGATGATCCGCCCGCTGGCCTATGCAGCGGCCGCCCTGACGGCTCTGCTTGGCGGCTTTGCAGCCGGAAAGCTTCACGGCAGCGCGCCGGCCGTGTGCGGGCTGGTCAACGGGTTGTTGCTGCTGGCTCTGATGCTGCTGCTCTCGCTGTTCTTCCGCTCCCATGCATCGGGATATCCGGCCTGGGCCTCGGCTCTGCTGCATGCGGCGGTACTGGCGCTGTCCTTTGCCGGCGCGCTGCTGGGCGTCCGCAGGCGGCGGTAAAAGCGGGACCGGCCGGGGGCACAATTCCCCCGGCCGGCCGGCGCCCATGCCGCATCTCAGTAGGCGGCCAGGCATTCCTCGGTCATCACGGTGCTCACGGTCATCTCTTCCCCATCGCGTACAATCCGCAGGGAAACCGTGTCGCCTACCCGCACGTCCAGCATCGCATCGGTCAGATGATATTGCCGCGTGACCTCCACCGTCCGGTCCCCGACCGAAATGCTGCAAATCACATCCCCGGCCTGCAGGATATCCTCGCCCAATCCGCCGGGCGTCACCTCATAAACCGTGACCTCCTCCGTGCGCAGCAGCTGGCCGGTTTCGGTATCGTACGCGGTGGAAAGGCCGGTGGTTGTCACCGTAATGCCCAGCATTCCCCGCATCACGGTTTCGCAATCGGCGCCGTAACAGTAATCGATGATGTTGTCCGCAATGGCCCGCGCCACGTTGGAGGGGATGGCGTAGCCGATGCTCTCGAGCTCCACACTGTTGATTTTGGCATTGACAATGCCAATCAGCTCGCCGGCGTCGTTGTACAGTCCGCCGCCCGAATTGCCCGAGTTGACCGGAGCGTCGATGCGGATAACCCGGAACGATACCTCACCCGAATCATCCGCAGCAGTCATGGTGATATACTCCGAATCCACGCTGACAATGCCGCGGGTCACCGAAAGGCCGCTCAGACCGGTTGCGGACGGATTGCCGATGGCAATGGCGGTTTCGCCCGGCAGGACCACATCCGAATCCCCCACCGTCACGGCCGCCGCGCTGCCGGAGTCAACAGCGCTTTTCAGCACCTCGCTCTGCTCCACACGCAGCACCGCGATATCGTAGTTTGCCGAGCCCCCGACATAGGTCGCGGGAATGGCGTAGGCCTCGTCCTCCATGCCGTACAGGTACAGATAAATCTGGTCGCTGACGTGATTGTCGGTATCGCTGTCGCTGTCATACACCACATGATAATTGGTGATTACAAAGGCGCTGCCGTCGCTTTCCACACGGTACAGCACGCCCGAGCCCGTGGTATAAAAGCTCTGTGTGCCGGGCACCGGATCCCACGGCGTATTGCCCCCCGTTGTGGAGGTAAAGGAGCAGTATACGCTGACCGCGCTGCGCAGGCCTGCCGCCGCTGCGGCTGCCGTATCCTGGCCGTCGGTTTCGATGGTAACCGAATTGAGAACCGAATTGCCGGTGGAGGCGCCGGACGCCTCCTCGCTTTGCGCGGAAGTGTCTGAGGTCAGATTCCCGTACAGGGAGCAGGAAGTCAGAAAGAGCACCGGGAGCAGCAGTGCGGCCAGCCGGACAGGCCATTGGGAATGTTTGGACTTCATGTTTCATTTCCTTTCTTATTTGGGCTCCGGATGCCGCCCGCCGTTTTGAGCGGCGTCCGGAAAAAACGGTCGGGCCCGTGCGCAGGCACGCGGCGTCGGAGGCTGCATCTGCGTTGGGAGGCACAGAACCGACCCGGTCAGTCACCAAAGGATGCGAAAGCGGCGAGACCGCCCGCACCGCTCCGGGCTGCCCGGACCGGACCCGACGATCCGTTTGGCTTTGGGCGCGGTCTGCCGTTTGAACCGGCGCCCAAACATCTGACGTCCCTGCACTGCCCTTCCCAAATATACCCGACCGCAGGCTTTCTCCGCGGCAGCCGCCGCGGAACGGACGGTGTACACGGCCTTCCTTCCGGAAATTGCAGGGCGGTAACGTACTGAACCGTTACGCATATCATTGTAGCAGGCATTTCTGACGGCCGCAAAACCAAACCATGGATATTCCATGAAAAATACGGGAAATGCCGATGAAAGTCTCCGCACCGGGCAATCACAAACCGCCTGCCCAGGCGCCGGAGCCTGGCCGCGGCAGCACGGGCCGCCCCTCTCTTTTGACTTTCGTATTGACAAATCCGGAAAAATCGGGTATAATAATAGGCAGCGGGGCCCTGGCGGCCCCGATTCCTCAACCGAAAGGCGGTACTGCTCTGATTATGGGTCAGAAGAAAAAGGTGTTATCCATCGGGGAAATCATATGGGACGTGTATCCGAACGAGCAATGCATCGGCGGCGCGCCCCTCAATTTTGCGGCGCACTGCGCGGCCTGCGGCTGTGAGTCCTGGCTGCTCTCGGCCGTCGGCGCCGATGCGCGCGGAGCCGAGGCGCTGGAACGGGCGCGGAAGTTCGGCATCCGGACCGACTGGATTCAGAGCCTGCCGGACAAGCTGACCGGACAGTGCCTGGTAACGCTGGACGAGGGACGTGTCCCCACCTACCGCATCCTGCCCGACGCCGCCTACGACAATATCGCGCTGCATGAGACCGACCTGGACCGCATCCGCGCAGAGCATATCGATGTGCTCTATTTCGGCACCCTGATTCAGCGCAGCCCGGTCTCCCGCTCGGCCGTCTCGGCGGTGCTGGAGGGCTGCGGATTCCCCGAGGTCTTCTGCGACCTGAATCTGCGCCCCGATTGCTACGGAAAGGATTCGGTCTCGCTGTGCCTGCGCAACGCTACCATCCTCAAAATCAGCGACGAGGACGAGCGCCTGCTGCGCGCGTTCGGTCTGTATTCCTGTATCTCCGAGGAGCCCGAAGCCATCGTGCGGGCCATCGCCCACCGCTACGGCAATCTGAATGTCATTCTGCTGACCTGCGGAAACAAGGGCGCCTATGCCTACGATTGCCGCACCCAGGAAAGCGTGTTCCAGAATATCGTGCCCGCCCCGGTCGTCTCTACCGTGGGCGCAGGAGACAGCTTCGGGGCCGCCTGGCTGGCCGCCTACCTCAACCGTGCCCCCCTCTCGCTCTGTATGAAAAAAGCCGCCGAACGCAGCGCCTTCGTCGTCTCCCATAAGGAAGCCGTGCCGGAGGAATGATCTCAAAGGGAAAGACCTTGGAGGGACCCGCCTCTTAAGGAGAGGCCGGTCCCTCGGGGGCCCCCCCGGCGAGACCTTCCCCGGCCGCCGCCCGCCTCTTTGGTATGAACGCGAAAGGAAGCGCTCCACCGGCGGGCGGCAGCCGGGGAAGGTCTCGCCGGGGGAGGCGCTCAAAAAATAAGCGCTTATCGACATCCAATGCGATTTTCCCTGCATATTAGGAAACCGGACAACCTCCATGGGTTGCCCGGTTTTTGATGGTATGGGTATATTCATATATATCAGCAGTTACCCTTGCTTTTTACTGGCTGCTGCATTCTATTCACAGGTTACTGCCCGTTGCTCATTGCTCATTGCTAATTGCACATTGCAAATTGTTCCATCCGCCCCAAAAAGAAATTCCCCGGCGCAGGCCCCCGGGCATACCGTATTTGCAATGCGGTATGCAACTGTGGGGGCCTTGCGCCGGGGAAGGTCTCGCCGGGGGCCCCCGAGGGACCGGCCTCTCCGAAAGGCTTCACCGGGTGGGACGGGCCGGGCAAATCCGAAGCAGATTTTTCGTCAGGCGAGCAAACCGTTGATGGCAATAGTTACCCCTTATTGCAAC